>RFVO01000036.1 GCA_009928005.1 Chitinophagia bacterium | reverse complement strand
ACAAACTAAAAAGAAATTTGAAGCTGGTACAGGTTCTAACACAGAAATATCTGCAGCACAAGCCGATTTAGTAAGTGCACAAAATAATTTCATGAATGCATTATATACTGCTTTAATTGCTAAAGTAGATTTATTAAAAGCTACCGGAAAATTATAATACTCTTAACTTAAAATTTTAAAATAACAATAATGAAAAATATATCTACAGTCTTAACAAGTACTTTAATTTTATTCGCCATAGCCTGCGGTGGAGGTGATAATACCTTAGAAACACAGAAAGCTACCTTGGCAGCATTGAAAAAAGAGAGTCTAAGCTTGAATGCTAAAATTGCCACACTTGAAAAAGCTATTGCTAAAGCAGGTGGTGCAGAAGCAGCAAAAGCTATACTTGTAGCAGTAACTCCATTAGCTACTCAAGATTTCACTCATTATATAGAGCTACAAGGAAAAGTAGAATCTGAAAGTGTTTCTTTTGTAACACCTCGTGCGGGTGGTGGACAAGTAAAAGGCTTATTTGTAAAAAGAGGTGACCAAGTTAGAAAAGGTCAATTACTATTACAATTAGACAATAGCTTAATTAAACAAAGCGCCGCTGCAGCATCTCAAAATATTGAAACTTTAAAATCACAAGCAGCTTTAGCTAAATCGGTGTATGAGAAACAAAAGAATTTATGGGATCAAAATATTGGTAGCGAAATACAATTATTAACAGCAAAAACAAATGCAGAAGCCTTAGCTAGTCAATTAAAAGCAGCGACAGAACAATTAGGTGTAGTGCGTGATCAACTAGCTTATACAAGTGTCTATAGCGATGTAGATGGTGTGGCCGAGGAGGTGAATGTGAAAGTGGGTGAGCTTTTTATAGGTCCTGGTCAAATAAAAATTGTAAATACTAGTCGTTTAAAATTAACCACAATGGTACCTGAGAATTATGCTGGTAAAATAAAAGTGGGCACGGAAACAAGTTTAAATTTTCCTGATATTCAAAAAATTATTGATGCTAAGATATCGGTTGTAGGGAATGTGATTGACCCACTCAGCAGAAGTTTTTATATAGAAGCAAAATTACCTATTGATAAAAATTTTAGACCTAATCAACTAGTGCAAGTTAAAATTAAAGATTATGAAAAAAAGAATGCGATTAGTGCTCCAATTAATTTATTACAAAACGATGAAAAAAGTAAGTTTATTTATGTAGCCGTATTGGAAAATGGAAAATTAATAGCGCGTAAAAAAGCAGTAACAGTAGGTCAATATTATGGTAATAATATCGAAATTTTAACAGGCTTAGTAGCTGGTGACAATGTAATTACAGAAGGGTATCAGACCTTGTTTGATGGTCAAAATATTACTACTTCAGATAAATAATTAAAAAATAAAGCTTAATAGATCATTATGTCGACTATCAATAAAATAAAAGAAAAGTTTAAAGAATTTAAACCCACTTCTTGGAGTATTACCAATAAGACCACTATTTATTTGGTAATGTTATTTCTTAGTATAGGAGGGATTTATCAATTCCTTACTCTTCCTAAAGAGAATTTTCCAGAAGTAGTCATTCCAAATATATTCGTGCAAACGGTGTATGTAGGTAACTCCCCTAAGGATATTGAAAACTTAGTAACACGCCCTATTGAAAAACAAATTAAGAGTATTAGCGGTGTAAAAATTAGCAAATTTACTTCTACCTCTCAACAAGATTTTTCAGCCATTACAGTAGAGTTTAGCACAGATGTAAAACCAGAAATTGCTTTACAAAAGGTAAAAGACGCGGTAGATAAAGCCAAGTCTGAATTGCCAACAGATTTAACACAACAACCTAGGGTTATTGAATTAAATATAAGTGATATGCCTATTATGTATGTAAACATAAGTGGTAACTATAGTCCTGTTCAATTAAAAAAATATGCAGACGATTTAAAAGATAAATTGGAAAGTATTTCACAAGTGAACAGAATTGATTTAGTGGGTGCGCCTGAGAGAGAATTTCAAATTAATGTAGATAATTATAGAATGCAAAGCTCGGGCATCACTTTTGATGATATTAGCGGTGCTATTCAAAGAGAAAATCTCGATTTATCTGGTGGTTTATTAGAAGTAGGTACAATGAATCGTAACCTACAATTAAAAGGACAATTAAAAAATGCAAATGATATTGCTAATATTATTGTGCGCAATTCAAATGGTGCGCCAATTTATTTAAAAGATGTGGCCACTATTAAAGATACTGTGAAGAATAATGAAAGCTATGCCCGATTAAATGGTAAAAATGTACTTACACTAAATATTATTAAGCGTAATGGAGAAAATTTAATTGCCACTACGGATGCGGTAAAGAAAATTGTAGAAGAGGCAATTGCCAATGATATACCAAAAGATGTAAGCTTAGTTATTTCAGGTGACACAAGTATAAGAACGAAAAGTTCATTTACAGATTTAGTGAACTCAATTGTTATTGGTTTTATTTTAGTACTTGTCGTATTAATGTTCTTTATGGGTGTGACGAATGCCTTCTTTGTAGCCTTATCTGTACCCTTGAGTATGTTTGTGGCCTTTGTATTGTTACCTGCTGGTGACTTACTAGTGGGTTCACATATTACTTTAAACTTCATGGTTTTATTTGCCCTCTTATTTGGACTAGGTATTATTGTAGATGATGCCATTGTGGTAATAGAAAATACACACCGCATTTTTGTGCAAGGCAAAGGAAAATTAACTGCTACTACTTCCGCTAAAATGGCTGCTGGTGAAGTTTTTGTTCCTGTATTAGCTGGTACGATTACTACATTAGCTCCCTTCTTCCCTTTATTATTCTGGCCTGGTATTATTGGTAAGTTTATGATTTATTTACCGGCTATGTTAATATTTACTTTAGCTGCTTCACTAGTAGTTGCCTTTATTATGAATCCTGTTTTTGCAGTTGATTTCATGAATCATGAGGAAATAAAATCTGAGGAGCCTAAGTCGGCTATTTTCAAGAAAAGAAATTTCTGGATTCCTATTGCTATTGGTATTTTATTAGATTTAATGGGTTTTACCTTCCTAGGAAACTTATTAATCTTCTTTATGATTTTGGTAGTAGCTAATAAATATTTTATTACCGATTTAATTGAAAAATTTCAGACTAATACACTTCCTAAATTAATGAATACCTACGAGCGCATATTACGCCGCGCCTTAGGTGGATGGAGACCAGTTAAGTTACTAATTGGCACATTTGGTTTATTAATATTTTCTTTTGTCTTTTTTGGAATTAATATTAGTACAGGTAGAGTAGGTATTGAATTTTTTCCTAAGGGAGATCCTAACCAAGTGTATGTGTATTTAAAATTACCAGTTGGAAGTAAAGTAAACTATACCGATTCTATTACTAAAATAGTAGAACAGAAAGTAACCAAGGCATTGGAAATGGATAATAATAAAAAGAACCCACTGGTAGAAAGTATTATTTCCAATGTGGCAGTAGGTGCAGGCGATCCTATGCGTGGTGATAGAAGTACAAGATCTGAACTAGGTCGTGTGCAAGTGAATTTTGTGGAATATGAAAAACGCCATGGTAAATCTACAGAACCTTATTTAGATGCTATTCGTGCTCAGATGAAAGGTATTCCTGGTGCTGAATTTACTGTTACACAAGAATCAAGTGGACCACCAACGGACCCTCCAGTGAATATTGAAATTCAAGGCGATGATTTTGATAAATTAGTGAAAACAGCAGTGGGTTTAAAAAATTATTTAGACGCAGCACAAATTCCTGGTATTGATGGGTTAAAGATGGATGTGGATTTAGTCAATCCTGAATTAACCTTAACAATTGATAGAGACCGTGCCTTAATTGAAGGGGTAAGTAGTGCACAAGTAGGAATGCAAATTCGTACAGCTTTATTTGGTAAAGAAGTTTCTAAAATTAAAGATGGTAAAGATGAATATAAAATTCAATTAAGAAACGAAGAACTACAAAGAAATAATTTAGTAGATCTATTAAACATGCGTTTATCTTTTAGAGATATGGCAGCAGGTGGTATGGTAAAAAATATTCCTATTAGCTCTCTTGTGAAAGTAGAACCTACCAATACCTTTGGTAGCATTAATAGAAAAAATCAAAAAAGATTAATTCAATTAAGATCGAATGTTCAATTAGATCAAGGATATAACCCTACTGCGGTGAACGCAGTCATTGCGCAATATATTGGTAATTTCAAAGGTATTGCTGAAGGAGTGACTGTAAAACAAACAGGCGAGAATGAACAACAATTAGAAACAGTTGCATTTTTAGGAAAAGCACTTGTGATTGCTTTAATGTTAATTTTATTTACACTAGTGTTACAATTCAATTCTATTTCTAAATCGGTGATAATCTTAACTGAAATTTTATTTAGTATTATTGGTGTGCTTTTAGGTTTCTCTATATTTGGCATGAAGGTTTCTGGTGTAATGACAGGGTTAGGTATTGTAGGGCTTGCAGGTATTGTGGTGAAAAATGGAATATTGGTAATTGAATTTGCTGATGAGTTAAGAACCAGAGGCTATAAAACAAGAGAGGCCGTAATTCAAGCAGGAAAGACTAGAATTATTCCGGTCTTATTAACAGCCCTTGCAGCTATCTTAGGTTTCTTACCAATTGCTATTGGCTTTAATATCAATTTCGTGACTTTATTTAGTGAATTAAATCCACATATTTTCTTTGGAGGTGACAACGTTGCTTTCTGGAAGCCATTAAGTTGGACTATAATTTATGGTTTGGCATTTGCCTTTTTCATGACATTATTTATAGTGCCAGCTATGTATATTATTGCTGAGCGTTTACGCCGACCTATGCGTCGTCATTTTGGTGGTAAGTGGATTAGCATTTTAGGAATTCCTCCATTAACTTTTGTATTTATTCCTTTAATGTTTATTACTACATTTATACATAGAAAGAATCTAAAAAGAAGAATGGCAAATAATAATGCAAATGGAGATAAAATAATAAATGGTTCTTGGTATTAAATTTCTTTGAATTAATTATAAAAAACAAGCAAAATGAAAAAAAATTTAGTGGCTAACTTAATGAATGTTGTCTTCTTATCTATTTTTCTTTTTGCTTGTTCTTTGGGTACTAGTAAGCAGGCTATTTCTATAGTTCAGCAAAATGTAGGAACTTATGAGGGCAAGTCCGTTACTGAATATACTTTAACAAATGCTGCTGGCATGCAAGTAGGTATTATTAATTATGGTGGTATACTTACAAAAATAATTACCCAAGCCAAAGATGGTAGTTATGGTGATGTTCTTACAGGCTATGAAAAATTTGATGGTTACTTACAAAAAGGGAATCCTTATTTTGGAGCCTTAATTGGTAGATATGCCAATAGATTAGCAAAAGGAACTTATACTATTGAGGGCATAGAGTATAAAGCAGCTTTAAATAACAATGGTCAGTCGTTACATGGTGGCTTAAAAGGTTTTGATAAAGTTTTATGGGAAGCAACAGTTTTACCTGGCGATAGTAGTATACAATTAATATATCTAAGTAAAGACGGTGAAGAAGGTTATCCAGGAAATTTAAAAGTAGAAGTAGTATATACTTTAACGGCTAATAATGCTATAAAAATTCAGTACACCGCAAGTACTGATAAAACTACTGTTATTAATTTAACCAACCATGCTTATTTTAATTTAAGCGCTGGCAAATCGCCCACTATTTATGATCATATTCTACAAATTAAAGCAAGCAAATTTACTCCAGTTGATACAGTCTTAATTCCTACAGGTGCCTTAGTAGATGTGAAGGGAACCCCAATGGATTTTACAAGTCCTAAGAAAATAGGTCTAGACTTAGATAAAGTTGTAGGTGGCTATGACCATAACTGGGTTTTAAATAAAGCAGATGGTTTGCAAGAAATTGCGAATGTGTATGAACCTAATAGCGGAAGATATTTAACAGTGGCTACCACCGAACCTGGTCTTCAATTTTATTCAGGTAATTTTTTAGATGGTACTTTAACAGGTACTAAAAAGGGAATAGTCTATAATAAACATTATGCGCTTACTTTAGAAACACAGCATTTTCCTGATAGCCCCAACCAGCATGGCTTTCCAAGCACTATATTAAAACCAGGTGAAACCTATCACCAAACGACGGTGTATAGTTTTTCAACAAAATAAAAAGAGTTGGTTTTTTTATGCTACTAAATGCGTGCCTTCTTCAATGCTTGTAATATAAAAAGCTAATTCTTTATGCATAGCTTTAGCATAGTGGGCAGTTAATTCTTTTGTTATTTGATCTACTGCCGTTTTTTTGATAATATTAATAGTGCAACCACCAAAGCCACCTCCCATCATTCTAGCACCTAAAACATTTTTATTACTAGCTACAGCTTCTACTAAAAAATCTAATTCAGGACAACTCACTTCATATAATTTGGATAATCCTTCATGTGTTGCAAACATTTTCTTTCCAAAGGCTTGCATATCGCCCTTCTCTAAATCCAGCACGGCTAATTGCACACGAGCAATTTCTTCCACCACATATTTACATCTTTGATATACCTTACTATTTTTATCTTTTGTTGTTTTCTCTTGTATTTTATTTACATTCATTTCATTTTGGGGAATATCCCAAGATGCCAAACATTCCTCAACTTGTTCCAAGCTAATATCTCTGAATGTTTTAACATTAGGATATTTTTCTTGAATTATTTTTAATCCCTGCTCACACTCTAAACGGCGGGTATTATATTCAGAAGAAACTAGCGCATGTTTAATTTGAGTATCGAATAAAACTATACTATAGTCTTTTAATTCAATGGGGTAATATGTAAAGGCCAAACTATCACAGTCTAATAAAATGACTTTATTTTTTTGTCCATGTAAACTTGCAAACATATCCATCAAACCACATTTTACCCCTGCAAATTTATGTTCTGCGGCTTGAGCCATTAAAGCCATTTGCATTTTAGTAAGTGAAAGTTGGTATAATTCATTGATTGCAAATAATACCGCACACTCAACAGCAGCAGAACTTGAAAGGCCAGCACCTAATGGAATATTACCATGAATACAAATATTGAAACCAGCAGCTAAGTCTTTGTCATTAATAGATGTCAGCATTTTAGTATTAGCTAATTTATTTTCACCACTAGATAAACTATTTAATGCTTGGTCCACTACCCCAATTATATAATTAACCCATTGTGTAGCATGAGGTGTTAAATTATGCATGGGTAGAATGATGGATTCTCCTAAATCTAGAGCCACCATATGTATGCATCCATCGTTTCTTTTGCCAATGGCTACTTCAATAAATTTATCGATAGCTGCAGGTAATACAAAACCATGGTTATAATCGGTATGTTCTCCTATTAAATTTATTCTTCCAGGAGACTTGACCACTAAAGAAGGTGGATTATTAAAATGATTCAAAAACTGACTGCGAATAGCTAACATAAAATAAAAGGTTTTATGTTAATTTTATAATTTTTGTAAACAAGCAGCAGCAGCTTCTAGTGTAGCTTCTTTTTTAGCAAAACAAAGTCGAATTACTTTGTTATCTGTCGCATCGTGATAAAAAGCAGACATAGGAATTACTGCCACTCCATATTCTTTTACTAATTTTTCTGCAAATGATTTATCAGATTCATGTGTGATAGCTGCATAACTATAAGATTCAAAATAAGAACCAGAAGAAGGTATACATTTTAATGGTGTGCTTGCTAATAATTTTCTTAGGTAGTCACGTTTAGCTTGATAAAAATTACCTAAACTTAAATAGTCTTCTTTATCTAACATGTGTTTTGCAATACCTAATTGTTTAGGTGTATCACAACTAAAGGCATTAAACTGATGTACTTTGCGATATTCCTTCATTAAATTTTCAGGCGCTACGCAGTAGCCAAGCTTCCAACCAGTACAATGATAAGTTTTACCAAAAGAAAAACAAACAAAACTACGAGCGAATAATCCAGGATACTTAATTACCGACTCATGTTTTTTATCATCATAAATTAAGTGCTCGTAAACTTCATCGCTTATTAAATACAAATTATTGGAAAGCACTATTTCTTGTAATTGTAAAATATCTTCTTTTGTCATCACCATTCCAGTTGGATTATGCGGCGTATTCATTAAAATAGCCTTGGTCTTTTTAGTAATGGCTGTCTTTAAAGTATCCCATGGAATACTATAATTAGGATAGGTTAAGGCAATGGGTACCACTACCCCTCCGTTAAAAGTAATATTGGGTATATAACTATCGTAAGCAGGTTCAAAAATAATAACTTCATCCCCTGGTTGAATAATAGTAGAAAATGCTGAAAAAATTGCATAAGTGCCACCAGGTGTTACAGTAATTTCAGTTTCAGGATTAATGTTTGTTGCATATAAAGAATTAATTTTCTCAGCTAGTCTTTCTCTTAATAAAGGAACCCCATTGGTATGCGCATATTGATTTCCACCGGCTTTCATGGCCTCTGTGACACAATCAATGAGTGCATCACTCATAGGAAAATCGGGAAAGCCCTGCCCTAGATTGATGGCGTTATACTTTATCGCCAGTTGGCTCATGACTGTAAAAATACTAGTGCCAATATAGGGAAGCTTTGACTGCATCTATGCTTTAAAATTTCAATTGATTCGAAATACGCTTTAATTCAATCTCTGCTATTTTAGCTGTATACTTTAAACTTATTAATCTAAATCCTGCGTTTTCAAAACTTTGTTGTGCTTGTTTTACATCTACCATGGTAGCTTGACCTAATTGATATTTTTGCATCACTAAATTAAGTAAGGCATTTGTCATGCTATAATTTTCAGATTCAATAGGTAATTGCTCAATACTATTTTTATAAGAGTCAAAAGTTTTATAAGCATTCGTAAAAATATCTTTTTGTAAACTTTGAGCTTGTATTTCAGCATTTTTAGAACTTATCCTTGCATTTGCTACTGTTTTTTTAGCAGCGCCACCACCATATAAAGGAATAGATAAATTCACTCCTAAAAATGGACCTTGTGTTTCATTCAATAAACTAAAACCCGCTGCAGAACTATTACTATTTACATTATAACCAGTACTTGCTCTTAAAGTAGGATACATTAAAGCCTTGGTTTCTTTTTCTAACTGTTGATTTATTTTTACTTGTGTGCTTAATGCAGCTAGTTGTGGGTTATTATTCAAACCTATGGTAACACTATTAACTCCTTTATCAAAACTTAATTGATTGTCAATAGCAATAGTATCATTAATAATGATAGAAGAAGAAATATCTTCGTTATTATTAATAGTTCTTGCTAAATCGGTTTTGGCTTGTGCAATTATTAATAACTGGTTTTGCTTAGCTTGTAATAATGCGTTTAGATCTATATTAGATTGTAAAATATCGGTTTGATTTGCCACACCTATTTGCTGTCTTGTTTTAACAATATCTAATCTTTGTTGACTCGCTTCAATTGATTTTTCAATGGTTTTTAAATAGGCTTGCTGACGCACTACATTATAATATTGTTGCATTACTTGTGCAGTAGTATTTTGCATTTGTGATTGCAATAAAAAACCATTCTGCTTTTCAATTAAGGCTAAACGATCTTTTAAGGCCATAATTCTATAGCCATTAAAAACTATGATAGAGGCTGTAAGCCCTGCTGTTAATGTATTTCCGTCTACACCCGTTTTTGTAGTATTACGTGTTGGATCTGCAAACTTTTGTTGAATTGTAGATACTGACTTATTATTATTTGAAGAAGCAGTAAGGATGGGTAAGGCACCTGCTACTCCATAATCGTTATTATTTTTAGAGATGGTTAAATTATTCTCCACCAATTGAATATCGTAACTATTTTGAAGTGCTGTTTTAACAGCCTCTGTTAAAGTTAATGTCTTCTGTGCATTAGTAGTTGTAGATGCAACCACTACGAAATAAAGAATAAGAAATAAAGAAGTTAATTTTTGCATACTTTAAAATTAAGATAGCGAACTAGAAACACCATAAAAATTACATCAGTGGTTGAATAATTGAGTTTATTATACTCCTTTAGCCCACTAATGTTCCAATAGCGGCTCCTTGCACTACTTTTAATAAATTTCCAGGCTGGTTCATATCAAATACAATAATGGGTAATTTATTTTCCATGCATAATGTAAATGCAGTAGTATCCATAACTTTTAAATTCTTTGATATACATTCTTGAAAGCTAATTTTCTCAAACTTTACAGCAGCAGGATTTTTCTCAGGATCACTATCATATATACCATCGACACGAGTTCCTTTTAAAATAACATCGGCTTTCATTTCAATCGCACGCAAAGATCCTGCTGTATCGGTAGTAAAATAAGGATTCCCGGTGCCTGCTCCAAAAATTACTACTCGTCCTTTTTCTAAATGACGAAGTGCTTTACGACGAATATAAGGTTCTGCTACTTGCTCCATTACAATGGCGGATTGCAAACGTGTATACACGCCAATTTTTTCAAGCATGGCTTGAATAGCCATCGCATTAATCACAGTGGCAAGCATTCCCATATAATCTCCATGAGCACGCTCGATACCACTATCTGCTTCATTCATTCCTCTATATATATTACCTCCACCAATAACAATGGCTACTTGTACACCTAGTTCTACTACTTGCTTAATTTCATTGGCATATTGCTCAATGATTTTTGGATCAAAAGGGTCTCCCGTTTTTTGATTTCCTAATAATGCCTCTCCTGATAATTTCAATAATACACGCTTGTATTTTGGCAACATATTTCTACTTATTTTGTACTTGCAAGATAAGAATTTTGGGGCAACAAAAAAGGGTCCCCCCGACTACTCGGGGGGACCCTCAATATTTCAATAGATCTTAAGATATTTGCTCCTCAAAGCGCCCGTTTATGGGGTGCTTTGAAAAATTATAAGAGTGGGAAAGAATAAAAAATTAAATTCTTTAGAATTTTTTATTCTTATCCTAAAGCGACGCGTTTAAATTCAGTCACTTTCAATGCACCGTCAACAGACTTTACGTACTCACCAACTGTTTTACCACCATCTTTTACAAAGGCTTGTGCTAATAAGGTTTGCTCTTTAAAGAATGCATTTATTTTACCTTCTGCAATCTTCGCAATCATTTCTTCTGGTTTACCAGCCATTTTAGGATCTTCTTTCATGGTATCAATAATGATAGCACGCTCACGAGCAACTGTTTCAGCAGGCACTGATTCAGGATCTACTGCCACTGGGTTCATTGCCGCAATTTGCATTGCTAAGTCTTTGCCTACTTCAGCAGCTTCTGCACTTAAGCCTACTAAAACACCCATTCTGTATGCACCATGAATATAAGATGATACATAAGCAGCATCAACTCTTTCAAATTTAGCCACTCCAATTTTTTCTCCTATAGAAGCTAATTTATCATTAATCATATCAGACACTTTAGTGCCATTCACGCTTACTTCATTTAATTCAGCAGCAGATTTTACATTGTTCGCTACTGCTGCATCAGCAATGCTTTGAGCAAAGGATACGAATTCAGCATTCTTAGAAACGAAATCTGTTTCACAAGAAATACAAACAACAAAACCTGTTTTATGATCGGCAGAAGTTTGTGCAATAATCACACCCTCTTTTGCTTCACGGTCGCTACGCTTAGCGGCTACTTTTTGACCTTGCTTACGTAACCAATCAATGGCTGCTTCAAAATCGTTATTTGTTTCTGTTAATGCTTTTCTGCAATCCATCATACCAGCACCTGTTGCTTGACGTAATTTATTAATGTCAGCAGCTGTAATTGTACTCATAAAATATATTTTAAAATAAGATTGTTAAAAAATTGGATACGGCTTCGTATCAAAAAAACAATTGGGTCATTAGTATCCCAAGGACACCAATAACCCAATTGGTTAATATTTATTTACCTGCTGGGCGACGTGTACTTTGAATACGACGCTTTGGTGCACCTGGAGCTGTTGGAGCAGCACCGGCACCACGCTTACCTCTTCCACCTTCAGCGTTAGCCTCGGCTTCCATACGTTTTGCTTTTGCTTCGTTTTCATTGTTGCCTTCTTCAGTTTCGCCTTCGTCATCTTTAGAAGCTTGACGTTCAGCTAAACCTTCTGCGATAGCAGCAGTAATATAGTTTGTAATAATAGCAATAGATTTTGTTGCATCATCATTTGCAGGAATAGAAAAATCTACTTTGTTAGGATCACAGTTAGTATCTACCATACCAAATGTTTGAATACCTAAACGCTTTGCTTCTGCAAGTGCAATATGCTCATGTCCGATATCCACTAAGAATAAAGCAGCTGGTAAACGACCCAATTGAGCAATACCACCTAATACTTTTTCCATTTTATCTTTATCACGACCTAATGTTAAACGCTCTTTTTTAGTTAAGCTTTCAGCACTACCGTCTGCTAACATTTTTTCAATGCTTTGCATTTTCTTTACGCTTTTACGAACGGTGTTGAAGTTAGTTAACATACCACCTAACCAACGCTCTGTAGCGTAAGGCATATTTACTTTTTTAGCACACTCACTTACAATTTCTTTCGCTTGCTTCTTAGTAGCTACGAACATAATCTTCTTACCACTTTTAGCAATTTGCTTTAAAGCAGCAGCAGTTTGTTGTAAATGATCGACAGTTTTATTTAAGTCGATAATATGTATACCTTTTTTCTCTGCGAAAATATAAGGTAACATTTTAGGGTTCCACTTCTTCTTAAGGTGACCAAAGTGTACGCCGGCCTCCAGTAATTGCTGTTGTAATGAAGTGTTATTTTCCATTTGTATAATTTGTTGTAATGAATTAATAAGTAAAAAGTCTTTGGATTAACGTTTGCTGAACTGGAAGCTTCTACGTGCTTTCTTATGTCCGAATTTCTTACGCTCAACGCTACGAGAGTCACGCGTTAATTGTCCGGCTGCTTTTAAAGCAGGACGCAATTCAGGATTTAGTTCAATTAATACGCGCGCAATGCCTAATTTGGCTGCTTCGGCTTGGCCTTTTAAACCACCACCTTGTGCGTTAATTACGATGTCGTATTTACCAAGTACATCGGCTAATTTCAAAGGAGCTTCCACTTGATTTTGTAAATACACTAAAGGAAAATAGTTTTTATAGTCTTTGTCATTCACGGTAATTTTTCCACTACCCTTACTTACAAAAACGCGTGTTACTGCTTCCTTACGACGACCAACTGCATTTGTTTGCTTTTCCATTTATTTATATTTGGAATTAATTAAAATTTAAATTCTTTAGGTTGTTGTGCAGTATGAGGGTGTTTGTCACCAGCATATACAAACAATTTCTTAACCATCTTACGTCCTAAACGATTTTTAGGTAACATACCTTTAACCGCTCTTTCCATAATTACTTCTGGACGACGCTTGATTAAATCTTCAGCAGCTTCTTCTTTCTTACCACCTGGGTAACCAGAATAGTTTAAGTATTGTTTGTCATGGAATTTGTTTCCAGTCAACAAAACTTTTTCTGCATTAATAATTATTACATAATCTCCGCAATCAACGTGCGGTGTGTAATAAGCTTTGTTCTTACCACGTAGAACAGCTGCGATTTTTGAAGCAATACGTCCTACGGTTTGATTAGTACCATCAACAATGTACCAGCCATGTTTAACGGTAGCCGCGTTGGCGTGCTTCGTGGTGAAATGTAGTTTACTCATAATTCTTTTTTTTAATGAGGCTGCGCTATCCCGTCAGCCATAAAATATCCCTATTTTATAAGGGAGGGCGAAGGTACGGGGGTATTTTGAGTTTTCCCAAGAATTTAGCAATTGTTTTTATATTGTATCTTTATAAATTATTGATAATCAATAATATTTTTGTATCGTAAAATACATGATACTAAATAGGTACTGGAAATCAGATAGTTATAGATATAGCATACACTATAGATTCAAAGTTTTGACCTAGGATTAATCGGTTTTTGGGGATTCTAGCCTATTTTTAAGCAGCTTCTTAGAAAAGGATGTCATTATATATATGTATCAAAAGTTTCAAGCCACTCAAATTTTTACCGGAACCGAGCTTTTGGAGGACCAGCTGGTTTTAATCACCCAAAAGGATGGGACCATTGAAGCCTTGGTAGGCATTGAAGAGGCAGGAGAAGACATTCAAAATTTTGAAGGAATTATTAGTCCGGGTTTTGTCAATGCACATTGCCATTTGGAACTATCCCATATGAAGGGCATGATACCTGTACATTCAGGATTGCAAGAATTTGTAAAACAAATTGTGGCATTAAGAAAAGTAGAAGAACATATAGTTGAAGAAGCCATTATTGCTGCAGAAAATGAAATGTATCAAAATGGAATTGTTGCAGTGGGAGATATATGTAATACACTTGATACCCTTTCTCAAAAACAAAAACACAAATTGGCTTATTATAGTTTTGTGGAATTATATGATTTAGATCCAACACGCTCTTACGATAAAATAAATGCAGGTATAAAAATGCAAGAAGCCTTTGAACAAAATTGTGTTCGGGCTTCCTTAGTACCCCATGCTCCTTATTCCGTGAGTTTTAATTTATGGAAATTATTATCTAATCATTTTGGTGCACATACTATTACGATGCACAACCAAGAAACAATGGATGAAAATGAATTCTTTGAAAAAAAGACGGGAAGTTTTTTAGGTATGTACGAAAGAACCAACGTATCGCTTGATTTTTTTGAAGCCACAGGACTGAGTAGTTTGCAATCGGTACTTCCTTATTTTAAAAAAGCAGCTAGCAGTATTTTAGTGCATAATAGTTTTACGAGTAAGGAAGATATTAAAGCTGTTCAAAAAGAAATGCCGAATAGTTTTTGGTGTTTATGCCCCAATGCGAACCAGTATATTGAACAAACCATGCCACCTATTGATTTGTTGCGTACAAATAATGCTGAGATAGTCATAGGCACTGATAGCTATGCAAGTAATTGGTCTTTAAATATGATAGATGAAATAAAAACCATTCAAAAACATAATCCTTCTATTCCACTTGCTGAAATGTTGGGCTGGGCTTCTATCAATGGTGCACGCGCTTTACAAATGGAAAAAGGCTTGGGTAGTTTTGAAAAAGGAAAAAAACCAGGAATTGTTTTGATTAAGGGCGCTGATACCAATGGACTTCTTTCAAAAACAAGTTCTGCCCAACGACTTATTTAATAATTATTTCTAGTGACTAATACAAACTAGTTATTAATACAAGTTCGGATAGTCTGTAATAATGCCATCCACCTTCAATTGTATTAAAGTATTTATTTCTTCTTTAGTATTCACTGTCCAAGGAATAACTTGAATATTTTTTTGATGACAGTAGTCTACCATGGCCTTATTTACATATTTATATTCTGGACTATAAATAGTAGGCTGAAAACCTAGTAACGCTATTTGCTTTTCAGCATTAACACATTCAGCACCAAATACTAAATAAGAAGTTTTAATGTAAGGATATTTTTCGTGTAGTAAACGTAGGGGCCTTAGATCAAAACTTTGTAAACTTGTACGATTTAAAATATTTTTCTTTTGTAAAATATTTACTACTAATTCTACAAACTCATTAGGATCAGGGTGTTCTATACCATCTTTACCCTCTACCGATTTTATCTCAATATTATAATTCATTTTTCTTCCTATAGTCTTCGACTTTGCTTCCACGCTATCTATTAAACTACTAAGCGTTGGAATTGATGCCGCTAATTTTTTTTGACCCGTAAAGCCAGGATGTGTTTTTAAACCCACATCATACTTTTCTAAAGCAGTATAATCCATCTGATAAATAATATTTTTATTAGGCTCACTTGCCTTAATAAAAGTTCCATCAGGCTTGGTTGTAATTAATGGATTTAAAATAGGATCGTGGGATACCACTACTTGTTTGTCCTTGGTAATAGCTAAATCCATTTCAAGAGTGCTTACTTTTTTGTTATCCATTACCGCTAACATAGCCGCAATGGTATTTTCAGGCATTAGGCCCCTGCCACCACGGTGTGCTTGATAGTCAATGATATTTATTGTATGCATACTTTTATTTATTTGGGCAAAACTCTGGCCAATTACTAATAATAATATAGCCGATACGATAATTTTAATTTTCATAAGATGTATTTTATTTCAAGACCTCCTGTAAAATAGGTAGTGATTTTATTTCACTAAATTTTTTATAATGCCAACTTAGCGATAACTGAAAGAGTTCCAATATTTTTTTTCTTTGAGTACCGTTTAAAACAATAGTATCTAAGTCATTATAAAATTGCACTTGTAAAAAACTAGAAGCAGTTTGTGCTTCAAGGCCTTCTAAAAAATAAGGATGCGCAGGAACCTTTTCTACAAACTGCCCTTCACGCACATCTAACACAGGTGTGCTAACAGAATATTTTCCTTGTAAGCCAAAGCCCATGGTTTGGCTTAAATGAATTAAAAAATAAATAGGCAGGTTGCCCACTAATTGAGGGCCGCCTTTATCTAATTGTTTAAAAGTATCTTCTATTAAATAAAATAATTCTGGATGGGGTTCGGGTTGCATGGTTTGTTGTAAAACCTCTACAATATAGGTAGCCACTGCATTACGAAGTACATCAGAATAAACATTTTGATAAACAAAATCCCAACTCACTTCTTTCACCATTTGCAATTGTTTCATAGGTGAATGATATACTTCCATTTGTAAAATAGCTGCGGGTTGATAAAACACGCCCTTATTCGCTCCTTTTTTACTAGTGACTCTAACCCCTTTCACTATGTATTGTTGCACACCAAAAAGTTCGGTATAGGCCGTTAGGATAATACTCGTATCGCCATATTTTGTGACACGTAAAACAATACCCTTGGTGTTATGTAACATAATTATTTATCAGACACTCTTAAACTGTTGCAAAAAGCGTAAGTCGTTTTGAGAGTATAAACGTAAATCGTTTACTTGGTATTTTAATTGTGCAATTCTTTCAACGCCCATACCAAACGCAAAGCCAGTATACTTTTCAGGATCTATATCAAAGTTTTTTAACACATTCGGATGTACCATACCACTACCTAAAATTTCTACCCATCCTGTTTGTTTACAAATATTACATCCTTTACCAGTGCATATTTGACAACTAATATCCATCTCTGCACTAGGTTCTGTAAAAGGAAAATAACTTGGGCGAAACCTTACTTTCACATCTTTGCCAAACATTTCTTGTACGAAAAAATAAAGTGTTTGTTTTAAATCTGCAAAGCTTACATTTTCATCAATGTATAAACCTTCTACTTGATGAAAAAAACAATGTGCTCTTGCTGAAATAGTTTCATTACGATACACACGGCCCGGACAAATCACACGAATAGGTGGTTTCTGCGTTTCCATCACACGCGCTTGTACACTAGATGTATGTGTTCTTAATAACCATGCCGCATTTTCATCGGTAGCTTCTTGTACATAAAAAGTATCCTGCATATCACGCGCTGGATGATCGGCAGGTAAATTCATAGCTCCAAAATTATGCCAATCATCTTCTATCTCTGGTCCTTCTGCTACTGCGAATCCTAATCTTTTAAAAATAGATACCATTTGATTGCGCACTAAATTTAAAGGATGTCTAGTGCCCACTGTAAATTCATCGCCCGGTAAACTTGTATCAATTGTAGAATCTAATGTAGTGGTGTCTCCTAATGCTGCCACTAAAGCTTCAAGTTTTTCTTCTGCGGCTAGCTTGAAAGAATTGAGGAGTTGACCAAATTCTTTTTTCTGTTCATTGGGAACCGATTTCATCTCCCCCATCATATTTTTCACCAATCCTTTGGTTCCCAAGTATTTAATTCGGAAGGCTTCCACCTCGGCGCTGGTAGTAGCGACCGTATTTTGGATTTCTTTAGTGATATTTTCAATTTGTTGTATCAATGGCTCCATGGTACGAAGATAAAATAAATCCTTACATTTGTTACTCGAGAAGTAATAAATACATGGAATACAATACAGCAAGAAGCTTAATGGGGATGAGAGAGTATGGTCGTCACATTCATAAGATGGTGGACCATTTGATGACTATTGAAGATCGTGCAAAAAGACAGGAGCAAGCTCAAGTAGTGATTGAACTAATGGGATTTTTGACTCCTCAACTAAAGAATGTAGAAGACTACAAGCATAAATTATGGGATCACCTGTTTTTTATGAGCAATTTCCAATTAGACGTAGACAGCCCTTATCCCATTCCTACTAAGGAAACCTATAAGCAGAAGCCCGATCCTATTCCATATCCAAAGCGTAAAATCAAATATGCCCATTTAGGTAAGAACTTAGAATTGGTCATTGATAAAGCGATGGCAGAACAAGACCAAGAGAAAAAAGCTGGTTTTGCGCATGCTATTGCACATTACATGAAACTAGCCTATAGCAACTGGCATAAAGAATTAGTACAAGATGATACTATTAGAGGAGAGTTAAACGCCATTACAGGAGGTGAGCTTGAATTTAGCAATACCCCTTATATCAAACATCGCAATCAAAATTTTGAAAGAGATGATTACCGTCCAGCTGCTGGACGTTGGCAGGGCAATCGAAATAATAATCGTGGACGTGGTCCTAGCGGACCAGGCGGTGGCGGACGCAATAACAATAACCGCAATTTTAAAAAACGTTTTTAATTAGAATTTCGAGATATTAAAAACCCCATCAAGCTTCTGCGTGATGGGGTTTTTATTTCAACTATTTTATGAACTAGAATTTCGCTGGTGTGCCCGCCTTCGGTATGCTCTTTTTAATAAAGGCTCTTAAATGATCATTGCTAGTTGCTAAATCTTCTTTGCGCAAATACATCATATGACCACTACGGTATCCTTCCCAAAACATTCTGTCTTGAATTTTTCCAGCAGGATCCATTTGCCACATATTATATTTTGCATTAAAATAATCGCAAGCGCCATCATAATAACCCGATTGTACTAATAAATGTAAATATGGATTTTGCATCATCGCTTGACGCAAATCATCGCCAGTATGATTATTAGTATTATCCCAAGGGAAAGTTGGACCAAAAATATAATAGTTTAAATCGGTCTTATAACCCAACTCATCTCTTAGATACATATTAATAGCAGGTGTGAAAGAATGTTCCCAAGAAGTAAGTTCTGCATTGTAATCAGGATTATCTCCTGCATCTAATTTATCTATACCAATATAACGAGAATCTAAACGACCTACTGTTTTTCCTTTATCGCGTAATAGTTCTTTCCAGAAATAATCAAAAGGAATAGTCATACTATAACGCGTTACTTCTGTTTCACCAATACCAATATAACGTGCTAGTTTTTTGATTACTTCTTTTTTCTTATCAGCATTTAATACGCCGCCTTGTGCAATGGCTGGCATTAATTCATTCACTGTAAAAGCTTCCACTTCTGGTAAATAAGCAGTTAAGTCTTTGGATTGTAAGTCGGCTGGTAATTTTTTATGATACCATGCAGTAGCTGCCATATAAGGTACGCGCAAAGCAGCGCTGGTAGGGCCTTCGCGCTTAATGCCTAAATCGGTGGGTGATACTAATATCACGCCATTTAAATACATCCAATGTCTGTTTTGTAATTCTAAAGACAAACCAGATACACGTGTTGTACCATAACTTTCTCCGATTAAATA
>RFVO01000035.1 GCA_009928005.1 Chitinophagia bacterium | reverse complement strand
AAAATAAATGTTTATTCATATTAATAATTTGTATTTAAGTTACAAAAAAAGGTGGGTGGCAGAAAAGATTTTTTAGGGCCCTTGCCTAGATCCTAAGCATCTTTATCTAAATAATTGATTTTCAATATTTTGTAAATAAATTAAACCTAGATTTTTGCTGCTTTAATGCTTGCTTATTTGCGCTGAAAATTGAGCCCATTTTCAAATAGGTAAAATAACTATTTGCTTACTTAATCAAATATTTTTGAAGGCCTTTACATTAAAGGTTATTTAATAGTAGATGTTAAAAATATATTTTCTTTCTTGTTTACTAATTCTATGCTTTTTTATTCAAGCACAAATCCTAGATCCATCTATTATAAATTCGGCTGGCGGAAAAATAAATATCACCTCCAGATTAAATCAAGCTAATAATAATTGGATGCTTGATTGGAGTTTGTGCGAACCCTTTGCTATTCAAACATGGTGCTCAAAAAATAAAATTATTTTTTCTACAGGTTTTTTACAACCTGCTTTAATGTTAAATCCTAATATAATAAAGCCAGGTGTCTTTGAATTTAAATTAAAATGGGGGCCTAATCCTGTATCTAATTATTTATTACTTTCTTGTAAACAGGCTGGCATTGATATTATAGCTATTAATATAGTAGATAGTGATGGTAATAAAATCGAGACTATAGTAGGACCTTATTCGGGTCTAGACTTTTCAAAAATAATATCATTTGATTCAATAAATACAGGCATATACTTTATCTCCATCCATTATAAGGTGGCTAATAAATTTACGCAAGTGAAAATTTTAAAAATTATAAAACTGTAAAATGAAATTGCATCATATATTTATTTTTTTAAGCTGTTCTCTGCTAGGTAATTTTACAAATTACGGATTCGCTCAAACTACTCAAACCAATAAGGGTATTAACTTTCAAGGCATTGCTAGAGATAATAATGGCTATATACTTGCTAATAAATCCATTAATATTAGAATATCCATTAAAGCCGATACCCTTTCTAGTAAAATTGAATATCAAGAAATTACACCCATTACTACCAATGTGCTAGGTTTATTTACCATTATGGTAGGTGCCTATGAAACTAATAAAATTGTAGTAGTAGGTCCATTTGAAAATATAAACTGGTCCAATTCAGAAAAATATCTACAAATAGAAATAGATACAGTGGGTGATTTATCTTTTATCTATATGGGAACGCAAAAAATAAATTATGTGCCCTACTCTTTTTATGCAGACAATGTGCGTGCCCAAAATATCAATGGAATTCTTGGTATTTCGCAAGGAGGCACGGGCTTCGATAATCTAAAAGATATAAAAGTCTTATACAATATTGACAAAATTAATAATACCCCTGATTCTAGTAAGCCTATTAGTAATTTAGCATTAACAGCTATTAATGATAAATTAAAAAAAGCAGATACACTTTCTTTAAGCAACCGCATTAATTTAAAATTAAATAGTAAAGACACTATTAACCTATCTAACAGAATAAATAATATTTCTTCTATGTCGGTAGTGTATGATTATGGAAGCTTTTATGATACCGTTAAACAAGCTGCTAGTGCAGTATCTACTGCCACTGCTTTGAAATTTTCCTATAATGGATTATTAAATAATATTTCTGTGCAGCTAAATACAAGTGCTCAGCCTACTAAAATTACAGTACTGCATGCTGGCGTATATAAGGTTTATTATACTATTCAAATGATAAAACCAGATATTGGAGTAGATGAGGCAAGTGTTTGGATTAGAAGAAATGGATCGGCCTATATAAATACGAATACTATTTTTAATATTTCAGGAACTGGAATAAAAAATTTACTTAGTGGTAATTACTTAGTGGACTTAGGCGATAACGATTATATAGAACTTTATTTTAGTGTGAAAAATTTAAGTACTGCCCTAACTGGTTCGACTGCACAAGCAAACCCCTCAAGGCCTGCAACACCAAGTGCTTATATTATTTTACAAAAAATGAATTAAAAATTACCCATAAAAATTATCCAAAAGGCTTTTCAATTGAAATACTTTGTTTAGAGAAAAATTTAGGCCCATCTGCTGCGATATAAAGACAGTCTTCTAATCTAATGCCAAATTCACCCGGGATAGAAATAGTAGGTTCATCACTAAAACACATGCCTACAGCAATAGGCGTTTTATTTCCTTTCACAAAATTAGTCCACTCATGCCCCTCTAATCCAATGCCATGGCCAGTTCTATGCGGTAGTCCTGGTAATTTATAATTAGTGCTAAAGCCTCCTTTTTCAATCACTGCTCTTGCAGCAGCATCTACTTGTTCACAAGGTGCCCCAATTTTAATAGCAGCAAAAGCGGCGTCCTGTGCTTGTTTTTCTAAGTTCCAAACATCTATTTGTCTTTGTGTAGGTTTACCTGCCACAATAGTTCTCGTAATATCAGAAGCATAGCCTTCACAACTAGTACCTCCATCAATCATTACAATATCTCCTTCTTTAATAGTTTGTGGTGTTATACTTCCATGTGGTAGAGCAGAATATTTTCCCACTTGAACAGAGGCACCTCCGCTAAATCCTAATTTTTTAAAGGCAGCAGAAATATTATTACTTAATAATGTTTGTGACATACCTGGAACAATAGTTGTAAAAGCAGCTTTATAAGCTTCAATGGTAATATCACTTGCTTTTTGCATCAGTGCAATTTCAGCAGATGATTTAATCATTCTACATCCTGCTGTAACAGGGGTGGCGTCTACTACTTCAAATCCAGTAGCTTCTTTTTTTACGCCATTAGCAATAAAAAATCTTACTCTTTCTTCCATTCCAATGCTATGGTGTATAACACCTCTATCTTTTACAATACCTACAATCACTGCATAGGGGCTTTCGTGTTCTTCCCAACAACGTACCTCTTCTCCAAAAGCAGGTAGTATTAATTCTCTTGCTCTATCTTCTTCAAATTTTGGACAAACATAAACTAAAGACCCTTTTGCAGGAATAACCACACCAAAAGTTCTTTCACTTTGACCCCAACGCATGCCAGTATAATAATAACAAGAAGTAGTACCCTCTAAAAAAATAGCATCCATTTTATTTTGGGACATCAATTCCTGTGCTTTATCAATTCTTGCTTTTCTTTCTGCTACTGAAATAGGCACTATATCTGCTACTTGAGGACTTAGGTTTCGAATAGCTTCGGGCAAGTCTAAGACAGTCTCTCTCTCATCTAGCTTTCTTCCAAATATAGAACTGCTCAAACCTAAACCGCCTGCTGTAAGTGCCGATACTGTTAAAAATTTTCTTCTATTGACTGACATAGTATATAATTTAAAATGTTTTATATAAGTGGTATTAAAGATATTACATTTTAATAAGTTAAAAACTTTAAATTTAGCATTCAATAATAAGGCTAATCCTTATAATATTTATACTATAAACCAGAACACATTGAAACTATTTCGATTTCCCTTTTTATTATTATTCATGCTTGGATTTCAAACAACGCAGGCGCAAAAAAAGAACGCCCACATTAAATATTATATTCATAAAGCAACGGATGTAATAAAGTTAGATGGTCTAATGAATGAGCAGTCCTGGTTAAAGGCTCAGGCAGTAAATAAATTTCCTATGGTACTTCCCATGGATACTAGTGTTTCTAAAGTACCTACTGAAGTGAGAATGACTTACGATGAAAATAATTTATACATTATTGCAATTTGTACCAAGGTGGGTGATGGCGTAGATATGGTAGAGTCTTTAAAAAGAGATTGGAACTTTGGAAAGAATGATAATTTTATTTTGTTTTTAGATACCTATGGAGATCAAACTAATGGCTTTGCCTTTGGCGCTAGTGCAGTGGGCGCACAATGGGATGGTACTATGTTTGATGGGGGTTCTGTAGACTTAAATTGGGATAATAAATGGACCTCTGCTATTTACAATGACGCAGAAAAATATGTTTGGGAGGCCGCCATTCCTTTTAAATCCATTAGATATAAAACAGGTGTTCAAGAATGGGGAGTAAACTTTAGTAGAAACGATTTAAAAACAACAGAAAAATCGAGCTGGGCACCCATGCCTAGACAATTTCCCACTGCTTCATTAGCTTATACTGGTTCCTTGGTTTGGGATGCGCCACTTCCAGCACATCAAAATAATTTTTCTTTAATTCCTTATTTTAAATCCAGTGTTTCAAAAGAATTTGCCACAAGTGATGGTACCAAAATTAACCAAGCATCTATAAATAAAAACGCTTACGGATTAGATGCAAAAATAAGTTTGTCTTCTTCTCTCAACTTAGATTTAACAGTGAACCCCGATTTCTCTCAAGTGGAAGTAGACAGACAAGTAAGTAATCTAAGTCGTTTTGAATTATTTTTTCCGGAAAAAAGACAATTCTTTTTAGAAAACGCCGATTTATTTTCCAATTTAGGTTTTGAAAATGTAAGGCCCTTTTTCTCTAGAAGAATTGGCTTAAATACCAATATTGACTTTGGAGCTAGAATGAGTGGTAGACTAGATAAAAATTGGCGTATTGGTATTATGGATATGAAAACAAGCGATGATAAAACTACAGGGCTCTTAGCTCAAAATTTTTCAGTGCTCGCTTTGCAAAGAAAATTATTTAAAAAATCGAGCATAGAATTATTTTATATCGACAAGACTGCTTTTGATTATCCTTCGTCTACAATAAATACTTCAGTGGGCAATGCATATAATAGAAACTTTGGTTTTGAATATAATTTAGCACCTAAAAATAACCCTTGGACAGGTAAAACAATTTTCATTAAATCCTTTACGCCCAATAAGTCTGGCAACGATTATTTAAATGCAGGTAATTTACAATATAGTAGTAGAAAGTGGATCATTTCATGGCAACATGAAATTGTAGGTAATAATTATAATGCAGAAGTAGGCTATGTTCCAAGAAATAATTACATAAAGTTTATGCCTAGTATTACACGCTTATATTTTCCAAAAAGTGGAAATATTTTAAGCTATGGCCCTCAAGTGACTACTACTTATTATTATAATTCAAATTTCAATTTAACAGATAATACTAAATTATTTAATTACCTAATTACTTTTAGAGATAAAAGTACTTTCGCTACTGTCATTCAAAATGATTATGTAGAATTATTATCGCCCTTTGATCCTACTAGAATTGGCAAACAACCTTTGGCAGCGCATACAAAACATCAATGGACTACAATGGGCTTTGATTGGATTTCAGCACCACAGCATAAATTAACTTATTACTTAACTGTTCGTAAAGGAGGTTACTATGCCGATGGTAAATTATTAAGTATCACTGGTGATATTGGTTATCGTATACAACCCTATGTAAATTTTGATATGGCTGCTACCTATAATCATATTGAACTTCCTCAACCATGGGGTAAAAATAATTTTTTCTTAATTGGTCCTAAAATGGATATTACCATGACAGACAAATTATTTTTTACAGCCTTTTATCAGTACAACGAACAAACAAAAAATATAAACTTTAATACAAGATTCCAGTGGCGCTATAAACCTGTCTCTGATTTATTTATAGTGTATACTGACAACTACTATATTGGTCCTGTATTTGTTAAAAACAGAGCGGTAGTTTTAAAGTTTACTTATTGGTGGAATAAATAAGTTGCTGCTAATTTTTCTAATTGACTGTTCAAAGCTTGGTATACTAATTTTTGTTGCGATGTGGGTGGAAAATCGGCACCCATTGTTTGACTTTCTTTAGTGAGGGTTAATAGCCTTTCCAATATTTTAGCGGGATTTCTAAAAATATCCATCCTCGATCCTGTTAAGTGAATATCAAATAATTCTTTTTCTATTGCATATACTTGCTTTTCTCTATTTGCCGCCTCTATTGTATTTTGCTTTATTAAGCCTGCACGCTCCATTTCCATTTTCTCAATTAAGCTTAAACATTTTTTCGTAGCGCTAGTTAATTGCATTCCAAAATCATATTGAGCTTCAATAGCACCTTTACTTGTATGTAAATTAGGGTCATTCAATACTTGTATGGGTTGCTTCATAATTTCTTTACCCACTTTTAAAACAACCGTGTAATTTCCTGGTGGAACTCTAATGGGTTCTAATCCTGGACCAATATCTAAATCATAAATAAACATACGTCTATTCCCAAGTGAATCAAATTTTAAATAATTTTTATTATCTGGAATGGTTTTTAAAGGAGGTAGTTCAATATCATTATGTGCAAGATTCCACCAAATTCGATTCACTCCTTTATTAGTAGTGCCTTTCATTTTTTGAATAGTATCTCCTTTATTATTCAAAATATAAATAAAAGGATTAGCACTAAGACTATCTACTAAATAATAATTTATACTAGCACCATAAGGAGGATTACTGCCTGTAGCCATCGATGATTCGCTGTGTATACCAGTTTTATTATTAAAACGATAGGCTTGTCTTGGCGCGTATAATTCATTTTTATTTTTTATCATTTGTTTACTCCATTCTCTGAAAGGGGTGATATCATCAAGAATATAAAAACCCCTACCATAAGTAGCTAAGACTAAATCGCGAAAGTTTTTTTGAATGGCTATATAATAAATAGGAGAGGGTGGTAAATTATTTTTTAAATGCATCCAAGTACTACCATCATCTGGGCTAATATATAAACCATTATCAGTTCCTGCATATAATAAACCTTTTTGAGCAGGATCTTCTTTGATACTATGAACAAATGAACTATTAGAAGATGGAATACCCGACCCTATTTCTTTCCAAGATTTACCATAATTAGTTGTTTTAAAAATATAAGGCTTGAAATCACCTAATTGTTGATAGGTGATACTTATATAAGCAGTACCCTTTTCAAAATTAGAAGCATCAATACTTCGAATAGTTCCCCAAGGGGCAATGCCTTTTATATTGGCTGTAACATTGGTCCATGTTTTACCATCATTGGTAGTGACTTGAACTTGGCCATCATTACTACCTGTCCATAAAACACCTTTTGTTAAAGGTGACTCTGCAATCACATATAAGGTGCAGCCATCAAATGTCATCAGGTTGTCGGAATTCATACCACCAGAATTTTGTTGATGGCTTTTATCATTGGTGGTTAAGTCTGGACTAATCACTTGCCATGACATTCCTTTATTATTTGTTTTATGAACATACTGGCTTCCTACATATACTACTCCTTTTTGATGCTTCGATAAAGCCATCGGAAAATTCCAATGCCAACGATATTTCATATCTGCTGGAGCCCAACCATAGCCTGCTTCAGGCCAAGCACGTACATCATGCGCGTAACCAGTTCTTACATCTGTAACATCTAATCCTCCATCATAACATCCAGACCATATAATATTATTATCAAAAGGATCGGGTTGTGCAAATCCACTTTCACATCCGCCAACGCCTTCCCATAATCCCAAAGGAATAAAACCTTGCATACTAATAGCGGCAGTTCTATAACTATAACCATCTTGTCTATTGCCCATTACATGATAAGGAATCATATTATCTACAGCTACATGATACATTTGCGCAATAGGTAAATTAATATTGTTCCAAGTTTTTCCTCCATTAAAACTCATATTCATACAACCATCGTGTGCAACCATTATACGTTGAGCGTTGGTAGGATCAAACCATATATCATGGTTATCGCCACCTGGCGCATAAGTACCATTGCCATTAAAACTGATGCCTCCATCTTTTGATTCCATAATGGTGACACAAATAGTATATAATTTATTTTCATCTTGTGTGGATACACGAACTCTTGTATAATAAGGAGCACGTTGTGCCATTGAATGATTTTCATACATTAATTTCCAATGCTCTCCACCATCTATTGATTTATACAAACCAGGTGACTTGTCTTCTACTAATGCATAAATAGTTTGAGGGTTACTCTGTGCAATATCAATAGATGTTTTACCAATTGGATGAGTACTTCCTCCGGGTAAACCATTATGCATAAGCTGCCAAGTTTTACCACCATCTTTAGTTTTATAAAATCCACTACCAGGTCCACCGCTATTTAAATTCCAAGTGGTAATATTTACTTGCCACATCGCAGCTACTAAATTATTAGGGTCTTTTTCATTTAAAGACAAGTCGCTACAACCGGTATTGGCGTCAACAAATAAAATGCGTTCCCAATGTTTTCCACCATCAATTGTTTTATACACTCCTCTTTCTTCTTGTGGACCATGCATATGTCCCATGGCAGCAACATAAATGGTATTGGTATCTGTAGGATCAACAATCACCTTACTAATTAAAACTGTTTCTTTCAATCCTTTATTCTCCCAAGTCTTTCCTCCATCACTCGATTTATAAATTCCATTTCCATTCGCATGCGCTGGACGAATCACGAAAGTTTCTCCTGTACCCGCCCACACTTGTTGGGGATTCGATTTTGAAATAGCTAATGCCCCAATTGAAGAATTATCCATATTATCGAAAATGGGTTTCCAATTTACGCCCCCATCTGTGGTTTTAAAAATTCCTCCGGAAGCAGCCCCTACATAAGATACCATTGGATTACCTGGTTCTCCAACTACCGCAATAGCTCTATTGCCATCAGGACCAATAAAGCGAAAAGGCATGGCTGCAAAAGGGTTAGAACCAACTGTTTGTGCCAAAAAAGGCTTTACACTAAAAAGACAAATGAGCAGAAAAATGATAAAAATGAATTGCTTTTTCATAAAAAAATTGAATGGAAAGGTTAAAACCAATATTTGAATTTAAGGATTATTATGCTAGCTCCCAAGTGCAAATAAGCGTAGCTATTATTTTGTATATTTAAGTGTCCTAAAATTATTATTATGCAAATTGATTTAAAAGTATTTAAGTTAAAAACAACCATTGTTTTTATTTTATGTATTATTTTTTTAGCTAGTTCAAGTTATGCACAAGTAAGTGCTGAACAACTAGCTGGTTTAAAATATAGAATGATAGGCCCTCATAGAGCTGGTAGAACAGTAGGTATTTCTGGAGTAGCAGACCAACCCAATGTATTTTATATTGGTGTTAATAATGGAGGCGTTTGGAAAACCACCGATTATGGCCATACATGGAAGCCCATCTTTGATGCTGAAAATACAGGCTCAGTAGGCGATGTAGCTGTAGCGCCTTCAAATTCAAATGTAATTTATGTAGGAAGTGGTGAAGGTATTCAACGACCCGATTTATCTATTGGTAATGGTTTATATAAATCAAATGATGCTGGAAAAACTTGGACCAATATGGGATTACACGATGCACAACAAATTGGTGGCATTAGTATTGACCCAAAAAATGAAAATAGAATATTTGTAGCCGCACTTGGACATCCTTATGGACCGAATAAAGAACGTGGTGTATATAGAAGTTTGGATGGTGGTAAAACTATAGAACAAGTATTATACATTGATGAAAATACTGGAGCGGTTCAAGTATTAATTGATCCTAACCATACCAATATTGTTTTTGCAACTATTTGGGCTGCAAGACAAGGCCCCTGGGAAAATGGTGCATGGGATGGTGAAGCAAGTGGTTTATATAAATCAATTGATGGCGGGAATACTTGGAAAAAAATTACTAAAGGTTTCCCCACTACCACAGAAGATGGTTTAGGAAGAATTGGTTTTACCATTGCACCTAGTAATTCAAATAGAATGTACGCGACAGTTGATGCAGCTAAAAAAGGAGGCATTTATAGAAGTGATGATGGAGGGGAGTCTTGGTATATGTTAACTTCCGATGGAAGACTTTGGGGAAGAGGAAGTGATTTTGCAGAAGTAAAAGCAGATCCTAAAAATGAAGACATTGTTTATTCTGCAAATGTAGTGATGTGGAGATCAAAAGATGGAGGAAAAACTTGGGAAGGAATTAAGGGTGCCCCAGGCGGAGATGACTATCACCGTTTTTGGATTAACCCTAATAACACCAATATTATTGCAGTAGGTTTAGACCAAGGTGGTACCATTACAGTGAATGGCGGTGAAACCTATTCAAGTTGGTATAATCAAGCTACGGCTCAGTTTTATCATGTAAGTACAGACAATGCTTTCCCTTATAATGTATATGGTGGTCAACAAGAAAGTGGTTCAGTAGGTATTGCTTCTCGTTCAAATGATGGTGGAATTACTTTTAGAGAATGGCATCCAGTAGGTGTTGAAGAATATGGATATGTGGCAGCAGACCCCTTAGATCCCAATATTATTTATGGAGGAAAAATTACAAAGTATGATAAGCGCACTGCACAAGTGCAAAATATTTCACCTACACCAGTTAGAAATGGCAAGGTTCGTTTTATTAGAACAGCTCCTGTTTTATTTTCACCTGTTGATAATAAAACTTTATTTTTTGCAGGTAATATTATTTTTAAAACCACCAATGGCGGATCTAGTTGGGAAACTATCAGTCCCGATTTAACACGTGAAACTTGGGATATTCCTGCTAGTGTGGGTATTTACAATACGGAGGAAGTTAAAAAAATGCGTCAACGTGGAGTGGTGTATTCACTCGCTCCTTCTTATCAAGATATAAATGTTTTATGGGCAGGTACCGATGATGGACTTATTCATATCACTAAAGATGGAGGTAAACATTGGAAAAATATTACACCTGCATCCATTACTTCATGGAGTAAAATTTCAATGATAGATGCAAGTAGGTTTGATGTAAACACAGCCTATATAGCAGTGAACAGAATTCGTTTGGATGATATGACACCACATATTTATAAAACAACAGACGGCGGAGTAACATGGAAAAAAATAATTAACGGTTTACCCAATGAGCCTATAAATTCAGTGAGAGAAGACGCCGTTAGAAAAGGTTTATTATTTGCAGGATCAGAAAATGCAGTTTACTTTTCTTTAGATGCAGGAGAAAATTGGCAGTCCTTAAAATTAAATATGCCTGCTACTTCTATTCGTGATTTAGTAATTAAAGATGATGACTTGGTCATTGGTACACATGGACGTAGTTTTTGGATCTTAGATAATATCACACCACTAAGACAAATGAATATAAACAAAGCCAAAGAAACTGTTTTATTCAAACCACAGAAAGCAATTAGGGTAAGATGGAATATGAATAAATACTAATAGCAATGGTCCTGTAAAATTAGAAATTCTAAATGCTAAAGGTGAACTCATTAGAACCTTCACTAGCAATGATACACTTTATAAAATTCCAGATGTAAATATTCCTTTGTATTGGATAAGACCTCAACAAATACTAGCAGCCACTGCTGGAGCGCACCGTTTTTTATGGGATATGAGATACGAAGCATTGAATGTTCCAGCAGCCTATCCCATGACAGCTATTATTCATAATACCCCACCCGATGCTACTGCTCCTTGGGTAATGCCAGGTACTTATAAAATAAGATTAACTGTAAATGGTCAAACACAGGAACAGCCTATGACTATAACCATGGACCCAAGAGTTAAAACAAGTATATCAGAATGGCAACGTCAACATGATTTATCGATGATTTGTTATGAGGGTCGTAAAAAATCAATGAATAAGTTTCCTGTTATTTATCAAAAATTTACAGGATTATTTAATATTTTAGAAAGTACAGAAATGGCGCCCACTTCACAAACAGAAAAAGCAGTGAAAGAAACTCAGGCTGAATTAGAAAATTTATTAAAAAAATGAGTCCAAAATTATTCCATAAAATAGTAGTCTTTAGCTTGAGTGTTTTATTACTGGGCGCTTGTAAGCCAAGTGCTTTATTAATAAAAGAAAGAAAAATAGATACTATTTTGTCGGAGTATAATTCAGATTCAAAACCAGGTGCTAGTGTACTGGTTTTTCAAAATGATAAAATTGTTTTTCAAAAAGGCTATGGGGTAAAAGAGCTTAATAATTTTGAAAAAATTGACCCATTTACCAATTTTAGATTAGCCTCTGTAACTAAACAATTTACAGCTATGTCTATTTTACTATTGGCTAAGAACAATAAAATATCTTTAGAAGACCCTCTAACTAAATATTTTTCAAGTTTTCCTGCTTACGGTAAAAAAATTAAAATCAAACATTTACTTACTCATAGTTCAGGCCTTATCGATTATGAGGACCTCATGCCTGCAACTCAACAAAAACAATTACACGATACCAATTGTTTACAGTTAATGTATGTGGCGGATTCTCTCTACTTTCCTGCAGGTACCAATTATAAATATAGTAATACTGGTTATGCCATCTTAGCACTCATTGTAGAAAAAATAAGTGGTCAAGATTTTGCTAGTTTTTTAAAGGAAAATATATTTAAGCCCTTAGGTATGAAATCGACGGTAGCTTATGAACAAGGTAAATCAACAGTAATTAATAGAGCCTACGGGTACACATTTGAAAATGGAGTCTGGACACAGACCGATCAAAGCCTTACTAGTGCTGTATTAGGAGACGGAGGTATTTATACAAATACAGTTGAGATGACAAAATGGATTAAAGCATTATGGAATTATAAATTACTTAGCCCTGAAATGCAAAAAAATGCTTGGAGTAGAAAAAAATTAGACAATGGCAAAATTATTGACTACGGCTACGGCTGGCATGTTGAAGATTATAACAATATTACGCATCCTTATCATGATGGAAGTTCTATAGGTTTTAGAAATAATATTTTATTATTTCCAGATAAGAAGCTAATGATTATTGTATTAACCAATAGAAATGAAGGAGATCCTATCATTGAAGCTAAAAAAATTGCCGACCTCTATTTAAATTAAGTAAGGCTTGTATTTACTTTTTATTATCAAAAAACATTACTATGTATACTTCCATTAAGGCTTTTAAATATGTAACTCCTTTTATTTTATATATATTATCCTTATTAGCTTTTCAAGGGGAAGGATTAATATGTTACGCTCCTTTATTATATACTTTTTTTGCAGTCCCTATACTAGAACTATTTATTAAAGCCAGCCCAACTAATTTGGATGAAGTAGAAGAATCTTTAGCTAAACAAAATAAACTCTATGATTTCATTTTATATGCAGCTGTAATCATGCAATATTATTCACTTTGGATTTTCTTAAGCTCTTTACAAGCACCTACTTTATCTATAGCTACAATAGTGGGTAGAGTAATTAGTATGGGATTATTATGTGGCGCTTTTGGAATTAATGTAGCACATGAATTAGGACACCGTGTCAATAAAATGGAACAAACCTTTGCCAAAATGCTTTTATTAACAAGCTTATACATGCATTTTTTTATTGAGCATAATAAAGGACATCACAAACATGTAGCAACTGCTTCAGACCCTAGTACAGCTAAATACAATCAATCTTTATATGCTTTCTGGCCCCAAACTTTAATAGGTACTTATAAAAGTGCATGGAAAATTGCTAATGAAGAATTGAGTAAAAAAGGACATGCTTGGTTTTCTATAAAAAATGAAATGCTACTATTTCAACTCATTCAATTATTATTTTTAGTTGTTGTTTTTAACTTGTTTGGACTAACTACTACTTTATTATTTATGGTTGCTGCTTTAATGGGTGGTTTACTTTTAGAATCAGTGAATTATATTGAACATTATGGTCTCACAAGAAATGAAACAGGCGATCATCAATTCGAAAGAGTACAACCACATCATAGTTGGAATAGCAATCACATAATTGGTAGATTAATGTTATTTGAATTAAGCCGTCATAGTGATCACCATTACTTGGCTTCAAGAAAATATCAAATACTAAGAAGCTATGACAATGCTCCTCAAATGCCTACTGGCTATCCGGGTATGATTTTACTTTCTTTGTTTCCACCCTTATGGTTCAAGGTAATGAACAAGCAAATGAAAAAATATAATTTGAAATAATTACTGTTTCAATTTCACTACAAAAATGCCTGATGAAGAAATACTATTAGGCCTTAATGTTGTTAAATCAATAACTACATCTTTCCCTTTTTGTTTCCAATTAGTTTTTACATCGGATCCTAAAATACTAGCTGTAGCATTACTTGGTAATTTTAAATCTCTAACAGTAAGAGTATTTCTGTAAGAAGGAACAATACAATATATATCATTTCCTTTTTTGGTAAAAAAGGTTTCAATATAAGCGCTGTCTTTTTGTGGTACTACTAATTTTGCCACATTATAATTAGCCATAAAACTTGCACCTTTTTTAGTTGGTACATAGCCCTTTGTCCATTGTGCTGGCCTCCAAGCTTCAGTTTCATAAATAGCCTCTCCATTCAAGGCTAACCAATCTCCTATATCAGATAGGCGTTGCTGCATAATAACAGGAATAGTTCCATCGGCATCTGGTCCAATATCTAATAATAAATTACCGCCTCTCGATACAATATCACTCAACATTAAAATTAAATCATGACTAGATTTATAATCTTGTAATTGTTCGTTTCTATTATAGCCATAAGAATAACCAACTCCCTGACTTTCTTCCCATATAATACTTGCATCCATTCCACTTCCATATTCTGAAGTCGTATACATAGCGCCATGATTTTTCTCTCTAGTATTATTTCCCCAACGATCATTTACCACTACTTCATTTTTTACAGGCGATTCATTAAATAACCAAGCAAGCAATGCTGGGCTTTGCCAAGCGGTATCAGATATATCCCATTCTCCATCGGAAAAAATAATGGAAGGCTTATACTTAGTTACTAAATCTTTAAACTGAGGTGTCATATGTTCTGTCACATATTTTTTACGATCATACAACCATAAAGGATTAAACCATTCGTATAAAGAATAATAATAGCCCATCTTTAGTCCGGCTTCTCTTACAGAAGTAGATAAGTCTCCTAATAAATCGCGCTTAGGGGTTCCTGTTACAGCATTCCAAGGTCTATTCCAATCTCGATCGGCTTCTGCACTATTCCATAATGTATACCCATCGTGGTGCTTGGAAGTAAGTACTACATAGCGTGCCCCCGATTTTTTAAATACATCTGCCCATTGATTAGGATTAAACATTTCTGCTTTGAACATAGGTTCAAACTGATCATAAGCAAAACTGCTTCCATAATTTTTATTATGAAAGGCTATAAAATCCTTTTGCTTCTCAAATAATCGGTGACCATACCATTCAGAATAACTATATCCGCTATTGGGCATAATGGGAGCATAAGCAGGCACCGAATACACCCCCCAATGAATAAAAATACCAAACTTATCTTGATGAAACCAAGCAGGAATTTTTCTGGTGTTTAAAGATTCCCAATTAGCTTGATAATTTTGTGCATTTGTTTTTCCAACTAATGCCAAAAATATAAAGAAAAGAAAATATTTTTTCATAATAGATTTTGTATTTATAATACTTGTATCAATAACTTATTCATTAAATCGATTAATTATTCTTGGAAAGAATTAAAAATTATCAGCTTCTCTATAAGCTTTAATTAAAGCTAATTCGCCTTCTTTTCCAGCACCTACTTTTCCATGCTCCATACCTAGCACTCCTTTGTAACCCTTGCTATGTATATGTTTGAAGATATTATGGTAATTCATTTCTCCGGATCCCGGTTCATTACGACCGGGGTTATCACCAATTTGGAAATACCCAATTTCAGACCAACATCTGTTGATATTATTTATGATATTACCCTCATTTTTTTGCATGTGATACATATCAAATAAAATTTTGCAAGCAGGACTATTAATAGCTTTACAAATAGCATAGGTTTGATCTGAGTGACGCAAGAATAAATCAGGTGTATCGCTCAATGGTTCTAAGACTGTCACTAAATTATTTTTTTCTAAAATTTCTATACCTGGTCTTAATCCTTCAATGACATTTCCTGTTTGAATATCTATGGGTAATTTTCTTTCAAAATTACCAGGCACTGTAGTCATCCACTTTGCATTGGTTCTTTTAGCCACCTCCACAGCTTCCTTACACGAAGCAGTAAACTTATCTTTCCATTCTTGAGAGCCTGTGGTTAAATTAATTTTATCATTTATAGAGAAGTTTACTACAAATACACCCATATGCATACCTAGTGCAGCCAAGGTATCTCCAATTTTTTGTTGCATTTCAGGGGTTCTGCTCATCATGCCATTGTCTTCTATCGCAGTAAAACCAATACTATGCGCATATTTTATTTGATCAATAAAATTAGGACCCGCTAAATTTTCAAACATACCATCATGAATAGCATAATTTAATTTGAAAGGAACAGGTTCTAAAGATCTGGATGTACTTGCTTTTATATTTTCTGCTAGTAAACTAGTACCTGCTAAAAGTGAACCGCCCACTAAAACATTTTGTTTTAAAAAATTTCTGCGTTCCATAGAATTGTATTTTTTTATAGATTAAATTTAGGCATAAGTATTAATAAGAACAAGTTTGAAACCATTCATTTCTACAATTGCCCTTTTTGTATTTTTTACACCCTTACTTCAAGCTCAAAGTAAGAAGTTTAGCTATTCAGAATTGAAAATGGGCTCTCCTTTCAATTTAATTATTGTGAGTCCCGATTCCAATATTGCTAATCATTTAGCTCGAAAAAGTTTTGAATTAGTTGATTCACTAAATCATATTTTTAGCAATTATGATTCTAGTAGCGAATTATCTAAAATTAATGCGAGTGCAGGTATACTTCCATATAAAATGTCAAAAGCTATGTTTGATTTAGTTCAAAAATCACAATATGCTTATTTGGAAAGTAAGGGCGTTTATGATATTAGCATTGGTCCTTTAACTAGCTTATGGAGAAATGCCAGAAAGTCTAAAGCTTTTCCTAATTCAAACACTATTCTTGTTAATAAAAATTTAGTGGGGCTTAATCAAGTGAGAATTAATAAACGTTTAGGTACAATTTTTCTTCCTAAAGCTGGCATGCAATTAGATTTTGGTGGTATCGCAAAAGGCTATATTGCTCAGTGGGTAATTGATTATTTAAAAGCCAATGGTATTCATGAAGCATTGGCCGATGCAGGAGGTGATATTGTAATCAGTGGAGCGCCCTTAGATCAAAAGGGCTGGCTTATTGGAGTGAATTTGCCTGAAACAACAGATGACTTGTTAAATAAAAAACTACAACTCAACAATTGTTCAGTAGCCACTTCTGGAGATGTATTCCAGTATATAGAAAAGCAGGGAGTTAAATATTCTCATATTATTAACCCCCTTACTGGCTATGGTGTAACGAATCTAAGAAATGTAACCATTATTGCTAAAAACGGTGCCACAGCGGATTGGCTAGCTACTACTTGCAGTATTCTACCTATTAAGGAGGCTAAAAAATTAGCCCTCTCTCAACATGCAGCATTATTAATAACTACCCAAGAAAATGGTAAACTTATTTTTGAAACCACGCCAAATTTTAATAATTATTGGCAAACCACTAATATAATTCAAGTCAAAAAAAAGATAAAACAATAAAATAAGTTTTATCTTAATACACTAAACAAAGGAAATTGAAATTCTATAAAATATTTTTAAGTGTGTGGCTTTGGTGCTTGAATACTCAGTTAATTAGCGCGCAAGAAATATATTTTATGCCTTATGATCAAGCATTAATAGGAAGTCATTTAAGCTTTAAGATGGTCCCCATTAAAGGCGGTACTTTTTTAATAGGAAGTGCAAACAATGAAAAAGGAAGAAACATAGATGAGGGGCCTCAAAAAAAAATTAACATAGCCCCCTTTTGGATGAGTGCTTATGAAGTAACCAGAGATGAATTAGATGTTTTTTTAAAAGATGAAACTACCAGTCAAAATGTAAGCGTAGACGCTGTTACAAGACCCAGTCCTCAATATGTTGATTTAAGTTGGGGCATGGGTAAAGAAGGTGGTTACCCTGCTAATAGTATGTCTCAATATGCAGCCATTATGTATTGTAAATGGCTGTATCAAAAAACAAAAATATTTTATCGCTTACCCACTGAAGCAGAATGGGAATATGCATGTAAGGCAGGAACTAATACAGCTTATTTTTTTGGAAATAGTGCAGATGATTTAGAAAAATATGCATGGTATGAAAAAAATAGTGAAAACACATTTCATAAAGTAGGAAAAAAACTACCTAACCCTTGGGGCTTATATGATATTCTAGGTAATCTTGCTGAATGGACCTTAGATCATTATGATGCATCTGCTTTTGAAAAAATAACTACCAGTGAATTCATTGTGGCGCCTAACTTAGTAAGGTATCCTAAAACATTAAAGGGGGGGAGTTATTTAGATTCAGCTACTGAATTAAGATCGGCGAAAAGAATTCATTCAGACCCTATTTGGAATAGAAGAGATCCACAAATACCCAAAAGCAAATGGTGGTTAACAGAGGCAAAACAAGTAGGTATAAGACTTGTAAGACCTTTCAATCAACCATCAGAAGAAGAAATTAAACAATTTTTTAAGGCCTATTTAAATTTATAAATTAAAAATTACCATTATGAACAAACCATTTTCAGGAAATAATTCACGAAGAGATTTCGTAAAAGGAACGAGCCTTCTTGCAGGAGGTATTCTAGCAGCACCCTTATTATCTCGCGCCAATTTTTTCTCCGGCTCCGATGATACCATTAAAATTGCCGTGGTAGGTTGCGGTGGAAGAGGCACAGGTGCTGCAATGCAAGCCTTGTCAAGCAAACAAAATGTAAAAATTATTGCTATGGCCGATGCCTTTAAAGACAATTTAGATAATTGCCATAAATCTTTAACAGAGGAAATTAACAATAGCATTGGTGAATTAGCTAAAAGATTAGATGTACCTGAAGAAAGAAGATTCACAGGTTTTGACGCTTATCAAAAAGCCATAGCACTAGCAGATGTTGTCATACTAGCAACACCTCCAGGTTTTAGACCTATTCATTTTGCAGAAGCCATTAAACAAGGCAAACATGTATTTATGGAAAAACCTGTAGCCACTGATCCTGCAGGTATTCAAAGTGTTCTCGCTACGGCTGCTATTGCTAAACAAAAAAAATTAAATGTAGTAGTAGGTTTACAAAGACATTATCAAAATTCATATCGCGAGTTGTATAAAAGAAAAGATTTAATTGGAGACATTACTTCTGCACAAGCATGGTGGGATAATGACGGTGTTTGGGTAAGACCTAGAAAATACAATCAAACAGAAATGGAATACCAAATGAGAAACTGGTATTATTTTAATTGGTTATGTGGTGATCATATTACCGAACAACATATTCATAATTTAGATGTCATCAATTGGTTTAAAGGCGGACATCCAATAAAAGCACAAGGTCTAGGTGGACGTCAAGTAAGAAAAGGAAAAGATCATGGTGAAATTTTTGATCATCACTTTGTAGAATTTGAATATGCCGATGGCTCTATTTTAAATAGTCAGTGTAGACATATTCCTGGCACCATGAGTAAAGTAGATGAACTCTTAGTAGGCACCAAAGGCAAAATTTATTGTGGGGCTGCACATATAAAGGACCATACAGGTAAAATCATTTATCAGTACGATACAAAATTAGAAAACAACCCTTATCAAACTGAGCATGATGAATTGTTTGCTGCCATTGCAAAAGGAGAGTATAAATTTGCCGATGCAGAAAATGGAGCAAGCTCTACCATGACTTCTATTATAGGGCGTATGGCCACTTACTCAGGACAAATCATTGAATGGGATAAAGCCATAAACTCTGGTATTGATATACATCCAAAAACATATGATTGGAATGCTGAACCTCCAGTGCTTCCTAACGCAGATGGATACTACCCAGTTGCTATTCCAGGAGTAACTAAATATTTTTAAATGTATGCAAAAGGTATTTGTAGAATAGATATATTTTTCTAATTACAAATAGTATTGAACTTTAATAAAACCCTGAGATAAATTTATCTCA
>RFVO01000034.1 GCA_009928005.1 Chitinophagia bacterium | reverse complement strand
TGCTCTGAGGGTTAACAGAATGCCGGAGCGAAGTGACGGCTATCCTATATTTTAAAAAAGGTAGTGGGTTATTTAAAATTCAATATCGCCCACTTCAACAAACTATTATTCTCTTTAGGCAGGTCCAATTTCTTTTTAATATTATACCTATGGTTACGAATGGTTTTTTCAGAAACAAATAGTATTTCAGCAATTTCTTTGCTCTTTTTTTGTTGAGCAATTAAATTTAGTATTCTACTTTCAGTTGCTGTTAAATTTTTATTCATAGTTTATTCTACTTGTTTGGTAGTATAAACTTATCACATATAATATCATTTTTGCTTAAAGTATTTTAAGAAATACGAATATGAATAGAAAATTTGTAAAATTTTATGATTTTTTACTAAATCTAATTAAACTAGTTTAATAAAATAGATAGAAAAAATAAATTGCTTAAACTATTTTAAGATAGGTTTTAATACTTCAAACTTACCATCGATAGTTTTCGAGTCGTAGTTTAAGCCTAGTATATACGCGACCAATGGATAAATATTTACATTTTCAAAGCCATCAATAGTAATTCCTTTTTTAAAGGCAGGGCCCCAAGCTATAAAGCTGGCGCGCATTTCAGGCATATGGTTATCAAAGCCATGTTTACCTAAAGTGGGTTTACGGGTAGATAAATTAAATACTTTAGGAAAATGGGGAACAACAATTAAATCACCTAATCTGTTAAATTTATCATCTGCTTTTTTATAGTGCCAGTAGGCTGGAGTCTCATCTAAAGTATACACAGTCACACTTGTATCATTTTTAAGTGCATTATAAGTAGGTTCTATTTTAGATTTATCCTTGGCATATAAATGTAATTGTGTATCACCCCAAGGCACTGTAAAATAAGCGGTATCAATGCTTGAAGGCAGTGGTTTGGTATTAACATTATCTACTTTGGCCATTCCATGGTCTGAAACAAAAATATAATTAATAGGAAGGTGTAAACTTGCTAGAGATTCTTGCAAGGCATTAATACTACTATCTACAAATTGCACCGACTTTTTTACGCGTATATCGTCTGGTCCGTAAGTATGTGCATCGTGGTCAACATCCGGGAAATAAAAGGTTATTAAATGAGGACGTTTATCTTCAGGAAGGCTTAGCCAATCTTTCACTGCTTTTATACGTGTGGCAATATCAATTTTCTCATTATAGATATAATGGTAGGTAGGTTTAATGCCTTGAATATCGGCCTCTGATGCTACCCAGTAAAAACTAGCACTTATCATTTTTTGCTGCTCTGCTAAAACCCATAAAGGAGTTCCTCCATACCATTTTCCTTCCGCCACCATTTTCTTATTGCCCATACTATAAAAAGCGCCAGTGGGAATATCGATATAACCATTATCTACAAGTCCATGATGAGAAGGATATAGTCCAGTTACAATACTATAGTGGTTAGGAAAAGTTACAGAAGGATAAGAAGGTATCATATATTTACCTCGCACTCCATTAGTAGAGAGTGCTTGTAATTTATTGGCTTCGTACTTTTCAGTAAAATCGGCTCTAAAACCATCTGCAGAAATTAAAATAACATAGGGCTTATTCATTTGTTCTGGACTATTCTTTCTACCTATTATAATTTGTTGATCTGTGATGCTACTATTAACTACTGACACATTTGTATGTGCATTATGTGAAGTATCCTGTGCAATTACATTAAAAAATGCAAATAAGTTAACTACCAATAAAAAACGTTTTAACATAATGATAAATTTAAATGTGCAAATTCACCATTTGCTAAAATGGTTTTTTATTTAATTGTTGTCTTATAAAAATACTAATAGGTAAAGTAAGTAAGGCTACTAAAATTCCTCCGGCAAGGTCTAAGGGAAAATGTTGAGCTAAATAAATACGCGAATAACTACAAACAAGGGCATAGAGTAAGCCAAAGGTTATAGCGTATTTATTTGGAAATAAATAAGTGGTCAATAAAAATAAAGTAAAAGCAGTGGCGGTATGACCGGATGGAAAACTATTGAAAGTATGAATTTCAACACCGGCTACGGTATGAATTTGAGTTACGTCTAATCCGCTTGCGATAGGGCGCATGGCTGTAATAAAAATATAGTTTTTAGCGAATTGTGTAAGTAATGTTGATATCAAAAAGTTCATCAATATAAACGTAATATCCTTCTTATACAGAACTACTATTACTATAAAATAGGGTATCCAAATCCAACCTTCCGCCAAATAGCTGCTATATTCAAAAACCTTATCTGCTATTAGGCCTAAGTTTGTATTTAAATAAAGAAAGGCCTCATTCTTGCCCCAAAGCATACTCATTGAAAACAAACTGGCAGCAAGGCTAATGCTTAAAAGAACAGCGATTATAAAGTGTTTTTTTTGCAAGAATCTGGTTTTTGCAAATTTACTAAATGTTTATTCTTTGTTCTAAACAAATTATTTAAAAGGTTGTTATAACTTTAATCCCTTAGATGAGCCAAATTAAAGAATATATAACCATAGTCGGTGCTCGAGAGCACAACCTCAAAAATTTTGATATTACCATTCCTAAAAACCAGTTAGTGGTGTTTACGGGGGTGAGCGGAAGTGGTAAGTCCTCCTTGGCTTTTGATACCCTTTATAATGAAGGCCAGCGACGCTATATGGAAAGCTTTAGTGCTTATGCTAGGCAGTTTATGGGGGAGATGGAGCGCCCTGATGTAGATCAAATTACAGGTCTTTCCCCAGTGATTGCCATTGAGCAAAAAACTACCAATAAAAACCCTAGGTCTACAGTGGGTACCGTTACCGAATTATATGATTTTTTAAGATTATTATATGCGCGCATAGGTAAGGCCTATAGTTATAATACTGGCAAACCCATGGTGAAATTTTCTGAAGCAGAAATTATTCAAAATATTTTCACTCAGTTTAAGGATAAAAAAATTAATTTATTAGCACCCGTGGTGCGTGGCAGAAAAGGACATTATAGAGAGTTGTTTGAAGAAATTAGAAAGAAAGGTTTTGTGAAAGCAAGAGTAGATGGAGAGATTATTGAACTTAGACCTAAATACCAAGTAGATCGTTATAAAATTCATGATATTGAAATTGTAATAGATCGAATCCCTGTAACGGATGCGATGAAAATAAGATTAGGGGAAAGTGTTGCTCAGTGTTTAAAAATGGGTAAGGACTTGCTTTTTGTTTTAGAAGAAGGTAAAACCAAATTGGTTCAATACTCTAAGCAATTAATGTGTGAAACCACGGGTTTAAGTTATGAAGAGCCTTCACCTAATAGTTTTTCATTTAACTCGCCTTATGGAGCCTGTCCTAATTGTAAAGGTTTAGGTAATGTGTATGCTATTGATATGAGTTTGCTTTTGCAAGATCACTCTTTAAGTATTAATGAAGGGGCAATTCATCCTTTAGGTGAAGCAAGAGAGGCTAGTGTATTTAATCAAATAAAATTATTTGCCAGAAAACATAAAATTAATTTAGATAAAGCGCTTAAAGATTTATCTAAAGAGCATTTGAATTTAATTTTATTTGGAGATAAAAATATTTCTTCCACTTTGGACATGGATTTAAACGATGAGAACATTCCTAATGAATATACCGGTAGTTATGAAGGTATTGTGCCCATGATGAAAAGATGGTTTACTTCTTCTCAAAGTACTGACCATTTAAAAGCATGGGTAGAAAGTTATATGGAATTGAACACCTGTCCCACTTGTGAGGGCGCTAGGTTGAGAAAAGAAAGTTTATGGTTTAAAGTGAATGATAAAAATATTGCTGCTTTAAATGATATGCACTTAGATGCCTTGCAGGATTGGTTTAAAAAAATACCTGCTAAGCTTGATAAAAAGGATACTCAAATTGCAAGTGCAATTTTAAAAGAAATTGATGACCGTATTTCATTTTTAATGAATGTGGGTTTATCTTATTTGTCTTTAAGTAGGCCTTCAAAATCTCTTAGTGGGGGCGAGTCACAAAGAATTCGTTTAGCTACCCAAATTGGCTCACAACTACAAGGCATTACTTATATATTAGACGAGCCTTCTATTGGATTGCATCAACGCGATAACCAAAGATTAATTACCGCGCTTAAACAATTACGCGATATTGGCAACACTGTTTTAGTGGTGGAGCATGATAAAGATATTATGATGGCTGCCGATTATTTAGTAGATATTGGTCCTAAAGCTGGTATTCATGGAGGGCATATAGTCGCACAAGGCACGCCAAAAGAAATTATTAAATTAAAATCTGATACCTCATTATTTTTAGCAGGTAAAAAGAAAATTGAAATACCCACTGAAAGAAGAAAGGGTAACGGCTTATATATTCAAATTAAAGGAGCTACTGGTAATACATTACAAAAAGTAAACTGCAGTTTCCCTTTAGGTACTTTTACGGTAGTGACTGGTGTGAGCGGAAGTGGAAAGTCTACTTTAATTAATGAAACTTTATATCCTATTCTTTCTCAGTTTTGTTATAATAGTAAAACCAAACCAATGCCATTTGTAAAAGTGGAAGGCATTGAGCAAATAGACAAAGTAATAGAGATAGATCAGTCTCCAATAGGAAGAACACCTCGTAGCAACCCTGCTACTTATTGCGGTTTCTTTACAGATATCAGAACATTATTTGCTTCTGTTCCCGAGGCAAAAATTAGAGGTTATCAGGCAGGTCGTTTTTCTTTTAATGTAAAAAGTGGCCGTTGCGAGGTATGCGAGGGGGGTGGAATGCGTGTAATTGAAATGAATTTTTTACCTGATGTATATGTGCATTGTGAAAAATGTGGAGGAAAGAGATATAATAGAGAAACTTTAGAAATTAGATATAAAGGAAAATCAATTAGTGATGTATTAAACATGACAGTAGAAGAAGCATGTGATTTTTTCCAAGCAGTACCTTTTATTTATAGAAAACTAAAAGTACTACTAGAAGTAGGACTGGGTTATATTACTTTAGGACAGTCCGCTGTGACATTAAGTGGGGGAGAAGCACAACGTGTTAAATTAGCCACCGAGCTTGGTAAAAAAGATACTGGAAAAACATTTTATATTTTAGATGAACCTACTACTGGTTTACATTTTCAAGATATTCAATTATTAATTGGTGTACTAAACCGATTAGTAGACAGAGGCAATACCGTTTTAGTCATTGAGCATAATATGGATGTGATAAAAGTAGCAGATCATATAATTGACCTAGGTCCAGAAGGCGGAAGCGGTGGCGGACTTATTCAATTTACAGGCACACCAGAGGAAATGATTAAAAAATCAAAAACACACACGGCTAAGTTTTTAGCACTGGAGATGAAGTAGGCTACTATTTTTCTGCACGAATCATAGGAATATGATCTATCTCGTCTTCTAGATATATATCACCAGATTGTTCAAAACCTTGTTCATTGTAAAATTTCTTTAAATATAATTGTGCCCCAATTTTTATAGGACCTTTTCCAAATAATCTTTCACATTCTTGAATAGAGTATTGCATTAAGGCCTTACCAATACCTATACCTCTATGCCTGGAGGATCCCACCACACGGCCAATACTTTGGTAACCATCGTACATAATATTTTTATCGAATAATCGGGTTGTGGCTACGACTTCATCGTTTATAAAACCAATAGTATGATATGCTTTTTGGTCGTTATTGTCCATGTCTAAAAAAATACAATTCTGTTCTACTACAAAAACCTCACTTCTTAATCTTAATAAGGCATACAGTTCAGTTACATTTAGCTCGGTAAATGTTTTAGTAACCCATCTTAGATTGGTATTAGTACTCATGGATCAAAAATAGGAATAAAATAATTAAGATAAATTATTTAAGATATAATAAATGATCACTAATTAAATATAAATAACCACTTAATAACCATACTTGCCTTTCCAACGCTCTTGTAAAAACTTTCTTATTTCTTGTTCGCGTGTATTTTGCTGCGGTTGATACAAGGCGGTATTTGCAATTGTATCTGGCAGGTATTCTTGCTCTATGAAATTATTTTCACCTTTATGAGAATACTGATAGTTTTTACCATAGGATAAATCCTTCATCAATTTAGTAGGCGCATTGCGTAAATGAAGTGGCACAGGTAAATTACCTGTTTTGTCTACTAGTGCAAGACCATTACTAATGGCTTCATAGGAGGCATTACTTTTAGGAGAACTAGCTAAATATATAGCACATTGAGATAAAATTATTCTACTTTCTGGGTAACCAATTTTAGTCACTGCATCAAAACAAGCATTGGCTAATAAAAATGCATTTGGGTTGGCATTGCCAATATCTTCACTTGAGAAAATTAGCATTCTTCTTGCTATAAACTTTACATCTTCTCCTCCTGCAATCATTCTTGATAACCAATACACCGCGCCATTGGGGTCGGAGCCACGCATACTTTTTATAAAGGCTGAAATAATATCATAATGCTGTTCTCCATTTTTATCATAGAGGGCAATATTAGTTTGCGCTACTTCCATGACCCATTCATTCGTTAAAACTAAGGGGCTGCCACTTTTTTCTATATCAATTAAAGCTTCAACAGAAAGCTCTAATAGGTTTAATAATTTTCTGCCATCACCACCTGATAATTGAAACAAGGCTTCTGTTTCTTTGATTTGAATATTTTGCCCTTTAAAGAGTTCATCTTTTTCAATTGCTTGATTAATTAATTGCAGTAATGCTTTTTCATCTAAGGCTTTTAAAATAAAAACTTGGCATCTGCTTAGCAGGGCACTATTAACTTCAAAACTGGGGTTTTCTGTAGTGGCTCCAATTAAAGTAATAATACCTTTTTCAACGGCACCTAAAAGTGCATCCTGTTGCCCTTTATTAAAGCGGTGAATTTCATCTATAAATAAAATTGCACCTGGTTTTGCCTTTGCTTCTTCAATCACTTCTCTTAACTCTTTCACTCCACTACTAATTGCACTTAATTGGTAATAGGCGCTATCAAAGGTGGTGGCAATAATATTAGCAAGGGTGGTTTTACCAACGCCAGGAGGTCCCCATAAAATCATAGAAGGAACTTTGCCTTTAGAGATAGCCTTTTGTAATACGCTATGCTCACTAGAAAGATGTTCTTGCCCAACTAAATTGTTTAAGGTTTGAGGTCGTAATCGCTCTGCTAAAGGAATTGAGTGGTTCATGATTATTCAAATAAATATGCATATTGCTTAACTAGACGAAGGCTAGTTCTAATATGAATAAGTCCTACAATACCTGTAAAAAGTAGAAATATGGAAACCCCTTTTAATAAAGATAAAATAAGGGCATTGGTAATTTCTTTTGGCATAGTGGGTTGTTGTACTAAAAATTCGTCGATAAATTTTAATAAAACTACATCGCTACTAATGAGTATACTTATAGCGTTGATAAAAAATAAACTACATAAGAAAAAGCTTACATAGGCATTTATTTTAATCCAATCTTTCAATTTTGCACTTTGAGTAATTTCTTTCTCAATACCTGCTTTTAAAAATTTAAAACTTGCAAAAATATAAATAACTAAACAAGCTACAATAAATACCATTATTAATGCACTAGGGTTGGCTAAAGAAGATAACATTAAGGCAATATCCAAAAAGGCAAAAAATAAAGCTATAGGGATAAGTATATAAGAAAGTATTGTGTATAATTTTAAATTAGGAGCCATGCTTTATTAAATATTTATCAATTTTTATTCTAGTCTTTTTTTAAATTTAATTTGATTTGCAATTCTTCAAATTGCTTTTCGTCAATGCTGCTAGGTGCGTCTAACATTACGTCGCGACCGCTATTGTTTTTTGGGAAGGCTATAAAGTCACGAATACTTTCACTACCCCCCAATAATGCACATAAACGGTCAAAGCCAAAAGCAATACCGCCATGTGGAGGAGCACCGTATTCAAAGGCGCCTAATAAGAATCCAAATTTATGTTGTGCCTCTTCTGGGCTCATGCCAAGTGCTGCAAACATTTTTTCTTGAAGGGCTCGTTGGAAAATACGAATAGAACCACCACCAATTTCATTACCATTCAATACCATATCATAGGCATTAGCTTTGATACCTGCATAAGGGTGTTCTAAATATTTAGCAGCGTCTTTAATTTCTGGTGTATTGTTAATCATGATTTCGATATGGTCGGGCTTAGGAGAAGTGAATGGATGATGCCTTGCTACCCAACGGTTGCCTTCTTCATCATATTCAAATAAAGGGAAGTCTAATACCCATAACAATTTAAATTCATCTTCTTTTCTAAAGCCTAATTGCTTGCCTAATTCTAATCTTAATTCACTAATGGCCTTTCTTGTTCTTTCTTCTGCACCTGCTAGTATTAAAATTAAGTCGCCTGCTTTTGCATTAGAGGCAGCTGCAATGGCTTTTAATTTATCTTCTGTATAAAACTTATCTACACTACTTTTAAAACTACCATCGGTATTACATTTAATAAATACCATTCCTTTCATGCCTATTTGAGGGCGTTTCACCCACTCCGTTAATTCATCGGTTTGTTTACGAGAATATTCGCTGCAACCAGGGACTGCAATTGCAACTACTGTTTCTGCTTCGTCAAAAACCTTAAAATCGGCACCATTAATTAATGCTGCTTTATCTTGCTTTTCAACAAATACATGTGAAGGTTTTTTCAAATTGCATACTTCCATGCCAAAACGAATATCAGGCTTATCATTACCATATTGCCACATTGCGTCTTCCCAAGTCATTCTTTGAACGGTCTCGGTGTAATCAATATTTTTAACATCCTTAAATATGCTCTTAATTAAACCTTCAAACATATTTAAGATATCTTCTTGCTCTACAAAGCTCATCTCGCAGTCTATCTGTGTAAACTCGGGTTGTCTATCGGCTCTTAAGTCTTCGTCTCTAAAACATTTTACAATTTGATAATACCTATCATATCCACTAACCATTAATAATTGCTTGAATGTTTGTGGCGATTGTGGCAAGGCATAAAATTCACCTGGGTTCATTCTGCTAGGTACCACAAAATCACGAGCACCTTCTGGGGTTGATTTAATTAAAAAAGGTGTTTCAATATCCATGAAACCTTTTTCATGTAAATAATTTCTGGTGGCGCGATTTACATTATATCTTAATGTTAAATTCTTTTTTACATTGTTTCTTCTTAAATCCAAGAAACGGTATTTCATTCTGATGTCATCACCGCCATCAGTGTCGTCTTGAATAGTGAAAGGTGGAACAATGGAGGCATTTAATATTTTAAATTCAATTACTTTAATTTCAATTTCACCGGTAGGAATATTTATATTTTTACTAGAACGTTCAATAACAGTTCCTTTTACTTGAATCACAAATTCACGGCCTAAGGGTTGTGCATCTAGTTGTGCCTGCAATTCTTCACCCATTAAAAGTTGGGTAATACCATAGCGGTCTCTAAGGTCGACAAAAGTAATAGCCCCAAACTTACGAATGGTTTGAACCCATCCAGCTAAGGTTACATTTTTATTGACAGATAGAATAGTTAACTCTCCACAATGGTGCGTTCGGTACATAAAAATCTATTGATATAAGTTTGATGAGCAAATATAGCCCAATTCCTAGAAAAACCCCATCTTTGCGCCATGAACAACAGCACTAAATCCCTTACCGCTAGACGTGTAGTTTTATCGGGATTTTTCTTTCTTACAGGTATTTGTTTTGCTAGTTGGGCCAGTCGTATTCCCGATATTAAAATGCTATTAGGTTTAAGCGATGGAGCTTTTGGAGGTATTTTGTTTTTTTTACCTATTGGATCATTTGTAGGTATACCTATTTCAGGAAGTTTAACAGCAAAAAAAGGAAGTAAAATAATTGTCATTATAGCTTCCATCTTATATCCTTTGTCACTCATTTCATTGGGTTTTGCTACCACCACTACTTATTTAGCAGTTGCTTTATTTTTATTTGGTATGGCAGGTAATTTATTTAATGTTTCTATTAATACACAAGCTGCGGCACTTTCTAAATTATTTGATAAAAGTATTACTTCAAGGTTTCATGGTTTTTGGAGTTTAGCTGGTTTTGCAGGAGGCTTATTAGGAGGTTTTTTTGTAGCACATTCCATTTCACCTATAGAACAATTTGTATTTGTGGCAGTGGTGGGTTGGACATTTTTATTTTTTGGCCACCCTTATTTACTTCCAGGTGAGCCTAATAAAAATCATGTTTCTAAAATTTGGAATAAACCTAGTCCTTTAATGTGGCAGTTTGGACTTATTGCATTTAGCAATATGATTTGCGAAGGAATGATGTTTGATTGGAGTGGCGTTTACTTTCAGGATATTGTAAAAGTGTCTAATGAGTGGAGAACCACAGGATATATTTGTTTTATGGCTTGTATGACAACTGGTAGAATGTTCTCCGATAATTTAATTAATTATTGGGGTGCTAGAAAACAATTGGTATTAAGTGGCCTTGTTGTAACATTCGGCTTATTGGTGGCCACTGCTTATCCGCATTTAATTGTAAGTTCTATTGGATTTATGCTCGTCGGCTTTGGCGTTTCTTCTGTAATTCCTACTATTTATGGAACTGTAGGTAGAACTACAGAACCTAGTAAAGTGAGTATTGCACTTGCTTCCGTTTCTTCTGTAGGTTTTTTTGGGTTTTTAATTGGCCCACCCATTATAGGATTTTTATCTCAAGCCATTGGTCTTAGATGGGCATTTCTAACAGTAAGTAGTTTAGGTATTATCACTGCCCTAAGAGCGAATCAATTGAAGAAGTATTTATAGTTATATTTATAAGGTAGCCGTTTCTTCTTTATGTCTTGGCTTATGTATTAAATAATAAAATGCTAGTATTAATACGCCAGTAATAAATGGAATCATAGCTAAGTGTTTCACGGTAACATTTCCATAGACAAGATTATTATCTACACCAAAGAATTCACTACACATCCAAAAAGAGTTAGCCATAATCCAAACAGTTATGGCAAGATTATGACATAGTTCAGAAAAAATATTTCTTGTTCTCCAAGCAATGATTATAGAAATTGTTAAAGTAGGAATAATCATAGTAATGCCTAATGGTTTCCAGAACATACACCAGGCAATATCTTTAAAAAGCCAAAAAACAATATGCAAATTTTCCATTTTACGATAGGCAATTGGAATATTGTATAATTTTTTTTCTTCTTGGTTCATCTTGCAAGTAATGGTTTAATTGAATGATGTTTAAAAATATTGATTTTTTTTATTGCGGGCAGGATTTTTTTAGAACCTAATTAATTAAGTGCTTGAACCTTTGAACATTAGCCTCAGCATTTAGCGGAACCTTATTTTCAATATGTTCTATGAGTTGATGGGTAAAATATGGTGCTAAGGAACAGCCCTTGGTGCCCATGCCATTACAAATACCTATTTGTGCATAGCTAGGATGCAATCCCACAAAAGGGCGGCGCTCGGTATTAGCAGGTCTAATACCTACAAGGTGATCTACAACGGTGTAAGGAATTTTTAACACTGCATTAAGGCTTTCAATTGTTTTTTGTTTAAAGGCATCAGTTGGCATTTTGCTTATATAATCCCATTCAAAGCTAGAGCCCACCCAAAATAAATTTTCTTTCCAAGGTACAATAGCTAAATTATTTTTATAAATATGTTTAGAAGGGAGTCCTTTTATTTCTACAATTAACGCCTCTCCTTTATTAGGTGCAAAGGGCAGTTTTTTAAAATAGGGGTTTATCATACTATTTATGCCATCGCAGAAAATAATTTTTTCTGCGCTTATATTATTCCATTCCACGCCCTTATCTATTAATTTCAAATTGTTACAATTAAAATTAGATTCGATATAATTTTCAGCTAATTGATTTTTGCCTGCTTCCAAAAAAGAAATTAAGTCAATCCAATAACAAGCATCTATTTCTCCTGAACCAAAATGCAAATTGAAAAAAGAGGCCCATGCTAAGGGGTTATTTTTTTTTAAATACACATTATCATGATTCATTCGATAGTCAAAACTATCTTTCATCTGCTGTGAAGGATGAATTAAAACAACAGGTGCGGCGGTAATTATTTTTGTATTTGTTTTTTCTTGAAATCCTTCATAAGATGCTACTGCAAAGGGGAGTATTTCATCTATCATCCATGTTTGTACTATTCTTCTGCCAGTAACTGGATTTATTACCCCGCTTGCTACCTTGGTGGCAGAAGCAGTGTTGCTATCATTTACAATGGCGAATGAAATATTTCTTTGCTTCAAAAAATAACCAAGCCAAGTGCCCACTAAGCCTTGTCCGATGATCAGGTATTTAACTTTTTTTTGCAAAGGGAATTACTTTATTAGTTGATATAACAAAGCCAATACTATCTTTTAAATTTCCTACATGGGCAACTAATACTACATCAAAACTATCGCCATAATTGATGGGTACTGTGAAAGGAAATTCTACTTCTAAACTTTCATGCAGTATAGTGTTGAAATATTGGATAGGAACAATATTTAAAAAAGAATTATTTTCCAATTCCTTTGTATGATGATTAAAAATAGACAAAACAAGACTTCCTTTTTTTACTTCTTTTAAATTATGTATTAGTCCCACTTTTAATTTCACCGACTGGCCCGCTTTTAATTTTACGGGTGCTACACAATTAATTTTAATGGTAGGTTTTTCTTGTACAATGCTTAATTGACTGCTCAAAAAAAACGTAATTAAAAGAAGCACGTATTTCATAATACAAACTTACAATAAAAAAATCCCTTATCTTTTTTGGATAAGGGATTACTTAATATGAATAGAGTACTATTTCTTTTTTAAGGCTTCTGCCATGGTAGTTCCAATATCTGCAGGGCTTGCTACTACATGTATTCCACAGCTTGCCATAATTTTCATTTTAGCAGCAGCAGTATCATCTGCACCACCAATGATGGCACCCGCATGACCCATTCTACGACCTGGAGGCGCTGTTTGACCAGCAATAAAACCTACTACTGGTTTTCTTAAATTATCCTTAATCCAATGAGCAGCATCTGCTTCCATACTTCCCCCAATTTCTCCAATCATAATAATACCTTCTGTTTCAGGATCATTCATTAATAATTCAACTGCTTCTTTAGTAGTGGTTCCAATGATAGGGTCACCTCCAATTCCAATAGCTGTTGAAACACCAAGACCTGCTTTTACTGCTTGGTCTGCTGCTTCATAAGTTAATGTTCCACTTTTTGAAACAATACCTATCTTTCCTTTTTTGAAAATAAAGCCTGGCATAATGCCTACTTTTGCTTCTTCTGCAGTAATTACACCGGGACAGTTAGGTCCAATTAAACGAGTTGTTTTTCCTTGTAAGTAATTTTTTACTTTCACCATGTCTTGCACTGGTATACCTTCTGTTATACAAACTACTAATGCAATGCCTGCATCAGTGGCTTCCATAATGGCATCTGCTGCAAATGCAGGAGGAACAAATATGATACTCACATCGGCGCCTGTATTTTTAACTGCATCAGCAACTGTATTGAAAACTGGTTTTTCTAAATGCTTTGAACCACCTTTTCCAGGGGTAACACCACCAACCACATTAGTACCATATTCAATCATTTGAGTGGCATGGAAGGTTCCTTCAGTACCGGTAAAACCTTGTACGATGACCTTTGAATTTTTATTGACTAATACTGACATGTAGGGCTATTTTTTTTAATTGTGGCGCAAAAATAGGCTAATCGAGGTTTTTTTACACTTATTTTACAACAAAAATTGAAGGTTTTTTTATAAATGGCTTTCATGTGCTACTTTTGCTGTTCTCTAAGAAAAATTAAAAAAAACAAATATGGCAACAACTTCAGACATCAGTCGTGGAATGATTCTAAAATTAGATGGTAATTTATATTCTGTAGTAGAATTTGGTGAAAATAAAACCGCTCGTGCAGCAGCTAAAATATGGGCTAAATTGAAAGGGGTAGATAATAAAAGATCTATTGAAAAAACATGGAATAGTGGTGAAAACATATATCCTGTGCGTGTGGAGAAGAAAGCTTTCCAATACTTATATAAAGACGATAGCGGCTACAACTTAATGAACAATGAGACTTTTGAGCAAATAGCGATGGCAGAGGAAATGATCGATGCCCCTCAGTTTTTAATTGATGGTGCTGAAGTATTTGTATTTATGAATACTGAAACCGAACTTCCTATTGGAGCAGAACTTCCGGAAAAAATAGACGTTAAAATTACCTATTGTGAGAATGGTGTAAAAGGGGATACTGCGACTCGTGCCCTTAAAGCTGCCACCATTGAATCGGGAGCCACAGTAATGGTTCCTTTATTTGTAAATGAAGGCGAGAAGATTAAGATTAATACCAAAAACGGAGAATACGTAGAACGCGTTAAATAGATTTACCTGGGCCTATTGAAAATTAGGCCCTGTAAATTATTTCTCTAATAATTTTTAAAAAAGCTCCTCGAGAAAACGAGGAGCTTTTTTGTAGATTGTTCTTCGCCCTTTATTAAATATAAGGGCTCGAAAAATCACTCTAATTTATTTAAAAAAAGCCCCGAAACCTCGGGGCCTTTTTTGCCAAAAATTGCCCATTTTTAATAAAAAAAGGCCTTTTTTTCGCGAAAATCCATAAAAAAAGCCCAATTTTACCCAAAATTGCTAAACATGGACTTGAAACAAATTCACGATTTAATTAAGGTGGTAAACAAGAGTAATATCGGAGAGATAAGCATCGAAGATAAAGACGGAAAAGTAACCATCAAACAAAAAGAAGAGCATGTAACGGTAAGCTCAGCCCCTGCAACAACTTATGCAGCAGCTCCAGTAGCGGTGGCAGCACCTTCTACAGCTGCCCCAGTTGCTCCTGCAGCCCCAGTAGCCACTAATTTATTGACTATTAAAAGTCCTATGATTGGAACTTTTTATAGAAGAGCAGCTCCTGACAAGCCACTTATGGCAGAGGAAGGAACAATAGTAGCTCCAGGTAAAGTGGTATGTATTATTGAAGCAATGAAACTTTTCAATGAGATTGAAAGTGAAGTCAAAGGAACCATTGTGAAAATTTTGGTAGAAGATGCCAGCCCAGTGGAATATGACCAACCTTTATTCTTGGTACAACCAGAATAAACCTCAACCATTTTCAAATTTTAATTAAGTAAAATGTTCAAAAAGATTTTGATAGCCAATCGTGGCGAAATTGCTTTACGAATTATTAGAACCTGTAGAGAAATGGGCATTAAAACAGTGGCCGTTTATTCGACAGCAGATAAAGATAGCTTGCATGTAAAATTTGCAGATGAAGCTGTTTGTATTGGTGGTCCAAAGAGTGCAGAGTCTTATTTGAATATTCCGCATATCATGGCTGCTTGTGAAATTACCAACGCAGATGCAGTGCATCCTGGTTATGGTTTTTTAGCAGAGAATTCAAAGTTTGCACAAATCTGTGCAGACCATGGTATTAAATTTATTGGGCCAACACCTGATATGATTAATAGTATGGGTGATAAAATCACTGCCAAAGAAACCATGATAAAAGCTGGAGTTCCTGTTGTACCAGGTGGAGAAGGTTTATTGGAGAGTGTGGGTGCAGCAAAAAAATTAGCTAAAGAAATTGTATATCCTGTTATCATTAAAGCAACTGCTGGTGGTGGTGGAAAAGGAATGCGTGTGGTTTGGAATGAATCAGAGATAGAAAAAGCATTCAATGATGCGAAGATGGAAGCGGCTGCAAGTTTTAAAAATGATGGTTTGTACATGGAAAAATTTGTGGAAGAGCCAAGACATATTGAGATTCAAGTAGCGGGTGACCAATTTGGAAACGTATGTCATTTGAGTGAGCGTGATTGTTCTATTCAAAGAAGACACCAAAAATTAGTAGAAGAATCGCCTTCTCCTTTTATGACAGCAGAACTTCGCCAAAGAATGGGAGAAGCTGCTATCAAAGCTGCTTCTGCAATTAATTATGAAAGCGTAGGTACTATAGAGTTCTTAGTAGACAAGCATCGTAATTTCTACTTCATGGAAATGAATACTCGTATTCAAGTTGAGCATTGTGTAACAGAGGAAGTAGTGAGCTATGATTTAATTAAAGAGCAAATAAAAATTGCTGCAGGTGAAAAAATTTCTGGAAAGAATTATGAACCACAATTGCATGCCATTGAATGTCGTATCAATGCAGAAGATCCGTATAACGATTTTAGGCCTTCGCCAGGAAAAATAACAGTACTCCATACTCCAGGTGGACATGGTGTTCGTGTTGATAGCCATGTATATGCAGGTTATGTAATTCCTCCTTACTACGATTCTATGATTGGTAAATTAATCACCGTTGCACAAACCCGTGAAGAAGCAATCAATACTATGTATCGTGCCTTAAGCGAGTATGTGATTGAAGGTGTAAAAACTACCATTCCTTTTCATTTGCAATTAATGCAAAACGAAGATTTTAGAAAAGGGAACTTCACGACTAAATTTCTTGAAACTTTTAAGATGAAGTAATCATATTTTAGTCCCATTTCTTCGAAAATTAAGGGCCTAAAATATTTTCTCTAATGATTTTTTAAGGCCCCGAACTATTCGGGGCCTTTTTTTCATTGCTTTTATTTTTATTAGCATTTAGTATTCCGGGACCTAATGTATTTTATCACTTTGGGGTATTGCTTAATATTTTCATAACAATTTTTATAATTAACGTAAGAACAATAATTCTCTGTACTTAGGTAAGGTCCATAGTTCATCATCTACTAACTGCTCTAGTTTATCAACGTGGTAGCGGATCTTATCAAAGTACTGGGCTTTTACTTTCGCTTCGTATTCAATGGCTTTCTCTCTTGAATTCACAATGTTATTGGCTACTTTACGTGCTTCTACCATGGCATCTACATTATCATATACTTGTTGAATATGTGTGCTCACATCTTTTAATAATGCCAACTGACCTTTGTATAATTTTTCTGGTAAGGCTGCTTCACGAAGCAAGCTTACATTTTTCAATAATTCATTTTGATATTTTAGGGCAGCAGGAATTATATGGTTTGTGGCTAAGTCACCCATAATACGCGCTTCAATTTGTACTTTTTTAATGTACTTCTCTAATTCAATTTCATAACGTGCTTCCAATTCACTGTGTGAATAAATATTATTTTCTTTAAATAATTTTTTCGCTTTCTCAGTCACCATTGCATCTAATGCAATTGGTGTTGTTTTTAAATTAGGTAATCCTCTTTTCTCAGCTTCTTTGTGCCACTCTTCGCTATATCCATCCCCTTCAAATAAAATCTTTTTACTAGAGACAATATATTTTTGAATGACTTGCATAATTGCAATTTCTTTCTTATCACCTTTCTCTGTTAAGATTTCCACTTCTGCTGCGAATTTGTTTAAAGTATCCGCCACAATGGTATTTAAAACAGTCATAGGGTGACCGCAGTTAGCAGTAGAACCTACTGCGCGGAATTCAAACTTATTACCAGTAAATGCAAAGGGTGAAGTACGGTTACGATCGGTATTGTCTAATAGCAATTCAGGAATACTACGGTGTAAATCTAATTTTAAGATAGCTTCGTCTTGTTCATCAAACTTAGTGCCCACGCGGCTTTCCACATCGTTTAATACTTTGGTTAAATAATCACCCACGAAAACTGAAATTATAGCAGGGGGGGCTTCGTTCGCACCTAGTCTAAAATCATTGGAGGCAGAAGCTATGGAGGCTCTTAATATATCGGCGTAGTCATGAACCGCTTTGATGGTGTTTACAAAAAATGTTAAAAACATTAAATTGGTTTTAGGTGTTTTACCTGGTGCTAATAAATTCACACCTGTATCGGTAGCTAAACTCCAGTTATTATGTTTACCACTTCCGTTTATACCCGCAAAAGGTTTTTCATGCAGAAGTACCACTAAATGATGTCTTTTAGCAACGCGACTCATTACATCCATTAATAAAATGTTGTGGTCAACAGCAATATTTACTTCTTCAAAAATAGGAGCACACTCAAATTGAGCAGGTGCAACTTCGTTATGTCTTGTCCTTAATGGAATGCCTAATTTATAAGATTCATTTTCATAATCACGCATAAAGGCGTAAACTCTTTCTGGAATTGATCCAAAATAATGATCTTCTAATTGTTGACCTTTTGCAGGTGCTGCACCAAATACTGTTCTTCCGCATTGTACCAAATCGGGTCTTGCATTCACCAATGCTTCATCAATTACAAAATATTCTTGCTCCCAACCTAAAGTAGGCGTTACCTTATTTACATTTTTATCAAATAAATTACAAACTGTTACAGCAGCTTTATTCAAAGCTTCAGTAGCTTTCATTAAAGGGGCTTTATAGTCTAAAGATTCACCAGTATAAGAAACGAATATAGTTGGAACACATAAAGTTTTTCCATTACCAATTTCAATAATAAAAGGAGGAGAAGAAGGATCCCATGCTGTATAACCTCTTGCTTCAAAAGTAGCTCTCAATCCTCCACTTGGAAAGCTTGATGCATCTGGTTCTTGTTGAATTAATGCAGCACCATCAAATTCTTCAATAGCAGTTCCATCCGATTTTAGAGTAAAAAATGAATCATGTTTTTCTGCAGTAGTCCCTGTTAAAGGTTGAAACCAATGTGTAAAGTGTGTGACACCTTTGGCTTCTGCCCAAGCGCGTATACCTGTTGCAATTTGACCAGCTACTGCACGATCAATTTTTTTAGCACCTTTTATACTATTCACTAAACTTTTGTAAGCTTCATCACTTAAATATTCTCTAGCAGTTTTTACATTGAAAACGCTTTCACCAAAAATGGCTGTAATTTTTTGAGAATGCACTTCTGGGTTATTAGAGCGGTCATGACTAACATGATTGACAGCATCGAATCTTAAAGACATATAATTATTTTTTATATTTGAGAATAAATCAAAGATATGTGCATTTAGGTAGGAGTAATCAACAAAAAATCCCCCAATTTCTTGAGGGATTTTATCTAAAACTCAAATATTAATGGATTTATATAAAAATCCTTGATTACTAGACCTTTGCAGTTTTTACAGTCTTGATAATTCTCGCGGCAACTTTATAAGGATCTGCTGCAGAATTTGGACGGCGATCTTCCAACCATCCTTTCCAACCTTTTTCTACTGCTCCAATAGGAATACGAATGCTGGCTCCTCTATCAGAAACACCAAAAGAAAAATCATGAATACTTGCAGTTTCATGCTTACCAGTTAAACGTAAATGATTGTCAGCACCATATACTTCAATATGTTCTTTAACCACTGGACGGAAAGCTTCACAAATAGTTTCATAAACTTCTTTCTTACCACAAGTTCTTAATGTACTATTAGAGAAGTTTGCATGCATACCAGAACCATTCCAATCTAAAGTACCTAATGGTTTACAATGCCAGTTAATTGATACGCCGTATGTTTCTCCAATTCTTTCTAACAAGTAACGAGCAATCCAAATTTGATCTCCTGCTTCTTTAGCACCTTTTGAAAAAATTTGAAATTCCCATTGTCCAGCCGCTACTTCTGCATTAATACCTTCTATGTTTAAACCCGCGTCAATACAGGCGTCTAAATGTTCTTCTACTATATTTCTTCCATAAGCATTGTTAGCACCCACTGAACAATAATAAGGACCTTGAGGACCTGGGTAACCACCTTCTGGAAAACCTAATGGTTTATTAGTAGCTGGATTCCATAAAAAATATTCTTGTTCAAAACCAAACCAAAAATCATTATCATCATCTTCGATAGTAGCTCTTCCATTTGATGGATGTGGAGTGCCATCTGAACTTAATACTTCGCACATTACTAAGTAGGCATCTCTACGTCCTGGGTCTTTACAAATAAAAACAGGTTTTAATAAACAGTCGCTCGAACCTCCTGGTGCCTGTTCTGTTGATGAGCCATCAAAACACCAAACATCACAGTCAGCTAATTTGCCACTGAAATTTTTTTCAATTTTTGTTTTACTTCTTAATGATTGCGTTGGTTTGTAACCATCTAGCCAGATGTACTCTAGTTTTGAAACTGCCATAGGGTGGATT
>RFVO01000033.1 GCA_009928005.1 Chitinophagia bacterium | reverse complement strand
TAGTAATATAAAAATGTTAGATGACATGAGGCGAAATTATTTAAGGGTAATGGCTTTGTCAATGTTGATCATTAAAAAATCGGTGGTAGGCATAATTAATTGGTTAATTAAAAAGGGCGCTAATCCAATTATTAAAATTCCTATGATTAATAAACCGGCTGCTAATTTTTCATTCCAAGTAGCATCGCTTAATAAAGCATGCTCATCAGATATTGGGCCCATAATGGTTTTGCCTGTGGCGCGTAATATATATACGGCAGTTACTACAATTGAAGCTGCAGATATTACAGTGGCTAATCTATAAACACCTTCTGGGTTTTGCCAGGAGCCCATAAATACGGTCATCTCAGCTACAAAGCCGCTGAATCCTGGAAGCCCTAAAGAACATAAACCTGCAATCACAAATACGGAAGAGATAAAGGGCATGGCTTTTAATAAGCCCCCTAATTGTGCGACCATTCTGGTATGTGTTCTAGAATAGATCATGCCAATGGCTGCGAAAAATAGGGCGGTCATTAATCCGTGAGAAACCATCTGTATCACTGCACCGTTAATAGAAGTTTTATTCAACATGCCAATACCTAGAATTACAAATCCGCAGTGACTAATAGAGGAGTAAGCATTGATGTATTTTAAATCGGTTTGCATCATGGTAGCGAATGCACCATATATAATTGCAATAGTAGCTAGTAAAATAATAATCCAAGAATAACTATGCGCTGCATCGGGCATTAAAGCCGCCATGCGTAAACAACCATAGCCCCCTAATTTCATGGAGATACCTGCTAAAAACATAGAAGCTGCAGTAGGCGCCGAAGCGTGACCATCGGGTACCCAAGTATGAAAAGGGAATAAAGCTGCAAAAATGCCAAAGCCTAAAAATAAAAATGGGAAGAAGAATTTTTGAACGCCTAAACTCATGCCCATCTTGCCTATTTCCACCATATCAAATGTATGCGTGTTGTAATATATGCCCATTAAGCCCACAAATACTAAGGCAGAACCTGCCATTAACATTAATGCTAATTTCATAGCACTATTTTCTTTTTTCCCACTACCCCAAATACCAATTAATAAAAACTTAGGAATAACGGCTACTTCTAAAAAGAAAAATAAAGTAAATAAGTCTAAAGAGATAAAGAAGCCATAAGCGCCCATACTTAATAATACCAATAAGAAAAAGTATTCCTTACTTAGTTTTTCCATAGTCCAAGAAACCAGTATACCCGCCACCACAATTAGAGCCGTTAATAATATCATGGCTAGTGCAATACCATCAATGCCTATATGGTAGTTAATATTTAATGCTTTAAACCAAGTAGTATTGGTTTCAAATAAATGAGTAGCGGTATTACCTGCAGCTCTTTGATCCATGTACAATTTCAATAACCAACTAGCAGCGCCTAATTGTGCCAGGGATCCCACCAGTCCAATAATTCTTATTTGCGCTAATTGCTTACTCAGTAAAATGAGTAGGGCAGTGAGCAAGGGTAATAAGATTAATAAAGATAAATTCATATAAATATTTTATTTCCAGATATAAATAAATAATACCGATAAAGCCAATACACCACCAAAGAAGAACAAGGCATAGTTTTGAACCTTACCCGACTGTAGCCCCTTAATAGCTGATGAAATTTTTGCAGTGGTGTTCGCTAATAATAACATAAAACCATCTACTATATTTCTATCGGCCCAAGCAATAGGTTGTCCTATAAGAGGGAACACTATTTTTTTAGTGATAAACAAATACAATTCATCTACATAAAACTTTTTATAAGCGGCTCTGTAAAAGCCACCAAAGAATGCTACTGCTTTATCCGATTTTGTATTATGATTTTTATAAAAACTAGCAGAAAGCAAAATAGCAATAATGGATAATGCCACAGGCGCAATTGAAAACACCATATTAATATGTGTTTCTAAGGCAGCACCATCGGATGTAATGAATTGTGAAAAAGGAATAAAGCCAACACCTACTGCACAAGCAGCTAAAATAAGTAAAGGTAGTTTCATAGTCCAAGTGCCTTCGCCATGATTGTGCGCATCGTCATGTGCGTGATCATGACTAGCACTATGTGCTTTTGCAGGGGCTTCCTTGCTCCAGAAAATATTAAAATACAAACGGAACATGTAAAAACTTGTAAGTGCTGCTGTAAATAGTGCTACACCATAAATTAATTTATTCTCATGAAAGGCAGCAGTTAAAATTTCTTCCTTACTAAAAAATCCTGCAAAAGGAGGAATACCTGCAATAGCCAAACAGGCAATCAAAAAGGCAATATGTGTAATGGGCATTAATTTTCTTAATCCGCCCATATCTTTCATTTCATTGCTATGCACCATATGTATTACAGAACCTGCTCCTAAGAATAGTAAACTCTTAAAGAAGGCATGCGTAAATAAATGAAACATAGAAGCCATAAAACCTAATCCAGCTTCTCCGCCATTTTTTGAAATACCTAATGCAAACATCATGTAACCAATTTGGGACATGGTAGAATAAGCGAGTACTCTTTTAATATCGGTTTGTGTACATGCAATTATGGCTGCAAGTAGTGCTGAAAAAGCACCTACATAAGTTACAATGATTAAGGCTGCTTCATCCATGGAGAAGATTGGAAATAATCTTGCTACTAAATACACACCCGCTACTACCATGGTAGCAGCGTGAATTAGAGCAGACACTGGTGTAGGGCCTTCCATGGCATCGGGTAACCAAATATGCAATGGAAACATGGCAGACTTTCCTGCACCACCCATAAATATTAGAGTAAGTCCCCAAGTAAGCATACTTGCACCTAAAAAGCTTGCACTGGTCATGCTTAAAAATTCAGGAGACTGAGCAGATGTTAATTTTTGAATCAATACACCAATATCTAAAGTACCTCCATAAAAACCTATAATCATAATGCCTATTAAAAATCCTAAATCGGCAAAGCGCGTTACAATAAATGCTTTTTTAGAAGCAGCCACTGCAGATGGTTTGTTAAAGTAATAACCAATTAATAAGAAACTAGATACACCCACTAATTCCCAGAACATATACACTTGGAATATGTTAACCGATAATATTAAGCCTAACATAGAGAAGGTGAATAAAGACAAGAAAGCATAATAAGTTGCAAAGCGTTCTTCGCCTTTCATATAACCTAAACTAAATACATGTACCATTAAAGAAACAGAAGTAACCACTATTAGCATCATCACTGAAATAGGGTCGACAATTACACCCATATCAATAGAGACATTGGGACTAAACTGTAACCATGTATATTTTAGTGCAATTATTTTTTGATAAATGCCATTTACTTTTCCATCTACAAAAAAGTATTGCTTCGCTGCTACAAAAGAAAGTAGGGTAGAAGTTAATAAGGAAGCAGTAGAAATAATACCTGCTGTTTTAGCAAAGTATTTGCGTCCAAATAAACCAAGTACTACAAAGGTAGCAAGCGGTAATAAGGGAATCCAAAGTATATATAAGTAGTTTGACATAATTAAAATTTCATTTCTGTTGCATCGTCAACATCAATGGATTGATGACTACGATATAAATTAATGATAATGGCAATGGCCACCGCCGCTTCAGCTGCTGCAATGGTGATGATAAATAAAGAAAAGAATAAACCATCTAGTTTATCAGGGAATAAATATTTATTAAAAGCTACGAAATTTATGTTCACGCTATTGAGCATTAATTCAATAGACATTAACATAGTAATTAAGTTCCTTCTTGTAAACAAGCCATACATGCCTATAAAAAATAGAGCAGTGCTTAGAAAAAGAATATGGGTTAAGGGTATTTCGTTCATTGAATTAATCCTCCTTTTTGTTTAGATGAACAATAGTTCCGGTATTTGGCTTCATGGCAATGACTATACAACCTACCATGGCAGCTAATAATAACATACTCACTACTTCAAAAGGCAAAATAAAACCATGTGCCGTCGTGCTTAGCATTTGAGTACCAATCTCACTAACGTTGGTATTGAAGGGCTGAGCCGAAACCGAATTGAATCCGTAATGATTGATTAAGTTATAAGTAAATGCAGTACCTAATATAGCAGCTAGTGCAGAAAAAATAATTTTACTGGCAGTTGGTTTGGCCATTTCCTTACCAGATTGTTGTGTCAAGAAAATAGAGAATATAATTAAAATCACAATTCCTCCTACATACACTACAATTTGAATGGCAGCAATAAATTCTACCTGCATCCAAAAATAAAGTGCTGCAATACCTACTAAAGAAAATAACAACCAAATGGCTGATCGAAATATTTTAAGTGTAGTAACCGCTAATAATGCTGCACCTAGTATAAGTACAGCTATGGTGTAAAATATAATGGTTGAAGTATTCATTATTCTATTCCCTCCCTTATTTTAGATCCTGGTTTATTTAATATTTTGGTTAATTTAGTTCTATCAAAAACACTGTGCTCAAAATTAGGTGCCATTTTAATCGCATCACTTGGGCAAGCTACTATGCATAAATTACACATAGTGCAAAGCTCTAACCTGTATACTAAAGCGTCAATGGCTTTTTTCTTTTTTCCTTCTGGCGATACTTCAAACTTGGTCACCACTTTAATGGTTCCATTTGGACAAGCTAATTCGCAAGCTGTACAACCTGTGCAAGCATGTTCATTGTTTGCATCATGGGGCATGACCACTTCACCTTTAAACCTTTCCGACATTAATAAAGTCGCACGGTTGTCGGGGTATTGTTCTGTAATAATTTCTTTAGGATGTGTAAAGTAATAGCCCGTTTTACGCATTCCTTTTAACAAAGAACTTACGCCTTTTGCAACATCTGATAAATATTCTTTCAAAAACATTTTCTAAATCATTTAAATTAAAAATGCCAACCTAGTATAGCAATTATGGCTACTAATAAAAGGTTAAACAAGCTTATAGGTAATAAATATTTCCATTCTAAATTTAATAACTGATCGACGCGTAGTCTTGGGAAGGTCCATCTAAACCACATAATTAAAAAGATAAGGAAAAAAGTTTTTCCCATAAACCAAACCGAAGAAGGAATATAATCCATGATATGATTGAAGGATTCCCAATGACCAATATGAAGTGGCATCCATCCGCCAAAAAATAAAGTAGCCCCAATGGCACAAACGATAAATATGTTAATGTATTCTGCTAAGAAGAACAAGGCAAAACGCATACCTGAATATTCGGTATGAAAACCTGCTGTTAGTTCCGACTCTGCTTCTGCTAAATCAAAAGGGGCACGATTGGTTTCTGCAGTCACTGCAATAATATATAATACAAAGGCAATGAGCGCTGGAATATGTCCTTTAAAAATCCACCAGCCATTTTCTTGGGCTTTTATAATATCAGATAGTTGTAAACTTCCTGTTAGCACCACTATGGTTAATACCGCAAAACCTGCAGACAATTCATAGCTTACTATTTGAGCACCACTTCGCATAGCACCTAATAAAGAATACTTATTATTACTTGCCCAACCTGCCATTAAAATACCAATCACCGACAATGAAGAAACAGAAGAGATATACAAGACCCCAATATTAATATCCCAGATTTGAAAATTCTTGGCGAAAGCAATGGGTGCTAATAATAACATACCCACCATCATTACCACAAAAGGTGCAAGGTTAAATAAAAATTTATCAGCCATATCGGGCACTAAGCCTTCTTTCATAATTAATTTCAAAGTATCGGCCACTGTTTGAAACATTCCTCCTGGCCCTACACGATTTGGCCCTAAGCGAATTTGTATATGTGCAGCTACCTTTCTTTCCATTAGTACTAATACCAAACCCAATATGGCAAATAAACTTATGGAAAGTAAAATAACAATTACACATTCCATTGCCAAAGCCATTGTGGGATTAAACTTCATAAATAACCAGTCTTGAACACTGGTTGTAATTCCTTCTAAACTAAACATGCGTTACTGTTTTAATATAACAAACAATTCTATCTATCAATATCGGGTATTACTAAATCGAGTGTACCCATGCTCGCCATTAAATCTCCAATCTTAGATCCTACTGAAATATGATTAAGTGCAGACAAGTTAGAGAAGCCAGGCGATCTAAATTTAATTCTGTGCGGTGTGGTGCCTCCTTCGCTTACTACATACACGCCAAACTCACCTCTTGCAGTTTCTACTCTTGTATAAAATTCACCTTTTGGTAGTTTTAATACATTTTTTGTTTTGCCTACAAAATCACCTTCTGGAATATTATCAATTAGTTGTTCAATAATGCGAATAGATTGATTCATTTCTTTCACGCGCACTATGTAACGTGCAAATGAATCGCCTGCAGTTTCTATGACTTCATCAAATTCTACTTTATCATATACTTCGTAAGGATAAATTTTACGAATATCGCAACTTACACCACTCGCACGAGCCACTGGGCCTGTACAACCATAAGAAATAGCATCTTCAGCACTTAATATTCCTACACCTTTGGTTCTGCTTTGGAAAATAACATTATTGGTGACTAAATCTTCGTACTCTGTTACCTTAGATTTGAATTGTGTGATAAAGGCTTTTACCTTCTTTTGAAAATCGGGATGTATATCATACATTAAGCCGCCTGGTACAATATAATTCATTGTTAATCTTGCACCGCAAGTATCTTCCATAATATCTGTAATCATTTCTCTTTCTCTGAAAGCATAAAAGAAAGGAGTGAAAGCACCTAAGTCCATGGCCATGGCACCTAACCAAAGTTCATGGGAAGCAATACGCGTTAATTCACTTAAAATAACACGGATATATTTAGCACGGTCAGGTACTTCAATTTGCATCCCTTTTTCAACTAGTAAAGCACAGCCTAAATTATTAATGTGAGATGATAAATAATCCATTCTGCTAGTCACATAAATAAATTGACGATAAGTTAAGCTCTCGCACATTTTTTCAATAGAACGGTGTATATATCCTAAATGTGGTTCAATTTTTTTAATGGTTTCTCCATTTAAAGTAACTACTAAGTGAAGTACACCATGCGTGGCAGGGTGTTGAGGCCCCATGTTAATGACTAGTTCACCTTCGGCACCTAGTTCACTAGTATCTTTTATTATTTCAGTTTGATTGTACATTTACCAATTATAATTTTATCATGTTGATAGGGTCTTCAAAATCTTTTCTTAATGGGAAGCCTTTAAAGTTGTCTTCCAAAATTAATTTTCTTAAGTCGGGGTGGTTGGAAAAATTGACACCAAACATTTCAAATACTTCACGCTCTAAAAATTCAGCGGTTCTCCAAATATCACAAACTGTTTCAATCACAGGGGTATCTCTATTTACGTTTGCTTTAATAACAATGCTTTGTCGATGTGTGGTAGCAGATAAATGATATACCATTGTTAAATGTGTTTTAAAATCAACACATGTGAGACAAAACAAATAGTTCATTTGCATCTTGCCTGTTCTTAAAGTAGTCATCAATGGCTTAATGGTAGTAGGTTCTACTAGTATATTCAACCATTCTCCTGATTCGTCATAAGTAGCAGCAGGTGCAAGGGAACTGATGTATTCTTTAATTTCTTCGTTGGTCATTGTTGTATTTTTTCTATACTTTAAATTCTCCTCTAATTTGTTCACGTGTCATGCCTAATTTAATTTTCTCTTGTAAAGAAATTAAAGAATGTAATAAAGCTTCGGGGCGGGGAGGGCAACCAGGAATGTATACATCCACTGGAATAATATGATCGGCGCCTTTCACTACAGAATAGGTGTTATAAAAAAAAGGACCACCACTAATAGCACAAGCGCCCATAGCGATTACATATTTAGGATCGGCCATTTGATCGTATAATCTTTTTAAGACGGGCGCCATTTTATTTACGATGGTACCTGCTATAATAATCACATCGGCTTGACGCGGCGAGGCTCTTGCCACTTCAAAACCAAAACGAGAAAAATCATATTTGGCAGAAGCAGTAGACATCATTTCAATACCACAACAACTAGTGGCAAAGGATAAAGGCCATAAAGAATTGGAGCGCGCCCAATTAATAATACTATCAAAACTACTTACCACTATGCCACCTCCTGGTGTATCGTGAACGATACCTGGAAAAGGTTCGTTACCTGCTATTTTTTCTTTTAACTCCATTTTAATGCACCTTTTTTATGAGCGTATAAAAAGCCCATGAATAATATAAATATGAAAACGATAATTTCAATTAAGGCAACAATACCTACTTTTTTTACGACCACTGCCCAAGGGTATAAAAACACTAATTCCACATCAAAAATTAAAAAAAGTAAGGCAAATAAATAATAGCCCACATTGAACTGATGCCAAGGGGAAGAGTTAGTGGGAATACCGCACTCATAAGCCTGTCCTTTTTGAGGATTTTTGCTTCCTTTTACTAGAATTTTTCCAATTAAAATACCGCCAGCAGAGAAAGCAATAGCAGCAATTAATAAAGCAATTAGTGAAATAGCACCCATAGTAATTTTGGTATAAAAATGATGCTGTAAAGTAGCAATAAAACGGCTAATAATTCCATAGGTAATCCACATCTAATCCACGCTTTAGGCCATTTTATTGAACTAATTGCTGAGGTTAGAACTTTCTGCTGTTTTTTTAGACAAACGGAAGAAAAATGATTAAAATTGATAGCTAAAACTGGTCCCGAAAATGGCAGGATCTCCCAAATGAACTGCTCCAAAATCATAGCCATAAGATATATATTTTGTACCTGCTAGGTTTTTAGCCCAGAAGCTTAAAGCCATCTTTTTGTATTCCATACCCAATTTTGCATTTAATAATTGATAAGGCGATTGCTGAATGCTATTGGCTAAATCAAAATAAGTGGTTCCAATATATTTCCACTCTCCTCTTAACATTATTTGTAATTCGTTAGAAATAGGGTAGCTGTATTGGGCTGCTAATAATGAAGTGCTAGATGGTGTGAAAATAGGATGCTTGCCTGCTAAATTTACAGTGGTCCCTTGCGAAGCAATATCTAATTTATCAAAACGAGCATTAGTTGATCCAAAAGAATATTGCAACAATAAACCATTTGCAGGTATGGCAAATATTTCTGCTTCAATTCCTTTACTTGTTAATTGGCCTGTATTTTTTGTAATAGTAATAGCGTCAGGTAAAACTAAACTTGGCACTTGTGCATCTGTAATTTTGGTATAAAATAAAGCAATGTTTACAATTAACTTATTGTTCAACCAATTGTTTTTAATTCCAGTTTCAAAGTTATTACTGTACTCGGGTAAATAAGCTACAAGTGGCGGCTGTGAAGGGTCTGAGGAGAGTGGAGATAAGCCACCTGCTCTAAAACCTTTGCTATAAATAGCATACCATAAACTATAATTATTTACTTGATAGTCTAATGAAAGTTTTGGTGATAAAGCATTAAAATGAGTGCGCCCTACAGTATCTGATCTTGTTATGTACTGTTCACTGCTTGGATCGTGTTGGTAAGAACCCAATATCGATTCAGATTGATTTTCATAATCATTTCTTAATCCGAAATTTATTTTTAATTGATCGCTTAGAGCGTAACTAGCTTGTCCATAAAATGCTAAACCTTTTTTTATAGTGGTGCTAATGCTGGTGGTGCTAAATAAAGAATCTCCTATCATCATTAAATTAGCATCTATTCCAAAACGAGTTGTTTGTTTTACTGGCGCGTCTTGATAAAATAAGAAAGTACCGGCAGTCCATTTTAATTTACTATTGCTTGAAGATGCGCTTGTAAATTTAAAATCCTGTGTGAGCACTTTATTATTATTCCACTTATTTCCATAATTATTAATAACTGAAATAGCATCAATGGGAGAGAAGTCGCCATCAATTGGGTTTGTGTAATAACGGCAGTTTTGTTGATAGGCAGTTTGGTTGCTAAAGTTAAAACTCCTACCTCTATAATGAATAGACAAGCTAGTATTCGTAGTTTGGTCCATCATGGTGGTGCTTGCATTCTGATTTAATGTAAAAGGATTCGCTATTGCATCTTCGCTACCAAAAACTAATGGAAAGGCGCCTTTGTTTTTATTTAGATGATGTTTGAAATTGAAATTAATATTCCAACGCTCATTCGCTATATATTTTAAAAAATAATTTCCAGAGAATCCGTTTTGTTGGTCATAACTAGTTTGTGTAAACTCGTTGGTATAATAGCCATCTCTTCTATTAGATAAGATTGAGGCACCAAAAAATAATTTATCTTTTATAAAAGGTGTTTTAATGCCTGCTGTAATTCTTCTTTGATTATAATTGCCTACACTAATATCTGCAAACCCGCTACTTATATTATTAGGTTGTTTAGTAATAATATTTATAACGCCACCCATTGCATTTCTCCCATATAAAGTTCCTTGCGGTCCGCGCAATACTTCAATTCTTTCAACATCGAATAAATTGGGGATATAAGTATCTAAACTAAATTGATTTACTCCGTCAATATAGGTAGCCACCGTAGGGTCGTAAGAGCTAGTGGCAATGCCCCTTACAGAGGTTACATCTCGGCCATCTCCTGGGTCGGCGCTGTATAAATTGGGAATGATGCCAGTTATTTCTTTAGTATTCCATAATCCAAAAGCATTAATTTGTTTTGCATTTAAGGCGGTAATACTTGTAGGAATTTTTTGTAATAAATCTTCTTTTTTTTCTGCCGTTACTACTACTACATCTAATTGATTCGTTGAAGCGATTAGTGTTAGTTTTATATCCGTACTTTTAGAATTGTTTGTTGCGTTAATATTAATTTCTTTTGAAATTTCTGCATACCCTAATGATTTTATAGAAAGAGTATAGTTGCCATTTTTTAGAGCATTGAAACTAAAGTATCCCTTTTGGTTGCTAACAGTTTGATAGCCGGTATTTAAGACACTTATAGTAGCTCCATCAATTGGATTTCCATTTTCATTTTGCAGAACCCCTGTAATGCTTTGAGCATTGATGGTCATGGCTATAAAAATTCCAAGAAGGGTTATAATTATATTTTTAAGGGAGATAGACAAGGCTTAATTTTTTTGGATGCAAATATAGGTCTTAAACCAACCTTTATGCCTTATTCTATAATTGAATTTATTATAAAGTTTGTCTCTATAAATGTATAACTATGATCAAATTAAATATTTATACAATAACTAGTAATGCTTGCGGTTCAATACTTATAGCTAAATCATTCGTATCTGTTTCTAAAGATTCTCCATCAATATGAAGGGGCCTTCCTTTTTTGTATTGAATGGAAATATGCTTTATAGAACGAATGTTTACTTTTTTTGATGCGTGGATGGTTTTATTAAACAATCGAATAGCAAGTAAACCTGCTTTTAAAATTGAGTGCGGTTGAATACTCACCATTTCAAGTTGTGCATCTTGTAAATCTGAATAAGGAGAGATGTAGGCATTACTTCCGAATTGGTTAGCATTGGCAATAGTGAGTGAAAAAACTTTTTCTATGGGGCCTCCGTTAATACTTATTTCAATGGGCTTGTAATTGAATAATGTATAAACAGTAGCTTTTACATAATTCATAAAACCTCTACTTCGTCCTTTAGCAAAGCGGCTTGCTACTGCAGCATCAAAACCAATACCTGTTGTACAAAAAAACATTCTATCATTCATCATGCCCACATCAATGGCAATTTCTTTACCACTTAATGCTCTTACAAGTGCTGTATCAAATTGAAGGGGTAATTGTAAATGTCTTGCTAATCCATTGCCTGAACCCATAGGAATAATGCCTAATGGAATAGTAGTTTCGGTTAATGCAGAAGCTACTTCATTAATAGTACCATCTCCGCCAATAGCAATAATTTTTGTAGCTCTTTGTTCAATGGCTTTTTTGGCAAATTCATTGGCTTCTAATGGTTTGGTTGTTTCCCAAATAACCGAATTGGGAATCGCATGCAAGCTAGCCATCCATTGCTTTTTTTGCGCTTCTTTTTGAGTGCCTGCATTTGGATTATAGATAAAATGAATCATGAACTGCAAAATTATTTAATATCTATCATATTTGATATAATATTAGTTAGATCTTACTTCTTTTTTGTTCAAAAAATGGTATTTTAGATTGTGAAAAAACAAATCACTATAGTTTGTTTACTAGCATTTGTCATTTCTATTGGTGGCTTGCCCTTGTTTTATGCATTTCAAAAGCATTTACATAAACAAGCGCAGTTTAATTTTATCGAAAGCCATCCAAAAGAAAAGATGGAAGGTTTAATTCATTTAATTGTTAAAGATTTAGAGAAATTGCCTACAGGTTTTGAGTGGGAGGAAGAAAATATAGAATTTAGGTTTCAGGGAATGATTTATGATATAGTGAGTATTAAAAAGACAAATACTGAGTGGATCATTACAGCATTAGCAGATACAGTAGAAGTCTCTATTGAAAAAACAAACCAACAGTTTGCGAAACAAGATCAAGAGAATCATAAAAAAGCGCAAAAATTATTTAAATGGGTTTTTACCCCTTACGTTTCTTTAAGTAATTACGAAGGTTTAATTATTTATGATATAGCTTCAATACATTTTCCAATCTTGAAGCAAGATATTATACAAAGCTGGGCAGCTTCTCCTTATTTGCCTCCTAAAGTGAATGCTTAAAAATTAAGCGATATTTATTTTTCACTTATTTAATTATTTTTATGTTTCACAATAATAAAATAGGGTTATTCACCTTATTATTAATAACTAGTATATCTATAAACGCGCAAGTTGTCTTGAAAAAAATGGACAGTGTAAAAACTTTGTCCGAAGTAGTGGTATATGCTAATAAATTTCCTACTGCATCTAAAAATATTATTCAAACCATTGGTTTAATTACAGATAAAACTTTAATTCAACAACAAGCCACTACAGCAGATATATTAACTGCTTCTGGTCAGGTATTTGTTCAAAAAAGTCAATTGGGTGGCGGAAGCCCTATTATTAGAGGCTTTGAAGCAAGCAGGGTACTATTAATGGTAGATGGTGTTCGTATGAATAGCGCCATTTTTAGAGCAGGCCATTTACAAAATATCATAACTGTAGACAATATGATTTTGGATAGAGTAGAAATTAACTATGGCCCAAGTTCTACCATGTATGGAAGTGATGCATTGGGTGGTGTGGTGAATCTTTTTACAAAGAACCCCACATTAAATACAAGTACTGCATGGAAAACAAGTGGCAATGCAGTTCTACGTTATGCGAATGGACAAAATGAAAATAGACAACATATTGATGTAAATATTGCTAATAATAAATGGGCTTACTTGACCTCTTTTACTAGTAGTAGTTTTGGTGATTTACGCCAAGGTAATAATAGGTTAGCTGCATATCCCGATTTTGGAAAAAGATTATTTTATGTAACAAATACAAACGGTATAGATATTGCCAACGACAATAGTGCTAACGTTAATATTCAAAAAACGACTAGCTATACACAAACCGATCTTTTACAAAAAATAATGTATAAGCCAACTGCGAATACTGAACATTTATTAAATATTCAATTATCTAATTCTTCGGATATTAATAGATACGACCGTTTAACAGAAACCAGTAAAGGTCTGCCAGTGTATAGTGAATGGTATTATGGTCCACAAATTAGAAATATGCTTGGCTATAAATATAGCGCCTCTGCATTGAAGGGTTATTTTCAAGAGCTAACGGTAAACACTAGTTATCAGCATTTAGAGGAAAGTAGAATTAGCAGAAAGTTTAAATCTACTAATAAAGATTACAGAGTTGAAAACGTAGATATTTTAGGTGTGAATGCCGATTTATTACATAAGCAAACCAATGGCAATATTCATTTTGGATTGGAGTCTTATTATGATATAGTGAAGTCAACTGCCTATAGAAATAACATAAGCACTAGTGTAAGGTCTGCAATTACTACTCGTTATAGTGATGGACCTACCAATATGGCTTATCAAGCTCTGTATTTGCAGCAAACTAAATACCTCAACGATCATTGGGTATTAAATGATGGCATTAGATTAAATATGGTTCAATTAAACGCACAGTTTAAAGACACTTCTTTGATGCATTTTCCATTTACAGAAGCAAAACAATCTAATGCTGCTTTTACAGGAAATCTAGGACTTGCTTATAATGCAGAAAATGGCTATAAACTAGCTTTTGGTTTAAGTAGTGGATTTAGAGCGCCCAATATTGATGATTTAACCAAAGTATTTGATACTAAAACAGGTTATGTGGTAGTACCCAATAAAGATTTAAAACCAGAATATACTTATAATGCGGAAGTAAATCTATCAAAAAGTACAACAGCATTTTCTTGGGGTGCTTCTTTATTTTATACCTGGTTTAAAAATGCATTAGTGGCTGATAAATTTACTTGGAATGGACAATCTAAGATTATCTACCAAGGCGTACTGAGCGATGTATATGCAACACAGAATAAGGCAAAGGCAATAGTGTATGGCTTTAATGTGAACGGAAGAATACGCATTATGGAAAATACAGATATTGCGGGTACTTATACTTATACAAAAGGAACTTACAATGATGGTGTTAAAGAAATGCCTTTAGATCATATTCCGCCAAGCTATGGAAGAATAGGGATAAAGCATACTAATGATATATGGAATGCAGAAGTATTTTCGGTGTTCAATGGCTGGAAACATATTGAAGATTATAATTTAAATGGAGAAGACAATGAAATTTATGCAACCAAGGATGGCATGCCTGGTTGGATGACACTTAATTTCGCATCTTATTATACGCCTACAAAAAAATTAAGTGTAGGTTTTCAAATTGAAAATATAGCAGACCTTAACTACAGGTATTTTGCAAGCGGTATCTCTGCTGTAGGTAGAAATTATATTTTAAGTTGTAGGTATTCTTTCTAGCGCCTTAGGGCTCCTACATTGCTTGAGAATATTTTTACCGCAATGGCTAAAAGAATGACTCCAAAAAATTTACGAACTGCTAGTAAGCCTCCAGGCCCTAGCAGTTTTTCTATTATATTAAGAGATTTTAATACTGCGTAAACAACAACTAAGTTTATAAGTATACCTAATGCAATATAAAGTTCATCAAAGTTGGCTTTCAAAGACATAATAGTAGTAAGTGTTCCGCTACCTGCAATTATGGGGAAGGCAATGGGTACCACCGCACCTGAGTGTGCATTCTTATCGCCTTTGAAAATTTCATGACCTAATACCATCTCAAGTCCTAATAGAAATATCACAATAGAACCACCCACCGCAAAGGACTTTACATCTAATCCCAATATTTGTAAAAAGGGTTTGCCTAAAAATAAAAACAAAATCATAAGTGCTCCAGAAATTAAAGTCACTTTAAGCGATTTTATAGCCCCCGATTTTTCTTTCATGGCAATTAATAGTGGAATAGAGCCCACTATATCTATAACGGCAAACAAAGTGAAAATAACAGTTACTAGTTGATCGATATGAAATTCCATAAAAAAGCTTTGCATGAAGATACATAGCTTTTTTAAATTGGCTGGTTATAGGTAAATTATCTCCATCTAAATCCTAGCATAAACATACGCCCAATGGCATTGTAGCCATTAATCTCTTGAAACACTGTATTGCCAATATTTTGTGCGTCGGCATAGAGTAATATGTGCCTATTATACTTGTATTGAATATGAGCATTTAGCAGGGTATAGCTTTTTAAACTAACATCTTCTGCGGCGTATCCGCCTACATCGTAGCGCTTACTAATATACCTAGCTGAAATACTAACGTTAAATTTTGAAAATGGCTCAAAGCTCCACTGAATGCCTGCTGTATTTTTAGGTCGTTTCAATAAATAGTTATAAGTAATAGTATCGGTAGTTGTTACTCTATTTTGATTCGTTTCTTGTCCATTCATTAAAGTATAGTTCAATGAAATATTATTTTTTTCATTCGCCTTCCAATTCAATTCAAGTTCTGTGCCATTTACTTTTTGCCTAATATAATTAAAGAAATTATAATCAATATAATTATAGTCAATACCATTATCAATGGTTCTATAATAATACACAGCTCTTGCAAAAACAGTATTGGTTTTATATTCAATACCAAATTCTGTATTAAAAGATTGTTCCGGTTTTAAATCTTCATTATAACTTAATTGATATAAGGAAGGAGCTTTGTATCCTGTAGAGGTACTTGCCATTAATCGAACTTGTGCATTTAATTTATAAGAAGGGCTAATGGTAAAAGTTTGATTACTTCCATAACGGTTATGCTTATTCATTCTCCCGCCAAATTCCAGTAACCATTTATTGGAAGCGTCATTCATTAATATTGAACTATAAATGGCAGTTTGGTATTGAAAAGTATCTTTAAAGTTATCGTTGTAAGGCCCATATTCACTAATAGATACGTAGGTTTGCTGGTAAGAACCATATCTAAAATCGCCACCCAAAATCCATTGTATATTTTTAGCAATAGGGGTGGAATAAAATGCATCAGCAAAATGCGATTTACCCGTGTACTGATTGTCTTCAAAAATAGTATAGGTTTTATCAAGGCTATCGTTTTTATATTGACGATCCTGTGTGCTTAATTGATATTGAAATTGAAAAATAGATTTTTCTTTTTTGTATTTTAAAAATAGTCCGGTTAGTTTAGTGGCATTGTTAAACTTTTCGTCTTTATCATCTTTAAAAGCGCCGTAATCAATATCTGCGTTATAACTTGTTTGATGCGTAGAGGCTTTCAAATTCCAGTTTTTATTAATGGCATAATTAATATTCGCAAACCAATTATTATTTTTATAGCCGTCTTTATCAAAATTATTTTTACCTGTTATATCTGTAGCAGAAGAAAAACCAGTAGCTGCTTCATTTCCAAATCCCAGAGCATAATTTAATTTTCCAATGGTATTACTGTGTTGTAAATTTAATTTTTTAGAACCATAGGACCCTGTACTAAAATCGCCTGAAAAATTAGCGATAGATTTATTTTTTGTTATAATATTTATAACACCTCCAATTGCATCTGAGCCATACAAAGTACTTTGAGCACCTTTTAAAATTTCAATACGCTCAATTAAATTCAAGGGTACTAAGTTTAAATCAAACTCGTTGCTAATCATGGAAGGATCGCCCACTGGCATTCCATCAATTAATAATAAAGTTCTACCACTGGATGCGCCTCGCATATATATACTAGGCACAGTTCCAGCATTACTAAAGCTTCCTGGTAAGTACAAGCCCGCTTGCTCATTTAAAATTTGTGCAATTGTTCTTCCTGCATTCGCTTGAAGGGTTGCTGCGTTAATAACTGTAACTACTTTGCCTGTAGAATTTTGTTTCTGTTCCAGCTTGTTAGCAGTCACAATAACTTCTTCTAAACTAATAGAAGAGTCCACTCTTTTTATTAGTGGGTCTTTTAAAATAGTTGAATTTTCTTTTTGTCCAAAGAGAAAAGTGGTGGTGATTAGACACACCGAGAGCGTGATTAATTTTTGGCTCATTGTTTTGTTTTTTCAGTTTACTGAGTGAACAATGAGCTTCCTGGAGAAAGAGAACTATAATAAATTAAGGAGGGTGATGGTATTTATACCCAAGACTTAATTTTTTACAATCCCTGCTTTTTACCCGAAAGCTGTTGATTTATTTAAACTAGGCAGGTCTTCTGGCTTGTTCTTTTAGGATGCGTCCTTCCCAAATTGCTTCAGTGGACTTTTGCATCAATTGCTTTGTAGCAACGAACTCACAGCTACGGGAATAGCCCCCGATTTTAACGGGATTCCCTTTTAATCATTTGAATGAACCTAATTATTCAACAAATTTAGTATTAATAGCGCTCTCTATTTTTTTAATTACTAACGGGCTGTTGAAAACTAGGCCATTTTTATTATATTTATAATTCATTGACTAGATATGAAAGAAAAGCAAGGCATTAATTTTTTTAGCCTTACCATGATTGTGGTGAGTTTGGTCATTGGTATGGGTATTTTTAAAACCCCTGCTACTATTGCAGCAAAATCGGGCACACCTCTTATTTTTTTTAGCGCTTGGTTAATTGGAGGTTTAATTGCTTTATTTGGAGCACTTACATATGCTGAAATTGGGCAAAGACTTCCAGTAATGGGTGGCTACTATAAAGTATTTGCTCATTGTTATCATCCAGGGGTAGGTTTTACCATTAACGTTTTAATATTAATTAGTAATGCAGCTTCACTAGCGGTTGTGGCTTTAATTGGCGCTGACTATGTAAGTGATTTATTATTTGGACAACCTTCAGGCACTTTATTTAATATTATTGTAGCTTCTGTTTCTGTCGGACTTTTTTACATTGTTAATTTACTGGGTTTAAAAACAAGCAGTCGAACACAGAATATTTTAACTGTGGTAAAAATCTCTTTAATTGTTTTATTAATTTCTTCTTTGTTTAAAGGTGTTACTGTTCCTCCTCATGGAATAAACGAGGGAAAAATTTATACCTATGATGGAACTAACGGGGCACTTTTACTATTAGTAAGTTTAGTTTCTGTTTTTTTTACTTACGGTGGGTATCAACAAACTATCAATTTTGGTTCGGAAGTAAAATCGGCTAAGACCATGCAAAGAGGAATTGTGGTTGGAATACTAGTAGTACTATTTTTATATTTAGCCATCAACTACACTTATATTAAAGTCATTGGATTTGATCAAATGAAAAATGCCAATGCTATTGGTTCTTTATTATTTGAAGCTTGGTTTGGAAAATTCGGGGCTAAGGTTTTTGATTTTGCCATGGTCTTAAGTGTGCTTGCCTATGTAAATGTAATATTAATGAGTAACCCTCGTGTGATGTTTGCCATGAGTGAGGATAAAGTACTCCCTGCCATTTTTCAAAAAAAACATCCTAGAACTGATGCCTTAGTGCCTGGCTTAACAGTTTTTGCCATTACTACAATACTAGTTACTTTTTTTGGTAAAGGGGTAGACGATGTATTAAGCTTTAGTATTTTTTTAGATTGTATGGGTATGAGTACCTCAGCTGCTACCTTATTAATATTAAGAAGGAAAAAACAAGGCGATGCCACCGTTACGGGGGCTTTAAGAAAATGGACACCTATTTTCTGCTTAGTTTTTGTACTATCCTATGCTTTAGTAGCTTGTGCAGTAGTTATTGATAAACCTTATTCTGCATTAACAGCCATTATATTATTATGTATTGTCTTGTTATTATATAGAATCTTTTATTACAAGCCTTCTAAATAATAAGGGTTCAATTTCTATTCCTCAAACCCCATTTTATTGGCATCTTCTCTTTATTTATGTCAAAAAAGCTAATTTATAGCCTTTCATCGTTACTAATTGCTGTTCAGCGCTTGCCTTTTCCGTCTGTCTAAAAATTACTGAACTAGCCCTTTATGTAGTATTTTTGTACTGTAAAAAGAGTTCTAACAATACAATACATGAAATACATAATAACAATAAGCTTATTTTTCTCTTCCATTAGCTTGATGGCACAAGAACCTGCACAGTGGGACCTAAGATCTTGTGTGGACTATGCCATTCAGCATAATATTTCCGTGCAACAAGCAGATGTGCAAGCAAGATTAGCAAAATTACAAGCCGATTTAGCCAAGTCTAATAGGCTACCCACTTTAAGTGGTTCCTCAGGTATGGGTTTAAGACTAGGTCGTTCAATTGATCCTACCACTAATGGTTTTACCAATACTCAATTTTTGTACAATAATTTTGGAGTGAATGGAGGTATGCAATTATTTAATGCAGGCAGATTAAAAAACAGTGCTGAAGCAAGTAATTTAAGTTGGTATGCAAGTGAAACAGATAAGCAAACTATAGCCAATGATATTTCATTAAATGTAGCTACTTTCTATTTGCAAATATTATCGGCTATCGAACAAACTGAAATTGCAAAAATTCAAATACAACAAACAAAGGAACAATTAGTAGCCACAAGTAAGAGAGTAGAGGTAGGCTTATTGCCAGAATTAAATTTATTAGAATTAGAAACACAATTAGCGAATGACAGCAGTAGCTATATTTCTGCCATTTCTAATGTACAACAAAGTAAATTAAACTTAATGGCCTTATTAAACTTAGATGCTTCTAAGAATTTTGATATCGTGGCACAACCGGTTGATCAAATTAAATTACAATCTTTTGCCGATTTACAACCCGACTATGTATTTAATTTTGCTTCACAGAACTTACCTAATGTAAAAGCAGCATCATTTAGAGTAAAGGCAGCGCAAAAAAACACTTTAGTAGCCAAGGCAAGTTTTTATCCAACTATTAGTTTTGGTTATAACCTAACTTCTAACTTTTCTAATCAGTTTAATTATATAAGTGGTTATCAGAGTAACGGATTTAGCTCACCAACTGCTGCATCCCCTTTTGTATCTGTGAATAACACTAAGTATTATGT
>RFVO01000032.1 GCA_009928005.1 Chitinophagia bacterium | reverse complement strand
ACACACCTGTAGTAGCCGATGGGTAAAATACGAAATTGAAAATAATATAACAAAAGTAAAACAAAATAAAATGCGTAAAATTTTCCTTTCCTTATTGGTACTTGTCACCCTATCTTGTATTGCGCAAGACTTACCAAAAAATTATACTACTTTATTAAAAGAAGTAGAGCCAGAACTTATTGCATGGAGAAGGCATTTTCATGAATTTCCTGAACTTTCTAACAGAGAAGTGAATACAGGGAAATACATCGCAGATTTTTTAAAAACGCTTCCTAATGTGGAAGTAAGATACCCTGTTGCAAAAACAGGTGTGGTGGCAGTTTTAAAAGGTGGCAAACCCGGTGCTGTGATTGCTTTAAGAGCTGACATTGACGCCTTACCTGTATATGAAAGAGTTGCCATCCCTTTTGCCTCAAAAGTAACTACCGACTATAATGGCCAAAAAGTTAGTGTAATGCATGCTTGTGGACATGATTCTCATACAGCAATGTTAATGGCTACTGCTAAAATGTTAAGTAACATGCAAAAAGAAGTACCAGGTACTATTGTCTTTTTATTTCAACCTGCTGAAGAAGGCCCTCCCGCTAATGAAGAAGGTGGAGCACCTCTTATGATAAAAGAAGGTGCTTTAGACAATCCAAAAGTAGAAGCTGTATTTGGTATACATATTTCTTCCCAAACACCAGTAGGTACCATTAAATATAAATCAGGCTCTTTTATGGCTTCTTCTGATTGGTTTACTATTAAGGTTAATGGTAAAGGAAGCCATGGTTCACAACCTTGGGGCGGCGTAGACCCCATTTCTGCAAGTGCACAAATTATTGAAGGTTTACAACATATTGTAAGTCGTCAAATGGATTTAACCAAGGCACCACTTGTCATTACAGTAGGTACCATTAATAGTGGTGTACGTTCTAATATTATTCCTGAAACAGCTGAAATGACAGGAACCATTAGAACTCTTGATTCCAAAATGCAAGAAGAAGTACATGAGAGAATTAAACACACTGCACAAACTATTGCACAAAGTAGTGGCGCTACTGCAGATGTGACAATTGATACTAAAACTTTAGTAACATATAACGACCCTGCACTTGTGAAAAAAACTTTACCTTCTTTAATAAAAGCAGCAGGTGACGAAAATGTTTCTGAATCAACCTGGGTAACTGGTGCAGAAGATTTTTCTTTTTATGCTGCAAAAGCACCAAGTTTCTTTTTCAATGTGGGAGGTATGCCAAAAGGTATAGACCCTAAAAAAGCTGGCCCTCATCATACTCCTGATTTTTATTTAGATGAATCAGGATTTATAGTGGGTGTGAAAGCTTTCTGTCAACTTGTATTTGATTACGGAAAAACAAAGTAGGATTAATTTCTTGCACCAAAAAGCAAGCTTCCAATTCTTACTAGGTTACTACCCTTTTCAATGGCTAATGCATAGTCACCACTCATGCCCATACTCAATGTATCAAAATGAACATTGTTTAACTGAGTAGCTGTTTGGTCATAAATGTTTTTTAAAGTTCTAAACTCTTTTTCAACAATTGCTTGATCATCTGTAAAACTTGCCATACCCATTAGGCCTTTTACCAATACATTTCTATAATTAGAAAGTCTTCCACTTTTAATAAATTCATTTAAAGTAGAGGAATCAAAACCAAATTTGGTTTCCTCTGTGGCAATATGCACTTGTAGTAAACAAGCAATCATTTTATTTTGCTTAATGGCTTGCTTATTAATCTCTGCTAAAAGTTTTTCAGAGTCGACACCATGAATTAAATATACAAAAGGGGCAATAAATTTAACCTTATTGGATTGCAAATGCCCAATAAAATGCCAATGAATATCGGAAGGTAAACTGGCAGCCTTATCTACTAATTCCTGTACATAATTTTCACCAAAATTTCTTTGCCCTAAGGCATACAATGCTTCAATATCTTTATTAGGTTTAGTTTTACTTACAGCCACCAACTGCACATTTTTTGATTGCAGTTCTTCTTTAATAGCATGATAGGCTTCAGTATTTACAGGCATAAGTTATTTGGTTATATTTCTACCAATGACCATTTTTTGAATTTCACTAGTGCCTTCATAAATTTGGGTAATTTTTGCATCACGCATTAATCTTTCAACATGGTATTCTTTTACAAAACCATACCCACCATGTATTTGAACAGCTTCTGTGGCAGCCCACATAGCAGTATCACTAGCATGTAATTTCGCCATCGCAGCTGAAGTTGTATAATCTAAACCATTGTCTTTTTCCCAAGCTGCATGATAACAAAGTAATCTGGCCGATTGAATTCTAGTAGCCATTTCAGCTAATTTAAATTGTATGGCCTGATGCTCATGAATAGGTTTCCCAAAAGACTGTCTTTGTTTACTATAGGCCAATGCTAATTCATAAGCGCCACTAGCAATACCTAATGCTTGTGCAGCAATACCTATTCGTCCTCCATTTAGAGTTTTCATAGCGAAGGAAAATCCAAATCCGTCTGCTCCTATTCTATTTTCTTTAGGCACTTTAACATCCATGAAAGATATTGCATGGGTATCACTTCCTCTAATCCCTAATTTATTTTCTTTGGCACCTACAGTAATCCCTGGTGTATTTTTCTCAACAATAAAAGCATTAATACCTTTTGGTCCTTTAGAAGCATCTGTCTGTGCCATAACCAAATACACCGACGCAGTTGAACCATTGGTAATCCAATTTTTTACTCCATTTAATAAATAATGATCACCTTTATCAATAGCAGATGTATGCTGATGCGTAGCATCGCTACCTGCTTCTGGCTCACTTAATAAAAAAGCACCAATATATAATGCGCCATCTTTTTTACCCTTTGCTAATGGTGTTAAATATTTTTTCTTTTGTTCCTCTGTAGCATAATGTTCCAAGCCCCAACACACTAAACTATTATTTACACTCATGGAAACAGAAACGCTAGCATCTACTTTACTTATTTCTTCCATGGCAATTACATAGCTAATAGTGTCCATTCCTGCGCCACCATACTCAGTGGATGCCATCATACCTAAAAAGCCTAGGTCAGCTAATTGCTCCATTTGTTCTATGGGAAATTTCTGATATTCATCTCTTTCAATAACACCTGGCAAACATTGTTTTTGTGCGAATTCACGTGCAGCTCTTTGAATCATTTGCTGCTCCTCTGTTAAATTAAAATCCATACCTAATATATTTGACACAAAATTACACTAACAATTGTTAGTGAGATAATTTATTTTGAATTAATTGGTATAAAACTGAGCGGTCATTTTCTGTAACCACAGCAGTACTATCCGTTCTAAAATGTCTCTTGAAAGCAAGTAAGGCTGCTGTAGTATCTTTAATATCATAGCCCACCATGGCCAAAGCAAAAGGAATGGAGATGGATTCAGGCAAGGTATATTTTGCATCTGGCTCAAACCAAACCCCATATCCTTTTTGGGCTAATAAAGCCCAAGGAAATTGAATATTTGGATCTACTTTTCTTTTAGGTGCAATATCGGCATGGCCAATAAAATTGGCGTCAGGAATTTTATAATTTTCTTTTAATTGAGCCAATAACAATAACAAACTATTTATTTGTGCGCTGTCAAAGGGTTCAAAGCCATTATTGTCGAGTTCAATACCAATAGAGCTTGAATTAAGGTCGCTATTATTGCCCCATTTTGAAATACCCCCATGCCATGCCCTCATATAATCATTTAACATATGGTGTATGGTGCCGTCTTTACAAATAACATAGTGCGCACTCACCTTGGTTCTTTCTAAGGTAAAAGTTTTTAAAGTTTGCTCGCAAGAATTTTGTGCAGTATGATGAATGACAACAAAATTAGGTTTACGTAAATCAAAATTGGTTGTACCTACCCATGATTCCGCTTTTGGCAATTGATCAATGGTTTGAATACTTGGATTCTCTTTTAATAATTTCACTAATTCCTTGTTATGTTTTTTATAAACACGATTTGTTTTTGCATAAGGAAAATGATTACATGCCATAATAGTAGTCATAACAATGAAAATAATAAGTCCAATATGGAAGGAAGTTCTTTTTAAAAATACCATGAGTATTGAGGTTTTATTTTGATACTATACTTGGCTCTTGCTGGCTTAAGCAATGAAAACTACCTAAACCCCAAATAATATCAGTGGAGTCAATACCTACTACTTCTCTAGTAGTAAAACAAGACTGAATTATTTGCATAGCTTTATCATCCATATCACATTTAAATGTTGGTACGATAATATGTCCATTGCTAATATAAAAATTAGCATAAGATGCAGGCAGACTTTGACCTTCGTAAATTACTTCTGCAGGCATAGGTAATTCTACAATATTTAATTGCTTACCATTCAAAAGACGCATCTGCTTTAATTCTTTTAAATTCTGCTGCAATATTTCATGATTTGCTGAAAGTACATTAGACTCCACTACTGTAATAACAGTGTCTTCATTAACAAAACGAACTGTATCGTCTATATGCCCATCGGTATCATCGCCCACAATACCATCACTTACCCATAACACTTGGTCTATACCATAATAGTCGCTCAAATATTTTTCAATTTGATCTAGATTCAAATGTGGGTTTCTATTAGGATTCAATAAACAAGATTTTGAAGTCATCACTGTTCCGGCTCCATTAAAATCGACAGAGCCTCCTTCCATAATAATACCCGGATGGAATACGGGTAAATTCAATGCGGCTGCAATACGCGTAGGGATGACATCATCTAAATCATAAGGAGGATATTTCCCACCCCATGCATTTATATTCCAATCAATAATGACTTTAGGATCTACTGCATTATCTCTTATTAAAAAAGCAGGGCCATGATCACGACACCAGGCATCGTTAGTAGGATGTAAGTAAAAATGAACACGCTCTATATTAACGCCTGCTAATTGCAACATTTTTTGAGCAGAGTTGCGCATTTTTTCATCTACTACGTTTATACAAACTTTTTCTGTAAGAGAAACAATTTTTACAAATTCAGTATAGGAAGGATAAATACTGGCAATTTTACCTGGCCAACTTTCTTCTTTATGTGGCCAACTTAACCAAATAGCATCATGTGGTGCAAATTCAGCGGGGAAATAATAGCCTAAAGATTTTGGAGTGGCGTTGATCATGTTGTAATAGTGTCAGCTTAATTTTATATATATGTTTTCTTAAATTTGAATAATAGATATATTTGATAATATAAATTTTTCAAAATTTTATTCAGTTTCTTCGTCTAAATATCTTTGAGTAATTGGCGCATAAGAATCAATTCTACGATCACGAAGGAATGGCCAGTGTGTTCTATAACTATCTGATTTTTTAGTATCAATATCTATAACAGCAACTTCTTCTTTATCATGAGAGGCTTCATATAGTAAAGTACCAAAGGGATTACTTACAAAACTACCTCCCCAGAATTTCATTAAACCTTCCTGCTCTAGTCCTACTCTATTTACACTTATGACAGGAACACCATTTGCAACTGCATGGCTTCTTTGTATAGTTTGCCAAGCATTGTACTGTTCTTTATTTGTTGCATCGTCTTGCGAAGTAGCCCAACCAATGGCAGTTGGATAAAATAACATTTCAGCACCCATTAAAGTTGTAATTCTTGCAGCTTCAGGATACCACTGATCCCAACATATTAAAACTCCAATTGTAGCAAATTTTGTTTTGAAAACTTTATAACCTAAATCGCCTGGAGTGAAATAAAATTTTTCATAATAAGCAGGATCGTCCGGGATATGCATTTTACGATACTTACCTAAATAAGTACCATCGGCATCTAAGACTGCTGTAGTGTTATGGTATAAACCTTCCGCTCTTTTTTCAAATAAAGAAGCAATAATTACTACGCCTAATTCTTTGGCTAAAGCAGAAAGTGTATTACTTGTTTCGCCAGGAATAGGTTCTGCTAATTTAAAATTTTCATAAGCTTCTACATCACAGAAATAAAGTGAAGTAAATAATTCTTGTAAACAAATAATGCTTGCCCCTTTTTTAGCTGCCTCTCTTACTTTTTCAATTGCTTTTAAAGTGTTGGCAGATTTTGATGCCTCACAAGTCATTTGCACTAATCCTACTTTAACAATGGCCATAATTTAAAATTAAAAAGGGTTAAAATATTACTATGTTGTCTTTTGAATGATTGCCTCAAAACTACGAATACCTAACAACTTTTGAGTTATAAAACCTTCTGCATATTCTACACCAATTTGATGCCCTAATTCCTTAGCTCTTCCTTTTACAAATTCCAAAAAAGAGTTACCTGAAATAAAAGTATCAGGCTCTGTTGAATTCGGATCGAAAAATTGAGAGCTATGTGCCAGTATAGCTTCCATCTTCTTTTCCATAAATGGACTAATATCAATTACAAAGTTGGGGGTTAAATTTCTTGATTGAATGTAATGAAAAACTTGAGTAGGTCTCCAAGGTGCTTGCACCAATCCATTATGAGTAGTTTGAATTTTAACAAGGCCCGATAAAAATGCAGCGTTTACTACTAAGCTAGCAGCGCGTCCATGATCTGGGTGACGGTCTTCAGGTGCATTACAAAAAATAATAGAAGGTTGATATTTTCTTATGGTTTCAATAATGGCAAATTGATTTTCTTTATTGTTTTCAAAAAAACCATCTGCCATACCTAAATTTTCTCTTACACCAATACCCATTAATTGAGAGGCTAATTGAGCCTCCTTTAATCTTTGTGAACTGGTACCCCTTGTTCCTAATTCACCTTTGGTTAAATCAACGATACCTACTTTTTTACCTTCAGACACTGCCACTAACAAAGCCCCTGCACAACCCAATTCCACATCATCTGGGTGGGCTCCAAAAGCAAGTATATCAAGTGTTTGCATAATTGATTTTTTACATTACAAAGGTAAGAATTGATAAGTCTTTTTTGACAAAAAACCCTCTCTTACTTGCGTAAGAAAGGGTTTGAATAAGTATAAAAAAGAATATTTTTTAATGGTCTCTCTTTTATTGCTTCTTGGCGTAACGCTTTTTGAATTTATCAATACGGCCAGCGGTGTCAACCAACATGTTTTTACCAGTGTAAAAAGGATGTGAAGTGTTAGAAATCTCCAATTTAATAACTGGATATTCTTTACCGTCTTCAAACATGACTGTTTCTTTAGTTTGTGCAGTTGATTTGCCTAAGAATTGAATACCGTTACTCATGTCCTTGAACACAACAAAACGATACGCTTCTGGATGGATACCTTCTCTCATATTTATGATTTTTAAGGATGTACGGATTTTGCCGTACAATTTATTTAATAGGACGCAAATTTAGCTTAAAGCTAGTTTGTGGCCAAATTTTAAAAGAATAAAGGGGGAAATACCCTTATTTCATATTTATAAACTGTAAAGGAAGTCCCAAATTACCCGACCTGCAAGCAGCTATAACCTCTTGTAAATCATCTATTTTCTTGCCTGTGACACGTACAATATCGTCCATTATGGCTGCCTGTACCTTCAGCCCACTCTCTTTAATAAGTTTGACTACCTTTTTAGCATCTTCCTGCTTTAGGCCATTTTTCACAGAAACGTCCTTTTTGAATATTTTACCACTAGGAAAGGCATCTTTTGAAAAATCAAAGGCGCTTGCCTCAATGCCTTGTTTCATGGCTCTGCTAATTAAGACATCGACAATTTGCTGAATTTTCATTTCAGAATCAGATTCTAATTTCAACATATAATCTTTCTTATTTAAATCAATCACAACATGATTACCTTTAAAATCGAAACGATTGGTGATTTCTTTTTTTACAATGTTTACTGCATTATCCAACGTCTGAATATCAACAGTGCTAGCAATATCAAATGACGGCATAAAAATTATTTATGGTTTAACAATAGTTTTAGGGAACCAACGCTTTGACTGTATCAAAAATACAATTCCTATCAGTATTAAAAAAGTAGAAATAAGTTCTGCTTGCGTGGGTTGAAAAGGAAGTGACATGTATTTATTATTCACTCTAATTTTTTCAATAAAAAACCTTTCTCCTCCTGCAAATATTAAATAGATACCAGTAAGTATGCCTGGTTGTGTTATTTTTTTTCTAACCGACCACATGATAGCAAATAATAGAAACATGATGATGATTTCGTAAAAAGTAGTGGGAAAAACAGGCACCGGCAATTCATTGCAATAGTTGCCTTCGCATCCTGGTATATGTACCCCTTGATTCACTACATTATGTGCATAGGTGGAAGACCAAGTCCAATCTGGTAACCAGTCGAAAGGTTTTGGTGCAAAGTTCGGAATACCCCAATCTCCATCTCCACTTACATGACAACCAATTCTTCCAGCGGCATAGGCAAACAACATAGTGGGTGACATTGCATCCGCAAAATGAATAACACTAATATTATGTTTTCTAATGTATACAATGACACCAATGGTGGCTAAAATTAATCCCCCATAAAAAGTTAATCCACTAAATGAAATAAGGGAGCCAATGGGATCTTTTACTAAGTCATCTATATTTTCTAAATTATGAAAAATTTTAGCGCCAATAAACCCCCATAAGGCAGCTTGTAAAACTACTTCACCCACTCTATCATGTGGCCATACAGTTAGGATCCTGGTTTCAGGCTTATCTAATTTTTCTTTGTTTTTTTCTCTCCATTTTACATACACCATTAATGCGCCAATCAATAAACCGGCCAGCATATTACCTTCCAAAGATAAAATATAGGACTGTGTATTATTTAAAGCATTTTCAATGGTAAAGGCTCCAACTATCTTATAACCAAATAAATAGCCAAAAATAAAATTGGTAATTAAATCGCTTTTAGAAGCTGGTGCGCCAATGATAATTTTTTCTTCTTTGGACGTAAAGTGCCCTAATGCTTCCTTTCTTTTTAATTCTAGGTATAAGACATAGCCTGAAGCCACAAAGGCGATGGCTACAAAAAAACCAAATGAATTGATTAGCTTTAATCCATTTAATTTAACACCAAATAAGTCATCGACTAAATAATATAAATTGGGATACATAGAATGATATAAATAAGGTAATGCAATGTACGAAAAAAAAAGGCCACACTAGAAAGTGCGGCCGTGTTTACTAACCCATCTAAAAACAAAAAGCGTTTATCAATATTTTAATTTAATTACAATGTTCTTGAAACACTGAAATTAAATGCTGTGCAATAACTTGAGCAGGTCTACCTTCAATTTGGTGTCTTTCCACCATATTCACTAACTGACCATCTTTAAATAATAAAATTGCTGGAGAAGAAGGAGGATAAGGCAATTGTAATTCTCTTACTTTATTAACCGCTTCTATATCAAATCCCGCAAAACTAGTTGTGATACGATCTGGTTTTTGAGTTGCATTGGCTACTGCCATTAAAACACCTGGTCTACAAGCACCAGCAGCACAACCACAAACCGAATTAATCACAAGTAATGTAGTTCCTTCTTTCTTAACTGCATTTTCCACTTCAGCTGCTGTTGTAAGATCTTCAAATCCATTATCAACTAATTCAGCCTTCATTGGTAAAACAAACTCTTCAGGGTACATAACATCTACTATTTGAGTCAAAATTAGGTGATTTAAAAATCTCTTACAAATTTGTTTTAAAGACATTTAGGCAGTTAATAATAAGATAATATGCCATATTGTCTTATAAATTAACCAAATTAGGACTGGAATAGAGTTTGCAGAGGTATAATTGTTCAAAATTTTATAAAAAATTAAAAATAAAAAATATGACAACTTTAAAACAAAGCCCTTTCCTATTTGGCCATTTAATGGATGATTTTTTTCCTGCAACACCTAGTTATTATCCTCCAGTAAATATTTTGGAGCATGAACAAGGTTTTAACATTGAATTGAAAGTGCCTGGTATTAAAAAAGAAGAAATTAATCTTCAAATTGAAAAAGGTCTCTTAATTATTAGCTATCAACATAGCGAAAACAAAGAAACAAAAACGGAGAAATTTATTAAGAAAGAATTTAGCACAAGAAGCTTTAAAAGAACTTTTAGCCTAGATGATAAAATAAATACGCAGGCCATAGATGCAAAAATGGATAGTGGCATCTTAACAATTAGCCTTCCATTAAAAGAAGAAAATGTAGAGCCTAAAAAAATCATAAATATTAAATAAGACATAATTAATTTAATATTACAGCGAATTTTTATTTAACTAAAAAGCCCCCCAATAATTCGGAGGGCTTTTTTTATTTTATCTTAAATAACCCAGTATCTTGAGCATAGATTGAGCGGTTTGTTCTTTTGCATAAACCCAGTCAACCAACTTCCCCGTTTTAGCATCTTTTTCAACAATAACATGCTTTGGAGAAGGTATTAAGCAATGTTTAATACCACCATAGCCACTAATTTGGTCTTGATATGCCCCTGTGTGAAAAAATCCGACATACAATGGTTCATTATTCTCCTCGGCTTTATCTTCTAATAAATCATTTTTCAATTTTGGTAAGAATACTTCATTAATATGTTCTTCTGAATCATAATAATCATGACTATCGCAAGTAAGTCCTCCTAAAACCACACGCTGATAATCATTCTCCCATTTATTAACTGGCAACATCAAAAATTTCTCTCCAATGCCCCAGGTATCTGGCAGTGTGGTAATAAAAGAAGAGTCAATCATATACCAACACTCTCTATCGTTTTGTTTCTTTTCAGCAAGTACCTTATAAATATGCGCCATACTCTCACCTACTGTGAAACTTCCAAACTCGGTATATATATTAGGCATGGGCACTCTTGCTTTCTTACATGCCTTCTTAATATTCAATACAATTTCATTAATCATGAACTGGTAATCATATTCAAATCCTAATGAATGTTTAATAGGGAAACCACCGCCTATATTTATAGAATCTAATTCAGGACATATTTTTTTTAGCTGGCAATATAAGTTAATGATCTTGTTTAATTCAGACCAATAATAAATATCGTCTTTAATACCTTTGTTTAAAAAGATATGCAACATTTTTAATTGAAACTTTTCTTCATATCCCTCAATTTCATCAACATAAAATTCAAGGATATCCTTTGCTCTTATGCCTAAGCGTGAAGTATAGAAAGGAAAACTAGGTTCTTCTTCTGAAGCAACTCTGATACCTAATTTAAAAGGCTCCTTGGCATTACGCTTATAAAATTGTAATTCTTCTTTATTATCTAATACTGGTATCACGTTCTTAAAACCGGTATTAATTAATTTTGAAATTCTACTCATGTACAATTTCTGCTTATAGCCATTGCAAATAATAGAAATATCTTTATTTATCTTTCTACGTTTATACAATTGGTTGATAATATCAATATCATATGCAAAAGAAGTTTCTAAATGAACATTATGTCCTAAAGCTTCTTCTACAATAAATGAAAAATGTGAGCTCTTAGTGCAATAACAGTAAAAATAATCTCCCTCGTATTTATGTTTTTTAAAAGCAGCCGCAAACATTTTCTTGGCTTTTTTAATTTGCATACCTATTTTAGGTAAATAAGTTAACTTCAATGGAGTGCCATGTTTTTCAATAATGGCTTTAAGATCTAATCCATTAAATTCTAAATAACCATTATCATCTACTTCAAAACCTTCTTGGGGAAAATGAAAGGTTTGATTAACCAACGAGGTGTAGGTATTATTCATTTTAAAACAGGGTTAGCTTGTTATTTTTAGAGAACAAAAATAGTTCTTTGAACGGATATTAGGGACGGAAATTTTGGTCAGAAACGACCAACATATTTATAGAGGGTGAAAACCTACTAAAAAACAAATTCCCCCCTAATAGTCGGGGGGAATTTAAAATCATAAGATGGAAAATTTCGAGCCTTTATATATTATAAAAGGCGAGAAATTAGCCAAACTACTTTACCGATTGAACCAAGGCTTTGAAGCTTGCTGGCTCATTCATGGCTAAGTCTGCTAAAACTTTACGGTTTAAATCAGATCCTTTCTTTGCTAAAAGGTTAATGAATTGGCTGTATGTAAGACCTTCTTCACGAACTGCTGCATTAATACGAGCAATCCATAAAGTACGGTACTCACGCTTTTTCAACTTACGACCTACATAGCTATAAGTTAAACCTTTCTCTAATACGTTTTTGGCAACGGTATAAACGTTTTTACGTTTACCATAAAAACCTTTTGCTTGTTCTAATATTTTTTTTCTTCTTGCTCTAGATGCAACGGCATTTTTTGAACGTGGCATAATTAATATTTTTTTTGAATCCTGTTGATCAAATTGATGATGGGATCCGATGAATTAAATTTTGTTTAAATAAACCTTTATTGGTTTGATGTTGACTTTTCTTTTAATTTATCCTTTTAGTCTTAACAAACGTAGAACGAAGTCTTTGTTAGTTGACCCAACAAGTCCTTTTTTTCTCATTGCTCTTTTGCGCTTTGTAGATTTTTTGGTAAGAATGTGTCTTTTGAAGGCTTTTTGGAAGGTGATTTCACCGGTTCCAGTAACTTTGAAACGCTTTTTCGCGCTCGAGTTAGTTTTAACTTTTGGCATTATATAATCTTTACGATTACTCCCTACTGGCGGCGCTGCTCAGGCAGTGCACTTGTTGAGCCTTGTGGGAAATGGATGGCGAAGGTACGTGCAAATGACGAGATGGCAAAAAAAATGAGCCATTCCATGTAATGGGATGACTCATTGTATAAATAGATTGAAAATCAATCACTTAAATCATTAAAGATGCAATATCTAAACTAAGAACTTGACTTCTTTTTACCACCTGCTTTAGGTTGAAAAATGGCAAACATTCTCTTACCTTCTAATTTAGGCATACTTTCCAAAGTTCCCGCCTCAGCTAAACGCTCCGCAAATTTCAATAAAAGAAGTTGACCTCTGTCCTGAAACATAATGGCTCTACCTTTAAATTGAACATAGGCTTTCACCTTATTTCCGTCTTGTAAAAATTTTTCTGCGTGTTTTGCCTTGAAATCAAAATCGTGGTCATCGGTACCTGGTGTAAAACGAATTTCTTTAATCTCAGATTGTTTTGAGTTCGCCTTCATCTCTTTTTCCTTACGCTTTTTTTCGTAAAGAAACTTCTTATAATCAATGACTTTACATACTGGAGGATCGGCAGTTGGAGAAATCTCCACTAGGTCCAAACCTTGGTCCGCAGCTATTTTCAACGCATCTTGTGTATTGTAAACACCCACTGTAATGTTGTCTCCTACCAATCTGATTTGTGGTACTCGAATTCGATCATTAATTCGATGTTCTGGTTCTTGTTGTCTTTGAAACCTTGGGTTAAATCTGGGTCCTCTGTTCGGTAATGCCATTAAGTAATTAAACGTTTATTAAGTTTTGTAAAGATAGTCATTGTTATGATATAGGAGCTAATCTTTCTTTGATTTCTTCAAGTACCTGATCTAGAAATAAATCCTTGTCTAGCATACCTAAATCCCCTTTCCCTTGACGTCTTACAGATAATTTATTCTCAGCCACTTCTTTCTCGCCAATTACCAACATATATGGCACTTTCATAATTTCAGTATCTCTAATTTTTTTCCCAATTTTTTCATTTCTGTCATCAATTTCCACGCGCAATCCTGCTTTTTTAAACTGTGCAAGTATTTGTTCAGCATAAGGCATAAACTTTTCACTAATTGGTAAAATTTTCACTTGCAATGGTGCTAACCAAACGGGAAACTTACCTGCATAGTGCTCTAATAAAAATCCAATAAAACGTTCATGTGTCCCTAAAGGTGCTCGATGAATTATTAATGGTGTTTCAGGTTCGTTGTCTTTATTAGTGAAATTTAAATTGAATCTTTTGCCTTGAGCAAAGTCGACTTGGTTGGTGGCTAAAGTAAATTCTCTTCCAATGATACTCCAAATTTGAACATCAATTTTTGGTCCGTAGAAAGCGCCTTCGTCTTGCACTTCAATAAAAGGTGTTCCTGTTTCAATTAATACCGAACGCACCATCGCTTCAGTTTCTAACCAAAGCGCAGGTTCATTAATATATTTTTGACCTAATTTTTTAGGATCATGTAAACTTAAACGCATGACGTATTTATCAATCCCAAATATTTTGAAATACTTTAGATACATGTCATTCACTGCTCTGAACTCTTGAGCAAATTGTTCCTTAGTACAATAAATATGCGCATCATTCATATGTAAACAACGCACACGCATAAGTCCAAATAATTCTCCGCTTTGTTCATATCTATAACAAGTTCCATATTCAGCTAAACGAAGTGGCATATCTTTATAGCTCTTAGGTTCTGCATCAAAAATTTTATGATGATGCGGACAGTTCATTGCTTTTAAATAATATTTAGTGCCATCTAATTCCATCGGAGGGAACATACTATCTTGATAATAAGGCAGGTGACCACTCTTAATATACATACTCTCTTTCGCTATATGTGGCGTCACTACTCTTTTGTAGCCTGCCTCCTCTTCTGTTTGTTTGGCTAAATTTTCTAATTCTTCAATAATAATTGTTCCGTTGGGCATCCATAAAGGAAGACCAGGCCCTACATCATCATCCATCGTATAAATACCCAATTCTTTACCAAGTTTTCTGTGATCTCTTTTTTTGGCTTCTTCTAAAAGCAATAAATATTCATCCAATTCTTTTTGATTCGGGAAAGTAATTCCATATACTCTTGTCAACATTTTATTTTTTTCATCGCCTTTCCAAAAAGCTCCTGCAATATTGGTAATTTTAATGGCTTTAATAAAGGAAGTATTGGGAATATGTGGCCCGCGGCATAAATCGGTAAAAGCACCTTGAGTATAAAAAGTAATGTTACCATCCTCTAAGCCAGATAATAAATCTAACTTGTATTCATCTTTCTTCTCAGTGAAATAAGCAATAGCTTCTGCCTTAGACATTTCTTTACGAATGTATGCGTTAGCCTGTTTTGCTAATTCATTCATCTTTTTTTCAAGCGATAAAACATCTTCTTCTCTAATGGTTTTATCTCCTAAATCGATATCATAATAAAAGCCTTTCTCTAGTGCAGGGCCTACCCAAAATTTGGCACCAGGAAATTGCATTTCAACAGCTTCCGCTAATAAATGCGCAGAAGAATGCCAGAAAGTATTTTTACCATCGGCGTCGTCCCAAGTTAATAATTTTAAGGATGCGTCTTCATTGATTGCACGCGTAGCATCATATACTTCCCCATTTACTGAGGCCGCTAATACTTTCTTTGCCAATCCTTCACTAATGGATTTAGCGATACCTAATGCTGTAATCCCCTTTTCGTAGGATCTCACCGCGCCGTCTGGAAATTGAATTTGAACCATGTTTTTTATCTATAATATATATCTGCAAAGGTAACAAATGAGGTTCATATTTTATACATAGCTTTGTAATATGCGCCAACTAATATATTTATTACTATCCTTTTGCTTACCCGCGCTGGTTATGGGCCAAGAACTTAGTGGAAAATGGAAAGGTTATTTTACACCCAGTAGCGACCTCGATGGTAAAATTATTACCTATGAAATTATCATTAAAGAAAAGCCTGACCATACACTTACGGCTAGCACCTACTCTAAAATTTCAAATAATTTTACCGCCAATGCTTTAGCTACAGGAATACATTCTGAAAATACAGAATTAGTAAGTATTACTGAGACAAGTTTTGATAAAAAGAAATTGGTGGGGAATTTTGAAGCCTGCTTAATGTCAAACTTTTTAACCTATCGAAAAGTAAGGGGTTTTGAAATTTTAGAAGGTACTTATACCGCTTCCAACGAATTCTCTGGAAAAGATTGTGGCGGAGGAAAAGTATACTTAGAAAAAGAAGGCCCCATTGTAAAAGAGTTTAGTACTAAAACAGGAGCCCTTAAAACTGTTAGTGAAAATAAAATAATTGAAAAAGAAAAAGTTGCGAAAAATACTTCTCTTCAAAACATTATTAAAACTAAAACTGATAAAAAAACTGAAATTGTTAAACAAGTTCTTACTAAAACAAATCAAACGAATACCACAAAGTCAAATACAACTAGAAATATAAATACGACAATTAAGTCAAACCCTACACAAGTAAGTTCTATACAAACTACTTCAATACAAAATAATTCTATTCAAACTGCTACTTCCCCAATAAATGTTGCGACGAATGCTTTACAAGAGAATACTAAAGCAGCTGCTATAAACGAAACTATTGCAAACACAAGTACTAACGCCACTAAGTCTGCAGGGCAAATACTCCCTTGGGTTTTAGTAGGCAGAGAAAATAAATTAGTAAAACAAGTAATTGTCAATAGCCCTTCCATTAGTATAGACTTATACGATAATGGTACTATTGACAATGATACCATCATGATTTTTGATAACAAAGTTCTATTGCTAGAAAATAAAAGGCTAAGCTACAAGGCCACTCATTTTGAGGTCAATTTCAATAAAGACAATAATCGTCATGAAATTATAATAGTTGCACATAATTTAGGTACGGTGCCACCCAATACCGCACTCATGGTGGTAAAAGATGGAAACAGTAGACAAGAACTTTACATTACCTCTACATTAAGTGTGAATGCCATGATAATTTTTGAACAGAAAAACTTAAGCCAATAATTTTATTCTTGCAATAACTGCTGCGCAACTATTTCAACTTTTCTATTTGAATGATAAGGATCATTACTGGTCTTATTCCACCCAAACCAAATCATCCCATCTTCAATTTTTTCATCTTGCACATTAAATACATAAATATTCTTTTCAAGATAACCTACTGTGGCTAGTAAATTCAAAAACTGAATAGATACCATATGCGCGTCCATTTTTAAAGCTGGCAAACTTTGCTCGGCAATAAGGCCTTGTAATTCAGCATTTATATTATTGAGAGATTGTTTCGCCTGCTGATGTAATAAACTATCCTTGAAAATGATGGAAGATGCAGGGAAAGAATCGGTTAATTGTATAAGTGTTTTTGCCGCATTAAAAATATAAGCAGTATCTTCTGCTGCTACCCCTTTTAATAATTCTTGATAATTATTTAATAATGGCAATAGGGCTTTATCAAAGTTTGTTTGGTTATTCTGAGGGCTAAAGGTCCATAACTGTTTATTTACCGCAGGCTCTTCACTACTATCACAGGCTATCACAAAAAAGGTAAAAAGGATAAAGAAAAAGGGTTTCATAAAATCTTTTTCCAAATTTATGCATAATTAGATTGTCCAACTTGCTAACTTTGCGGTCTGAATTAAAAAATATGCTAATAGGTTTACAGAATGTGACATTTGAGTTTGGGGCAAGAGTAATTGTGAGTGAGGCGAATTGGTCCATCCAAGCAGGTGAACGCATTGGTTTAATTGGTTATAATGGTACAGGAAAGTCTACCTTATTGAAAATATTGGTAGGACAACTCACCCCCAGCAAAGGAACTGTTGAAAAAGGAAGAGACACCACCATTGGTTATTTACACCAAGACTTATTAAGTTTTGATACTAACGAATCTATTACCGAAGTGGCCTTAGGTGCTTTTGAAAGAGTACGAGAGCTTGAAAAAGAAATAGAACAACTAGGCAAAGAATTAGAAGCCAATGCTGAAGACAATGATTTGCTTATTAAATATACCGATGCATTACACGAAATTGATTTACTAGATGGCTATAATATTAACCATAAAGCTGAAGAAGTTTTACACGGACTAGGTTTTGCGATTAAAGACTTAACTCGTCCCTATAAAGAATTTAGTGGAGGTTGGAGAATGCGCGTACTACTAGCTAAAATGATTTTGCAACAACCCGATGTATTATTATTAGATGAGCCTACCAACCACTTAGACTTGCCAAGTATCGAATGGTTAGAAAAATATTTATTGCATTATAAAGGCAGTGTGGTAATTGTAAGTCACGATAAATACTTCTTAAATAAGATGGTGAATAAAATTGTAGAAGTTTACCAACAACAATTACATTTTTACACGGGCGATTATGAGCATTACGAAATTGAAAAAGAACAAAGAGTAGAAATACAACAACGCGCTTTTGAGAATCAACAAGACTATATTAAACAACAAGAAAAGTTTATTGAAAGGTTTAAAGCCAAGGCTTCTAAAGCTGCACAGGCCCAATCTATTCAAAAGCGATTAGATAAATTAGAGGTGATTGAAGATGTTAAAATTGAGAGACCTAAAATTAGAATCAATTTTGCAGTAGATAAAACACCAGGTAAAGTATTGGTTGATTTAAAAGGTATTAGTAAGAGTTTCCCGAATGTTCAAATTTTAGACAACGCTTTTGCTGAAATTGAAAGAGGCGATAAAATTGCACTCATTGGTGCGAATGGCAAAGGAAAGTCTACCCTACTAAGAATTGTGGCAGGTATGGAAAAATTTGATGGCGAAAGGGTTTGGGGACATAATGTAGAAGAGAGTTTTTATGCACAACATCAATTAGAGTCTTTGAATTTAAATAATACAATTTTAAAAGAGGTACAAGAATGCGGTACCAAAAATACTGAATTAGAATTACGTGCCTTATTAGGTTGTTTCTTGTTTGGGGGTGATGAGATTGATAAAAAAATTAAAGTATTAAGTGGAGGAGAAAAAGCAAGAGTTGCCCTTACTAAAACTATTATTAGCAAGGCCAATTTCTTAATGCTAGATGAACCTACCAACCACTTAGATATGGTAACCGTCGAATTATTGGCTGAAGCGCTCACTAAATATGATGGTACTATTATACTAGTAAGCCACGACCGTTATTTTATTTCAAAGACTGCTAATAAAATTTGGGAAATTGAAGATGAAAAAATTATTGAATTCAAAGGAGATTATAAAGAATGGTTAGAGTGGAAAGAAAGAATGGCAAAGCAAAAATCACAACTAACAGAACCTAGTAAAATTGCAGGATCTAAAGACTCTCGAAAACAAGCTAAACAAGAACTTGTTTCGCAAGAAGAAATAAAGCCTCAAGCCATTAATAAAGACTTACAAAAACAAATTCAAAAATTACAAAAAGTCATAGCACAAATTGAGCATAATATAGAAACCTTACATACAGAAAAAGCAGCAATTGAATTAGAAATGGCCAACCCCGCTATTTATACCGACCCCGCTAAAATGCATATTGTAGAAAAAAGCTACCAGGATAAAAACGCATTAATCAGGTCTATGAACAAGGAATATGAGATTGCTTTTAACGATTTATTAATACTTGAAAGCAAATAAAAAGAGTTAGATTTACATTGTGATGCATTTATATAAACATAGTAAAAGTCCTTATCATTTTGCCTGGATATACGCTGGCTTAAATCCCATGCCCGACCACTAGCTTCACTCAAATTACTTTTCGATTCCAGTTAATTATTTCATACGCCTTTAAATACTTTTTAAAGGTTTTTGTGGTTCCATTCATTGATTATCATTATTGCATAGTTATTGCGTAGATATATAAAATTTTATAAGAAATGAAACAAAATATATTATCAGTTCATTCAGAAATTGGTGAGCTTAAAAGATTACTCGTTCACAGTCCCGACAAAGGCTTAGGAAAAGTCATACCCTCTAAAGCTCAGGATTGGTTATTTGAAGATATTGTTCATTTAAAAAGTATACGTGAAAACGAATATGATTATTATACCAAACTTCTGCTTTACTTTTTAGACCCTGAAAAAATGAAAGCAGGTATGAGTGTTATTGACGACCCTAAAAACGATCGTGGTTTTTACAAACCAGGTCATCCTAATTTTCACGCTTCTGAAAAAGTATTAGAAATAGAATGGTTATTAGCAAGTATTTTAAATGATACCGATATTAAAAACCAGTTGATTGCAGCGGTGGCAGCTATTGAGGGTTGTAGCTATCAACTTCAAGAAGATTTAAAAAACTATACCCCAACCAAACTTGCTTCTACCTTTCTATCGGGTGTTAATAGCCAAAACGAACTTGTCTTCCCCCCTATTCCTAATTTTATTTTTACTAGAGATATTGGTATTGTTATCAAGGATCATTTAATTTTAAACAAGCCCGCCAAACTAGCCAGAAAAAGAGAAGCTTTGTTTGCAAAATATCTATTTCATTATCATCCTTTATTTAAAAGTAGTAGTTCTTCTATAATTGAACTTTCTCAAAAGGATCCCATTGCACTTTTAAACGAAAAAGAAAATGAGGATAAAGTAACCCTTGAAGGAGGCGACATTATGATGATCTCACCCCAGCATGTAATTATAGGAGTAAGTGAAAGAACCAGTATGAGTGCGGCCATTCAACTCACAGAAATTTTATTTAGTAAGGCACTGGTAGAAAAAATTAGCATTGTCAAAATTCCCAAGAAAAGAGACTACATGCATATTGATACCATATTTACCCAAGTAAAAAAAGACACCTGGGTGATATTAGGTAATTTTTCTAAAGAAGGCATACAAGACAAACAAAATAATCAAGTAAGCCAATTCTTTAAAAGCACACAAAAAGAATTGGTGACTATTTGGAAATTTGAAAGAGCCAAACAAAACAGCCCGACCATCTTTAACGATTTAGAACAACTATTAGATGATATAAGTAGAGAAGATTTTGGTTGCAAAAAAGGCGCCCAATTTATTTATTCTGGCAATAATGAATTCCCTTATAATGCCAGAGAACAATGGACAGATTCCTGTAATGTACTTGCCTTAAAAGAAGGCGTTGTACTTGGTTATGACCGAAAC
>RFVO01000031.1 GCA_009928005.1 Chitinophagia bacterium | reverse complement strand
ACTATTTATAAAAATTGGTAAAGAAAGAAGTAACGAGAGCGTTCTAAATTTAATTAATAGTTTATTGGTTGTTAATTTAGCGGCAGGTTTATTTGGCATGACTGAAGGAGGTATTTTCAATGGCATGTTCACCGCCAATGCCTTTATAGTCCTTGAGAAAAATATATTAAATCTAGCCTTATTAATTATTTCCATGCAGTCTTATGCATGGCTGAAAAACCACAAGCAGTTAGCTGAATTTTATTTATTAATCTTCACCTCTTTATTAGGTATGTTCTTTATGATTTCAAGTGGTAATTTATTAATGTTCTACTTAGGCCTTGAAATGTCTACCATTCCTTTGGCTGCTGCAGCTAATTTCGATTTAGCTAAAAGAAAGTCATCCGAGGCTGCTATGAAATTAATTTTATCTTCTGCCTTTTCTTCAGGTATCTTATTAATGGGTATTTCTTTTTTATATGGCACAACAGGTACACTAAGCTTCGATGTCTTAACGGCACATATAACTAATAACCCCATGCAAATATTTGCATTTATATTATTAGTGTCTGGTTTTGCCTTTAAAATATCGGCGGTTCCTTTTCACCTATGGACAGCCGATGTATATGAAGGCTCACCAGTAGCAGTCACTGCTTTTTTATCGGTAGTGTCTAAAGCAGCAGTGCTATTCACTTTCAATTCTATTTTATATAAAGTATTTACCCCAATTGCTAGCGTGTGGTATAGTGTATTAGTGGTATTGTCCATTGCTACTATTTTAATTGGTAATTTATTCGCCCTAAGACAGGATAATTTTAAACGCTTCCTTGCCTTTTCTTCTATTGCACAAGTAGGATTTATATTAATTGGTATTTCAGGAAGCTCTCAAGCTGGATCTGCCTCACTAGTATACTTTGTATTAATTTATGTATTCTCTAACCTAGCAGCATTTGGTGTAGTATCGGTAGTAAGTGCCTTAGCAGGTAAAGAAAATATTTCTGATTTTAAAGGCTTTTATAAAACCAATCCTTTTTTATCTTGGGTATTAACCATTGCTTTATTTTCATTAGCAGGGGTGCCCCCTACAGCTGGTTTTTTTGGAAAACTATTTTTAATGATGGCAGGTGCTGCTAAAAATAATTACGGCTTAATTATATTTGCTTCTTTGAATATGGTGGTATCTTTCTTTTACTACTTAAAAGTGGTTAAGGCTATATTCATGGAGGAGAATGAAGCACCTATTCAAAAATTAAGCATTCCTAAAATTTCACAGCTTGCCATGTATATATGTATGGCTGGTATTATTATTACAGGTTTAGCAAGTTTGGTGTACGATTATATTTACTCATTAAGTATTGGTATTTAAATAAAGTATTATGGCAATTAATAAGAACCACGAATTTGAAGATTTAGGTACAACAAAATGTGCTATTGTAGAAAAAAATGCAAGTCCTGAACGTGTACAGTTTTTAAAAACATTATTAGAATTCAATAAATACGAAGTAGTGGTGGTAGACAGCCCTGCTCCAAAAGCAACACCCGCGGAATCTGCGGCTCCAATAGTTCCTCCCGCTCCTACCACCTTTACAATAGGTGTAACCGATTTATGTTTTAACGCAACCAATGCCATTTTTGGCCGTCAGTTAAAAACAGCAGATGGACGTATTGTATCCCTTGCTTATTGGCAAGAAAAGGAGTCGGTATCTAACGACGAAATACCTTATTTCGAAAATAAATAATTTAAGAAGTAGCCACGCCGGGAATCGAACCTGGATTAAGAGCTTCGGAAACTCATGTACTATCCATTGTACTACGTGGCTGAATAAAACAAAATTAGTGAAAAATAAATTTCAAAGGTCTTAGGATATAAAATAACCCTCTACGCCCGCCGCAATAGCACCTTAATGGCTGCAGGTAAAAATATACTGGTAGGAAGTGAACGCATAATTTTTATATCCTCCAGTATAGTAGAGGTATTGGATAAGAATTTAAATACCGTTGCGGCTTTATTCTTGGCAAAAATGCGTTTAAATATTTCAGCACCCTCCATTTTATGGTTAAATAAAATATGAAGTAATACAGCATCATAAAATTGATGTCTTGTAGTATGTATATTGGTTTGAATAGGTATTCCCTTTTCTAATTGCGCTACAATATTTTTACATTGCTGCTGAATAAACTGAAAAGCATAGCCTGTACTTGCTTTAATGGCAGCACCTAATGCCCCAATTGTATAAATAGGGGCTTGCATAGTAGCGAATTCAATTTGCGTCATTGGAATAGCGCCAATTTCTTCGTGTGTAATTGTATAAGTTGCCCCGGAGAACTCTTTTGCTAAATAAGTATCCAACACTTTATCATATTCGGTAGTAGCCAAAACATTTTCTGAAAATATAGTATACTCTACCAAGGCTACTTTTTCATTTAGAGGTAATTGATATATGAAGGCAGTAGCTTCTTGCTGAGGCACATTAAAATCCATTAGCTTTGCAATGGCTTTATTAAATACCGGTGTGTCAAATTGCACTACCCTGCCTTTAAAATGTTGCCATAAAAAAGGTGCTTTATTAATTAAACTGTTTTCCAATTGTAAGGATTTTGAAAAAGCTGAAGCTGATGTAAGTTGATTCATTTGAAAAGGTAACAAACTAGAAAAAACATAATTTCCAACGGCAGCACCACCCTCCCATTCTACTTGAGCATTTTTAAATGCTGTATCAAGTACTTTAATATCAAGTATTATGGCTTCCTGAAAATGAATATTGGGTCTAGATTTTGCTTCTTTAAGAATTGAATTATAAAAATCAATTCCTTGTATCATCTTATAAGAAAAGGGTGCGGTAAATAGCTCTTTATCGAAGCCTTTTGCATGAATAGAAATAGTATTCCAAGAATTATTGACTAAATTTTCAAAAGTACTAATTTCATTATCCCAAAAACACCAAGTACGGTCATTGGTTTTATTAAATGACTTATCAATGACTAAAATTGATTTTGAACAAAGACTTGAAGAATGCATTATATAATGCAATAAAGATAAACCCGCTCCACCAGCTCCTGCTATAATATAGTCATAGCTGGCTGGTTGATTTTTTTTATAAATTTCATTATTCATTGCTTTGTAAGGCTTCGTCTCGACGAACTTTGTCCCAATACTTTTTAGCAACAATTAACATTCCAAAGCTTTCTCCTTCCTCTTTGTTTAAATGTTTATGGTGCATTTTATGTGCCCAACGGATAGCTTTTATATATCTATTATTAGATTTAGTAAACCATTTGATTCTTTGATGGATTATTACTTCATGAACTATAAAATAAGCAAATCCATACATAGCTACCCCTGTACCAATACCTGCTACCCATAATGGGCCTACGAAATTACCATAGAATATACAAGACATACTAGGAATAGCAAATATTAAAAAAAAGGCATCATTTTTTTCAAAAAAATGTCCCGTAGGTTGATGATGGTCTTCATGCAAATACCATAAAAAACCATGCATTACATAACGATGGGTTAACCAAGTAACCCCTTCCATAATACAAAAAGTAAGTAAAGTCACTAATATAAAAACCATAAATTCTATTTTATTAAATTATATAATTAACTACAACAAATTCAATTGACTACGCAGTGTAGCCTTGGCCACAATAAATAATTTACCAGGTGTAGGAATTCTAATTCTTGCTTTCAAGATAGCCTCATGATGGGTTCTTTTTATTTTTTTAAACAAAGAATAATAATATTTAAAAGCAACATAGACACCAAATCTAGCTTTTAGTGGAAGCATTTTAATACCCTGTAAAGCTTTTTCAAAATCGGCCTGAATGTCTGCCTCAATAACCTCTTTATCTGTTTGTGTAAAATTAGAAAAATCACAATTAGGGAAATACATTCTATCAAGGCCTTCAAAATCGGCTTTAATATCACGTAAGAAATTAACTTTTTGAAAAGCAGCACCTAAATGTTTTGCAGATGGTTTCAATTTTTCAAATTGTGCCATATCTCCTTCACAAAAAATATGCAAGCACATTAATCCTACCACTTCTGCACTTCCATAAATATAGGTTTGATAAGTAGCTAAGTCATATTGCTGCTTATTTAAATCCATTTCCATACTTACTAAAAAGGCTTCTAATAAAGCAGGGTCAATTTTATATTTTGTATAAGTTAATTGAAAGCGGTGTAAAATGGGATTCAAGCTAATACCTTGTTCTAAAGCTAAGTAAGTATCTTTTTTAAACTGTGCAAATAAAGTAGCTTTATCAAAATCGTGAAAAGTGTCCACAATTTCATCTGCAAATCTTACAAAACCATAAATATCATAAATGGGCTGACGTAAATCGGTATGAAGTAATTTTATTGCAGACGAAAAACTAGAGCTATATAATAGCGTAGTGGTTTTACTGCTCAAGCCAGTGACTTCATTATATAGTTTTAAATTAGACATTTCTAGGTTGTAAATTTATATAATTTTTGTCAATCAGCTCTGCTACCACTTCACCACTAATTAAACTAGGTGGCACCCCCGGTCCAGGCACTGTTAATTGCCCTGTATAGTATAAATTTTTTACTTTTTTACTTTTACAAGATGGCTTTAAAATAGCTGTTTGTAATAAAGTATTAGCAAGGCCATAAGCGTTACCCTTGAAGGAATTATATTCAGTCTTGAAATCAGCTACCGCAAAGGACCTTTTATAAACAATACTATCTGCAATAGATTGACCCCATCTTTTTTCTAAACGTGTAATGAGTTCATTAAAATATTTATCTCGAACTTCCTCTGTATCTCCTTCTAAACCTGCTGCCACTGGTATTAATAAAAATAAGTTTTCACTACCTGATGGGGCTACCGTTGAATCGGTTACTGAAGGCACAGAAGCATAAAATAAAGGTTTTGTTGGCCAACTAGGTTCAGTATAAATTTCTTTACCATGAATAGCAAAGTCTGTGTCAAAAAATAAAGAATGATGTGTGACGCCCGTTAATTTTTTATTCAAGCCCACATAATACAATAATGAACTAGGTGCCATGGTTCGCGTGTCCCAATAACTAGCAGTATAGGATTGATATTTTGGACTTAATAATTTTGTTTCGATATGATGATAATCTCCAGCACCGATAATTACTTGAAATTCATAATGCTTTTGTTCACCTGTAAGACTTGATTTAGTTAAACAAGATGTAGCAATACCATTCAATACCTCAATTTGTAAAGCCTCTTCTCCAAAATTAAAAGTAACACCTTGTGCTAAAGCAGTATCATACATAGCTTGCACAATACTATACATCCCAAATTCTGGATACCAAGTTCCTCCTTTAATATCTGCATAATTCATTAAACTATATAAGGCAGGTGTATTTTGCGGAAGGGCTCCTAAAAATAAAACTGGAAATTCCATTAAAGTTTGAATATAGGGATGTTTGAAAAAACGTGCAACATGTTTTTTCATAGATTGAAATACATCTAATTTAAAAACGCCCTTGATTAAATCTACGTCTATAAATTCTTTTAAAGAAATACCTGGCTGATGTACTAATTTCCCTACCCCTACTTCATACTTAAATTTAGCCTCTTCCATAAATTGGTCTAAAGCCTTTGCAGCACCGGGTTCTACACTTTCTAAAAGAGCTGCTAATTCAGTATAATTAGCAGGCATATCCCAATATGTTTTGTCAAAATAAACGCGGTAAGAGGGGTCTAATCTTTTTAATTTATAAAAATCTGAAACCTTTTTTCCAAAGGCTGCAAAATACCTTTCAAATACATCGGGCATCCAATACCAACTTGGGCCCATATCAAATGTAAAACCTTCTGCTTCAAATTTTCTTGCACGGCCCCCTGGTAAATTATGTTTTTCAATAACAGAAACTGACCATCCTTTCTTTGCTAAAAAAGTAGCTACTGAAAGGCCAGCAAAACCAGCACCTATCACTAATGCTTTTTTAGAAGGGGTGGACATAGCTTAGTATCGTTGAATTTTCTGTTTTAATATTTTTCTGGCAAAGTGAATTCGACTTTTAATAGTACCTAAGGGCTCATTTAATTCATCTGCAATTTCATTATATTTATATCCCTCAAAATATAAATTGAAAGGCGTTCTGAATAATTCAGGCAATTCATAAATAAGCTGCTTCACTTCTCTCAAATTTAAGTTAGTCACACCATCATTCAAAACCTTTGTTCTAGTTTGATCAATTAAAAAATCGTTAGGAGAATTATCTAATACTACCGACTGTTTTGCACGTTTACGGTAATCATTGATAAAAATATTACGCATAATGGTATACAACCATGCCTTAATATTGGTGCCTACATTATATTTGTCTTTATTTGACAAGGCTCTGTAAAGGGTTTCCTGAAATAAATCTTTTGCCGTTTCATGATCCTTGGTTAAATTAATTGCAAAAGGCTTTAGAAAATCGGCATTTTCAGTGAGAAGTAGGGAGAATTCTGCAGTTGACATATAATTCTGTTTAACTTTAAGATAGTAAAGCTAAACATAAATTTGACTTAAAGAACCAATTTTGTTTAATTTTTTAAAAAATATATTAAACAATCGAAATTAAATGAGGCATTTTATTGCCTATTTTGACTTTAAAAAATATAAAATATTGATTACCAGTATTTTAATGAAATTACTAGATACTATTCACAAACTGAATAGTATCCGCTAAACTTCGTTTTATAGAAATATTGGAAGCCACTTGCCCTTTAAAGTCTCGAACAATTTGACCTGATAAAACCACCGGAGAGTTTTTATTAATCTTAGATAAACCTTCTAAAAATTTATCCAATTTAAATCTTTTAGCAGGAGAAGTGATATGACAAAATAAATAATCAGGTTGAGTTTTGCTAACTAAATATTCAAGATCGCCCATAGGAATATTGGAACCTAAATAGTCTACATAAATACCATTTTGTTTTAATAAAAAATGAACGTATAAAATTCCTAGTTCATGGTACTCTGCTTCAGGCAAGAACAAGACTACTCTTTTTGTATATTTAATTACTGGTGTTAATTTTTCAATTCCATAAATAATTTTCTGTCTTAAGATATTGGTTGCGAGATGCTCTTGCGCTGGATTGATATTACTGGTCATCCAAAGTATGCCCACTCTTTCTAGGAAAGAAAAAATAATTTCCACAATGGTTTTTTCTACTCCCTTTTGTGCAATATAATTATCTAATTGTTGTTCAAAGGCTGGCATATTCAATGATACCATGTCCTTAATTAAATTGTTTACTACCCTTTCCTTCTGGGCATCCATCTGATTAATGGTTAGAATTTTCTCTTCCATTTGCTCAGGACTCATCTTGTCAATATGTGAAATCTTAAACCCGTATTTATTTAAAAAAGATACGTTTAAAATAATCTTTAATTCAACAGCTGAATAGGTTCTTATATTCGTCTCAGTACGAGAGGGTTGCAGGAACTTATAGCGCTGTTCCCAAATACGGATAGTGTGGGCCTTGATTCCAGAAATTTGCTCTAAATCCTTGATTGAATAAGTAGACATACCATAAGAACAACTTATTCATAAAATTGTTCAGTTTTTGTTTCATAAAACAGAATATGTATGCTACAAAATAAAAAACTTTGCTAGAAAAATCTACTTTTTTAACTGTTTTAGGTAATCCCCATAGCCACTTTTAGCATATTTATCGGCTAAAACTAGTAATTGAGTTTTATCAATAAAGCCCATACGGAAGGCCACCTCCTCAATACAACCCACTTTTTGACTTTGTCTTTTTTCAATCACCCTTACAAATTCACAGGCATCGGCATAGGAGTCAAAAGTTCCTGTATCTAACCAAGCAGTTCCTCTATTCATAATGCCCACTTGCAATTTCTTTTTTTGCAAGTACGCTTTATTGACATCTGTTATTTCATATTCCCCTCTTGGAGAAGCAGGTATATTTTTGGCAATTTCAACTACTTCATTATCATAAAAATATAAACCAGGTACTGCATAATTGGACTTAGGTTGTTTTGGTTTTTCTTCTAAAGAAAGTGCATTGTTATTAGCATCAAACTCTACCACACCATAACGCTCAGGATCATTTACTTCATAAGCAAATACTGCTGCACCATCTACATTATTAAATGATTGTACCAACTTACTAAAGCCAGCACCATAAAATATATTATCGCCTAATATTAAGGCAACTTTGTCTTTACCAATAAAATCGGCACCAATTACAAAGGCTTGCGCGAGTCCATTAGGTACTGCTTGTACTGCATATTGAAAAGAACAACCTATTTCAGCACCATCACCTAATAATCTTTTAAATTGATCGCTATCCTCTGGAGTAGTAATAATTAATATTTCTTTGATACCCGCTAATAATAATACAGATAACGGATAATAAATCATGGGCTTATCATAAATAGGCATTAATTGCTTACTAATACCCTTGGTAATAGGATACAACCTAGTACCTGATCCGCCTGCTAATATAATTCCCTTCATATACCTAATAATTTATTTTTTGTTTGTGTTTATGTTTTTTATAAACTCGCTGCATATTCTGCAAAGCTTCCTAATGTTTTATCTTTTTCTGAAAATATTAATTCAGATGTAGGTAATTTCCAATCAATATTTAAATCCTTATCGTTATACATAATACCTACTTCATTACCTGGCTCGTAAAACTTATCAACCTTATAAAAGAAAGTAGCCGATTCACTTAATACCACAAAACCATGGGCGAAACCCGCAGGTACAAAAAATTGTTTATGATTTTCAGCTGTAAGTTCAATAGAAAAATGTTGTCCAAAACTAGGAGAGCCTTTTCTTAAATCAACGACTACATCCAATACAGCCCCTTCTAACACTCTTACTAATTTTGCCTGGGCAGCACTTCCTTTTTGCATATGCAAACCTCTTAAAACACCTTTGCTAGACCTAGATTGATTATCTTGTACAAAATCAATTTCTAAACCACTGGCTAATTTAAAATCTCTTTGATTAAATGTTTCTATGAAATAACCTCTTGCATCCCCATGCACAGTATCGTGAATTATAAAACAATCTTTTAAAGGTGTAGCTTCTATTTTCATTCTTTGAATCTTATCTATTTGTGTACATGGAATTATAATAAGTTTGATAAGCACCACTGGTTACATTTTCTAACCAAGGGCCATTGTTTAAGTACCAGTCAATGGTAGCTGCTAAGCCTTGCTCAAATGTGACTGAGGGACTCCATCCTAATTCTTTATTTAATTTAGTAGCGTCAATGGCATACCTGCGATCATGACCTGGTCTATCTTTCACATAGGTAATTAATGCTTCACTTTCTCCTACTGCTCTTCCTAGTTTCACATCCATTTGAGCGCACATTAATTTTACTAAATCAATATTCGTCCATTCATTAAATCCACCTATATTATAAGTGTCGCCATTTTTACCTTCATGAAATATTAAATCAATGGCACGGGCATGGTCAATAACATATAGCCAATCACGTGTGTATAAACCATCGCCATAAACGGGTAATGCTTTTTTATTAATAATGTTATGTATAAATAAAGGAATTAATTTTTCTGGAAAATGATTAGGGCCATAATTATTAGAGCAGTTAGAAACCACAAATGGTAAATGATAAGTTTCACCATAGGCACGCACAAAATGATCACTAGCCGCCTTACTAGCAGAATAAGGTGAGTTAGGATCATAGGCAGTGGTTTCTTTAAACAAACCTTCTTTACCTAGGCTTCCATATACCTCGTCTGTAGAGACATGATAAAAAAGATGATTACTTAAATTGCCCTTCCAAAATTCTTTAGCCGTATTTAATAAGTTCACTGTTCCAATAACATTTGTGTATACAAAATCTAAAGGAGAAACTATGGACCTATCTACATGTGACTCTGCGGCCAAATGAATCACATCACTAATAGCATGTTTTTCAAAAATAGCTTTTAAAGTATCTGCCTCTAAAATATTGGCTTTTATAAAATGGTAATTCGCTGCCTTTTCTATGTCCTTTAAATTCTCCAAATTACCTGCATAGGTAAGTGCATCTAAGTTAAAGATTTGATACTGAGGGTATTTGGTCACCATTAAACGCACCACATGCGATCCAATAAACCCCGCTCCGCCTGTAATTAATATGTTTTTTCCCATCTGAATTTGTATCTTACAAAGATATTAAAACGGGGCTATTTATTACTAAATTTTTTATAATATAATATACTATGAGTCAGCAAAGATATTATTCCCTAGATGTGTTTAGAGGAGCTACTGTAGCTCTTATGATACTTGTTAATAATCCAGGCTCTTGGGCCCATATTTATAGTCCTTTAGGCCATGCAAGCTGGCATGGATGCACCCCAACCGATTTAGTATTTCCTTTCTTTTTATTTGCAGTAGGTAATGCTATGTCTTTTGTGATGCCCAAATTACAAAATGCAGGTGCTGCGGAATTTTGGACAAAAATAATAAAACGTACACTTTTAATTTTTGGTATAGGACTATTTTTAAATTGGAGCCCTTTTGTAAAATTCTCAGGCACTGAATTAGTTTTTAAGCCCTGGGAAATGGTGCGCATTTTAGGTGTTTTGCAGAGAATTGCACTTTGTTATTTTTTCGCCACTATTATTATTTATTATGGAAAATCTCGTATAGCACTTTTTATTGGTATGATGATACTTGTAATTTACTGGGTATTAACTTATTCATTAGGAGCGGCCGGACATCCCTTTAGTTTATCAGGTTATTTTGGTAATAGCATTGACCAAACTATTTTAGGTGTATCACATATATATAAAGGGGAAGGCGTTCCCTTCGATCCAGAAGGATTAACAAGCACATTGCCTGCCATTGTACAAGTTATACTAGGTTTTTTAGTAGGTGAATATATTCAGTTGAAAGGAAAAAATTATGAGATGTTAGCGCAACTACTATTAACAGGTGTAGTACTTATTTTCGTTGGCTATATTTGGGATTTTAGTTTTCCCATTAATAAAAAAATATGGACTAGTAGTTATGTATTATATACTTCTGGACTTGCCATGGTTAGTTTAGGTATGCTAATCTATTTATTAGAATTTCAAAACGCGAAAGGGAAATGGAGTCATTTTTTTGATGTATTTGGAAAGAACCCCTTATTTGTATTTGTACTTAGCGGATTTTTACCTCGTGTATTAGCCTTAATAAGATGGGTAGATCATACAGATGAAAAAGGCGAACCCGTATACACTTCAGCCCTTCCATGGTTTTATGAAAATGTATGTAAGAATATCAATAGCGATTTACGCGTAGGTTCTTTTGTATATGCATTATGCATAATTGCTTTTTTTGGCATACTTGCTTATTCCTTAGATAAAAAGAAAATATACATTAAAGTATAAAGCGCTTATTTAAAAAGGCTTTCTGCTTTTTCAATATTCTCTGGCTTTCCTACATCAATTAAAATACTATCGCTGTGGTCGTAATAGCCAATGGTGCCTTTAGCTGCTGTTTGTAAATAAGCATCAATTAAAGAAAATTTACCCTTTATACCTAGGGTTGAATAAAAAGAAGAATGTAGTATTTGAATGCCGCTAAAAGCTTTTGAAATAGCATGATTATCTGCAGGCTGTTCATGGGTATTTATAATTGCCCATTTTTCTTCGCGTGTTGTATTATTTTTCCAGCCAATTAAATTACCGTCAGTTGAAAATATTAAATTTCTACTTGATACTCTGCTCGTTACGGCTAAAGTAGCAATATAATTCTCAGATCCTTCTGATAAAACTTTATCTGCTGCAATTAATTTATCAATATCTAAATTGGTTAAAATATCAGCATTCATCACCAACCAATTTTCTTCTTTTTCAAAGAAAGATTTTGCATACAATACACCTCCCCCAGTTTCTAATACTTCACTGCTTTCATCAGAAATAAAAACTTGACTACCCCAACCTTTATTGATTTCAACCGCATCCTTAATTTGATCTGCAAAATGATGCACATTCACCACTACTTCACTAATACCAAATGATTGCAAATATTCTATATTCCTTTGCAGCAAAGACTTTCCATTCACAATGGCCAAGGCCTTGGGATGAAAATCGGTAAAGGGCTTGAGCCTTGTACCTAAACCTGCTGCTAAAATCATGGCTCTCATAAAATCAATTATTTAACCCAATTTTCTTTATTGGTATGTGCAAGCATTACTTTGATTTTATATTTATTTCTAAGATGCCTTGCCGTTTGTTCTGCTGCAAATACACTACGGTGTTGCCCCCCTGTGCACCCAAAATTTATATGTAGAGAAGTAAATCCTCTTTTTAAATAATCTTCTACTGTAATATCGATTAAATCCCATACACTATTTAAAAAAACATTCATTTTAGTTCTTTGTTCTAAAAAATCTTGAACGGGTTTATCTAAGCCCGTTTGCTTTTTATATTCTTCTATTCTTCCTGGATTTAAAATACCACGCATATCAAATACAAAGCCACCTCCGTTATCAGTATTATCTGCTGGAATACCTTTTTTATAACTAAAGCTGTTAATAGAAATAACTAAAGGAGTATTCGCATTAGCAGTTGGAGGAGTGAAACGCTCAATGACTTCATCACTAACCATCCAATTTAAAATAGAAGCAAATACAGGAGTGTCTTTGTCTAAAGAATAAGTTTGTAAAAAACTTTTTAAATTTTCTAACCCTAAAGGAATGCTAGTTAGGAAATGTGCCTTTCTTTCAAATAAACCTCTAAAACCATAAGCACCTAAAACCTGTAATAATCTTAATAGCACAAAACCATTATACTGCTTTTTAAATGTTGCAATTTCTAATGGACTTGGTAATAACTTTTGTAACTCAGCAATATAATGATTTAATAATTTTTCTTTCCACTCATTAGATAGTGCTGCTTTTGCTTGCCATAATAAAGAAGCTACGTCATAAGGCAAGCCGCCTTGCATACCTCCTTGGAAATCTATAAAATAAACTTCCCCATTTTCTACCATAATATTTCTACTTTGAAAATCTCGGAACATAAAATTATCAAAATGACTTGCGGCAAGTTGATCGCTTAATATCTCAAATTCATCAATTAAGGCTTGCTTATCATAAGGATATTGCAATGTATCTAAGAAATAATATTTGTAGTATAATAAGTCGGTTAATATTGAATGCTTGCCAAAATATTTAGAGGTTAAACATTTGGAATAATCTAAACCCTTGGCACCTTCAATTTGTAATGTAGCCAATGCCGTTAAACTTTTTTTAAAAAGTATAAATACTGATTCTGTTTTTCCTTCCTTCTCCAACACATCCAATAAAGATACCGCACCCACATCCTCTTGCAAATAAGTATTGCAAGACTCATTCACTGCAATAATTTTAGGGACGGGCATACCCTTGTGATAAAAATGTTGAGCGAAGTAAATAAAGGTCTGGTTCTCTTTAATATTTAAATTATAGGTAGCAATCCATGACTGCCCCCCTTGGCTAATTCTAAAATAAATACGATCGCCTCCACTTTGAGGTATTTTCTGAATTCGATCCCATGGATGAGGATGAATTGTATTATATAGATTTTCAATATGTTTTAAAATTGCCTCCATGGAGTAAAAATTAATACTTTATGTCCAATAAAAGTAATTAATTATAGCGTATAAAGCATAAAACATGAAAAAGTTGTAAATTGTAATAAATCTAAACCTATGCGTACAAAACTAACCCCCCTGTTTTTAGTATTTTTTAGCCTTTTATCCCTTATCAGTTCTGGACAAAATCAAATTTTTAAAGGTATTGTAAGCGACTCAAAAGGGAATGCACTTGAAGGTGTTACTATTAAAGTAGTTGCTTCAAAAGCGTTTACTACTACCAATAAAAATGGATCTTTTTCAATAACAGCAAATACTAATGATGTTATAGAATTTAGTTCCATTGGTTTTGAAACAAAAAGACAAGTTGCAGTAAGTGCTTCTATGAATATAATTTTAACAGCAATCACATCTGATTTACAAGATGTTATTCTTGTAGGAACTAGAGGTGCCGGTCGAGTTAAAACAGAGTCGCCAGTCCCAGTAGATGTTATTAAATTAACTGACGTTGGTTTGAATACTGCAAGAATGGATTTAACTTCAACTTTAAACTTTGTTGCTCCATCTTTTAATTATAATAAACAATCAGGTGCGGATGGTGCTGACCACGTAGATATAGGTACATTAAGAGGTTTAGGACCTGATCAAACATTAGTATTGATAAATGGAAAACGCAGACATAGTACCGCCTTGGTAGGTTTATTTGGAACAAGAGGCCGTGGAGGTTCAGGCGTTGACTTAAATGGTTTTCCCATGTCTGCAGTAGATAGAATTGAAATTTTAAGAGATGGCGCTTCTGCACAATATGGTTCTGATGCCATTGCAGGTGTAATGAATATTGTGTTAAGAAAAAATACCAATGAGTGGAATATCACTTCAGGTTTGGCAGGTTATTATGATAAAAAATATAATACTTATCAGTTTAAAAATAATCACGACTATTTATACAGTGGCCCTATTGACGGAGTCACAAAATCCATTTCTGCCAATAGAGGATTTGATATTGGAAAAAAAGGCGGATTTATTAATTTATCATTTGATGCATTAGACCAAGGAAAAACTTTTCGTCAGGCAGCTTCTTCTAATATTGAAGATAAAGATGGATTACCTACCAATACTTGGAGACAAGGTTTTGGAGATGGTTCTATGAATTCAATTGGAGCTATGTTTAATATGGAAGTCCCCTTGGGAGATAATATTAAGTTTTATGCTTTTGGTAGTGCCAATTCAAAAAAATCTGATGCTTACGCATATACACGTAACTGGTCTGCAAGACCTACACGTTTTCCCGTAAACCCCAATGGCAGTTTAATTTTTGTACCTAGTATCATGTTTGCATCAGGATCCGGAGACACAAGCTACAATCCTCATATACAAGCCAATATTCAAGACGTTTCCATAGTGACTGGTTTTTCTAAAACCAGCGACCGTGGTTGGGATTGGGATCTAAGCAATGCATTTGGAAATAATAATTTCCATTACTTTGGTGATGGTACTTTCAACGCCTCTAATATTGGCAATGTAAGCCAAACCCATTTCGACGATGGTGGTTTTAATTTCTTACAAAATACTTCCAACTTAGATATCTCTAAACAATTTGGAAAGGTGAACAATGGTGGTGTTAAAGTTTCTTATGGTGGTGAATTAAGATTTGAAGAGTACAGCATTTTTAAAGGAGAAATTAATTCTTATAAGGCCTTTACCAATACTTACGGTTTAGAGCAAGCACCAGGTTCGCAAGGTTTCCCAGGCTTCAGCCCTGATGATAAAGTAAAAGCAAATAGAATTGTAACGGGTGCATATAGCGATATTGAAATCACCCCTTCTGAAATGTTTTTAATTACGGGCGCAGTAAGAGCAGAAAATTATTCAGACTTTGGATCGGTAGCAACTTTTAAAACTTCTGCTCGCTTAAAACTAAGTAACAACTTTAACTTGAGAGGTTCATTTAGCACAGGCTACCGTGCCCCTTCTTTACAACAAAAATATTTCAGTAATACATTAACTTCTTTCTCTAATGGAGGTTTGGTTCAATCTCGTGTAGCCAATAATGACGACCCCATAACAAGACTTGCTGGTATACCAAAATTGAAACAAGAAACATCCACCAATATGAGTGTGGGCTTTACTTGGAAACCTGCAAAAGGATTAACTTTTACTCTAGATGGTTATTCTATCAAAATGAAAGACAGAGTAGTATTGTCGGGCTTATTTAGTGCTAGTGATGCGTCACTTCCTGCCGAGTTAACCTCTAAATTAAATGGACTAGGTGTTTCTACTGCACAGTTCTTTGCCAATGCAGTAAATACAACTAATACTGGCGTTGACTTTGTAGCAGACTACCAAAAGAAAATTTCTACAACAGAGAGGTTCAAATTTTTATTTGTAGCGAATATTCAGAATATAACTATTGATGCAATAAATGTACCAGCCGCTCTTAGTACAACAGAGTATAATGCCAATACATTCTTTAATGATAGAGAAAAATATTTCTTAAAAGCTTCTGCACCTAAATCAAAATTCTCAATGAGTTTTGATTACACTAAAAATAAAGTGAGTATTGGAACCCGTCTTACTTATTTTGGATCACTTGCTTTAACTGGATTTGGATATAATGGTGATGGTATTAATCCTGAAGTACCTTCTGACGCAAATGAAAATATAATGCTGCCAGAAATATTTAATTACAGTGGTAAGATAGCTACAGACTTATACTTAAATGTACAATTAAACAAAAAGACCTCTTTAATTTTAGGCGCTGACAATATCTTAAATGTACACCCAGACTTTGCAGTAAACCCACTCGCTAAATATTGGGCGGGTGATAATGAAACAGGTGGACCATGGGATGGTGTTCAAATGGGTTACAATGGTATGAGAATATTTAGCAAATTAGTCTTCAAGTTTTAATGCTAATTTTTAAATAACTTTAAAGCCTTCTCGTTTAGTCGGGAAGGCTTTTTTAATTAGTAATAAATTATACCTATTAAAATACAATAAAACATATACTATTATGAAAAAAATAATTACTAGCTGTACTATTTTTTTATTAACTGCATTAACAGCGACTACTGCTGCAGCGCAGAACGGTATCGTTGTTTTTCAAACCGATTTTGGTACCAAGGATGGTGCAGTATCTGCAATGAAAGGAGTGGCAAGCTCGGTGGATGCTTCTTTAAAATTATATGACCTTACCCACGATATACCTGCTTATAATATTTGGGAGGCAGCCTACCGCTTAGACCAAACTGTTATTTATTGGCCAGCTGGTACCGTGTTTGTATCTGTGGTCGACCCTGGTGTGGGTACAAAAAGAAAATCGGTAGTGGTGAAAACAAAGTCAGGACATTATATAGTAACTCCAGACAATGGTACACTTACATTAATTGCGATATCATTAGGCATTGATTCAATTCGTGAAATTGATGAAGTAACAAATAGAAGAAAAAATTCAGAAGCTTCTTATACTTTTCATGGAAGGGATGTGTATGCTTATACAGCAGCTCGTTTAGCTTCACATAAAATAAGCTATGAGCAAGTGGGTAAGATAAGTATAGCTCCAATTACATCACTTAGTTTTCAGAAAGCTCAACTAATAGGCAATCAATTAAATGGTACTATTGACATATTAGATATTCAATACGGAAATATTTGGACCAACATAGACCAAGAGAATTGGAAAAGATTTAATGCAATAGCCCATGACAAAAATGAAATACAAGTACAAATTTTTGAAGATAAAAAGTTAGTCTATAAAGGTAGTATGCCCTTTGAAAATACTTTTGGGGGCGTGGCTGTGGGAAAACCACTAGCCTATTTAAATAGTTTAATGAACCTTTCTTTTGCCTTGAATATGGGTAGTTTTTCTGAAAAATATCATGTTTACTCGGGCAGCAACTGGAGCGCAAAGGTTCAATGGGTAAAATAAGCCATCTAGCGGGTATAAATAAGATAAAAAAGGGTATAAATAAATGTATTAAATACTAAAATATTTAGTTAATATTGCTAATAAATTTAGTAATATGTCATTTATAGATAGAGACCCAGGAGAAGGAATTGCCACCCAACAAATTAACAAGAACTACCAATCGGGTCAAATTATACAGGCCAATGCTACCGGTTTTGGAGCCGCTTCCGATGATTTTATGGAAAGAGGTATTGACCTCAACGAACAACTCATTCGTAATAAGCCGGCTACTTTTTTCTTTCGTGTCAACAGCGATGCTATGTTAGGCGCCGGCATTCATATCGGCGATATTTTAATTGTAGATAGAAGTTTGCCCGCTAGTTCAGGCAAAGTAGTCGTAGCTGTTTTGAATGGTGAATTTTTAGTACGCCGACTACAAATACAAGAACATAGTATTAGCCTCGTTCCTGAAAATAAAAAGTATGGTATTATTCAAGTAGCTCAGCTAGAACAGTATAGCACTTGGGGTATTGTTAGTTTTGTGATACATAGTTTGTAAAATAATTCATCTTGAAAATATTTTTTTGTGCAAGCCATTGTAGATTGTAATAGTTTTTATTGCTCTTGTGAAAGGCTTTTTCAACCACAACTTAAACAAGCTCCTATTGTGGTCTTAAGTAATAACGATGGTTGTATTGTATCGCGTTCCGACGAAGCGAAGCAGTTGGGTATCTCTATGGCTGTTCCGTATTTTCAAGCAAAAGAAATCATTGAAAAAAATAAAGTACACGCTTTTTCTTCTAACTATCATTTATACGGAGACCTAAGTTGGCGGGTAATGGAAACCATGCGACAGCTAATGCCACAGGGCTGTGTAGAAGTGTATTCAGTAGACGAAGCCTTCTTAGATTTAGCACATATTGAGCCCGATGCCTTAGAAGCCTTTTGTATCAAGGTTAAAAACACCATTGAAAATTGGATAGGTATTTCTGTGTCTATTGGCGTAGGGCCTAATAAAGTATTAAGTAAAGTGGCTAACCGTTTGGCGAAAAAAAATAAAATAAAAACAGGCGGTATTGTTATTTTAAATACGACTCAAAAAATACAAAAAGCTTTACAAGAAACACCCGTGGAAGATATTTGGGGTATTGGTTTTAGCTATAGTGAAAAATTAAAAATATATGGTATTCATACAGCCTTTGCACTTAGTATCAAAGACCTTAGTTGGGGCAAACGTTTTTTAGGTGGCATTACAGGTATTAAATTAATAAGAGAATTAAAAGGACATAAAACGCATGGCATGCAAGCACCTCGCAGCGAAAAAAAAATGATTGCTACTACGCGTATGTTTGGGAGAGAAGTAAGTGATTGGCAGGAAATAGAAGAAGCGCTAGCTACCTATGCCGCACGGGCTACTGAAAAATTAAGAAGACAACATAGCGCAGCTTGCGGCATAAGTGTTTTTTTACTTAAAAAAGCACCTATACATTTAGACAAAGCGTACTACCATAGAGGCAAACAAGTAAGTGGCTTCACACTACTAGACAACCCTAGCCAAATTAGTCCCGATATTATTAAAGCCGTGGTGACTCTAGGCAAAAGCTTATTTGAAGAGGGTGAAATTTATAAAAAAGCAGGAGTGATATTAAGTGATTTTGTCCCCGATAATAGCCTTCAAACAAACTTGTTTGTAGCGCCTAGCGATAATAGACGTAAGAAATTAATGAATGTTATAGATAATATGAATGCAGCCTACCGTAATGATATATTAAAATTTGGCACCAGCGGTACCCAAAAAAACTGGAAAATGCGCAGTGAAAGGCGCAGTAAACGCTATACCACCCGCTGGGAGGAGCTATGCCTAGTAAGGTAAAGCTGGTGGAAAACCCTTGGATAAAAATTCGTAGAAATGATTTCACTGATGTATTTTTGCCCAATTTAATACCTATGAGCAAGACGCTAAATTCAAACGAATCTATCTCCACAAAAAAGAAAAAAATTATTGTTTTAGGAAGTGGGCCTAATAGAATTGGACAAGGTATTGAATTTGATTATTGTTGTGTTCATGGATTATTAGCCGTTAAAGAATCAGGATACGAGGCCATTATGGTGAACTGTAACCCAGAGACAGTTTCTACCGATTTCGACATGGCAGATAAATTATATTTCGAACCCGTTTTCTGGGAGCATCTTTGGGAAATTATTGAATTAGAAAAACCAGAAGGTGTTATTGTACAATTAGGTGGTCAGACGGCGTTAAAATTAGCAAAGCGCTTAAATGAAAGAGGTATTAAAATAATTGGTACTTCATTTGATAGTTTGGACATTGCAGAAGATAGAGGTCGTTTCAGCGATTTATTAAAAGAATTAAATATTCCTTATCCCGATTATGGAACAGCCTATACAGCAGAAGAAGCCATTGAAGTGGCGAATAAAGTAGGTTATCCAGTACTGGTAAGACCTAGTTATGTTATTGGTGGACAAAGAATGCGCATTGTAATCAATGATGCAGAAGTAGAAACCGCAGTAGTGAGCATCTTAAAACATATTCCTAACAATAAAATATTAATCGATCACTTCTTAGATCGATGCCAAGAAGCAGAAGTAGATGCCATTTTTGATGGGGAAACTTTTCACATCATGGGCGTGATGGAACATATTGAACCAGCAGGTATTCATAGTGGTGATAGTAATGCAGTTTTACCAGCATTTAATCTAACTCCACTAATTGTAGAGACAATGGAATTCTATAGTGAGAAAATTGCACGCGCTTTAAATATTAGAGGTCTAATTAATATTCAATTTGCTATTAAAGATGGTAAAGTATTTGTGATAGAGGCCAATCCAAGAGCTTCAAGAACTACACCATTTATTGCCAAAGCCTATCAAATACCTTATTTAAATATTGCAACCAAAGTTATGATAGGTGCCAATAAATTAACTGAATTTACCATGGAGAAAAAACTAGAAGGCTATGCAATTAAAGAGCCAGTATTTAGTTTTGAAAAATTCCCTGGTGTGAATAAAGAATTAGGACCTGAGATGAAGAGTACCGGCGAAGCTATCAGGTTCATCAAAGACCTACGCGATCCTTACTTTAGAAATTTATACAAAGAGCGTTCAATGAATTTGAGTCGATAAATAAAAAAGTCCTTAATAAAAATTTAAGGACTTTTTTTATAATGCATTTTTTAGGATCCTTATAGCGTATAAATACGCAGATTATTATTTCATAAAAAAAATAGGTTTGATTTTAATTAATAAAAT
>RFVO01000004.1 GCA_009928005.1 Chitinophagia bacterium | reverse complement strand
TTAAATATTATTTTCACTATTTATTTTACAATTTATTTGGAATGAAGTCTAATATATATGCATATTTACACTTAGAACATTGATATATTAATGAAATATTAAATATATCAATATTTTAAACTTTTTATCCTTTGGGGGAAGGATAATCGGGGTGGTTAGGACTTGTCCTGGTCACCCCAAACTTTTTTAGGGGGTCTCGTTAAAAGGTTCTACACAGCAACATTAAAGTCGCGTAAGGCATCATTTAAGCTAGTCTTTAAATCGGTGCTTGGCTTTCTTTGTCCAATGATTAAAGCACAGCTGACTTGGTAGTCGCCAGCAGGAAAAGTCTTTCTATAAGACCCAGGTATAACAACACTTCTGGCAGGTACACGCCCTTTATATTCAATAGGGCTAGCGCCACTTACATCTATAATTTTTGTGCTTTGAGTTAAAACCACATTAGCACCTAAAACTGCTTCTTTTTCTACATGCACGCCTTCAACTACAATACATCTACTCCCAATAAAACAGCCATCTTCTATGATTACAGGGCTAGCTTGTAAGGGTTCTAATACTCCGCCAATGCCTACACCTCCACTTAAATGTACCCCTTTACCAATTTGCGCACAACTTCCCACTGTAGCCCAAGTATCAACCATGGTTCCTTCGTCAACAAATGCCCCAATATTCACATAACTAGGCATTAAAACTACATTCTTAGCTAAATAAGCGCCATATCTAGCAACAGCATGTGGTACAGCTCTTACACCTAATGCAGCATAATTCGATTTAAGTAACATTTTATCATGAAACTCAAAAGGGGCAAGCTCCCAGGTTTGCATAGGTTGTATGCCGAAATATAATAAAATAGCTTGTTTAACCCATTCGTTTACTACCCATTTTCCGTCAATGGGTTCAGCCACTCTTAAACGTCCTTTGTCTACTTCTTCAATGACTGTATGCACGGCAGCACTAAAGTTTGCTTCTTTTAATAAACTACGATCGGCAAATGCTGCTTCTATTTTGTTTTTTAATTCCATTGTTTCAATTTCTACAAAATTACAAACTACACCTTTATTATACATACTTAGTTTTACACAATAACTAAGCTGAATTTATTTAAACCGGATTGATTAATTTGCATCATGTTTGTTTATGAAGAAGATATTCAACTATGTTTAACCACCCTTCAAAATGGAGGGCTTATCTTATATCCCACCGATACGGTTTGGGGTATAGGTTGTGATGCAACTAATGAAGAGGCAGTTGCTAAAATATTTACATTAAAAAAAAGAGTGGATACTAAGGCTATGATTATACTCTTAGGTGATGAATCTATGCTTACAAATTATGTAACTGATAATAATGTACAAATATTTGATTATATAAAAGGAATTCATAAACCTACCACAGTTATTTATCAAAATGCCAAAAATTTAGCTTCCAATTTATTAGCTGCTGATGGGTCGGTGGCAATTCGAATTACAAAAGATACTTTTTGTAAAGACTTAATAAAATTATTGGGAAAACCTATCGTAAGTACTTCTGCAAATATTTCAGGTTATCCAACTCCATTATGCTTTGCAGATATTTCATTAGATATTAAAGAAGGGGTTGAATATGTTGCGAAGTATAGACAGGAAGAAACTAATATGCAAATGCCATCTTCAATTGTGAAATGGGATGAAGCAGGAAATTTAATTATCATTCGTTCATAATACAAGCCATGCATAAATTACTTGTTATACAAACTGCCTTTATTGGCGATGTAGTGCTTGCGACTGGCTTGTTAGAATCCTTACATCATCAGTATCCTCAAGCAGTCATTGATATAGTGGTGAGAAAAGGAAATGAATTGCTTTTTAATGAGCATCCTTTTATTTCAGAAATAATTGTTTGGGATAAAAAACTAAATAAATACTTGAATTGGCTTTCTATTTTGAAAAAAATAAGAGCAAAGAAGTATGATTTATTAATAAACGTTCAAAGGTTTGCTGCTACTGGTTTGTGGACTATTTTATCCAATGCAAATATTTCTATTGGCTTTGATAAAAACCCCTTTTCATTTTTATTTACACATAAAGTAAAGCATGATGTAGGCATACTAAAAAACGAAGGTTTAGTAAATAAAATTTCAAATAATGAAGTACATGAAATAAACAGAAATCATGCATTAACTTATTCATTAGGCGCAATTCCTTTAGCACTACCTAAATTATATCCAACAAAATCCGACTACGAAATAGTAAAAAAATATCAAGCAGATAAATATATAACCATTGCACCCGCATCTGTATGGCTTACTAAACAATTTCCTTTAAGTGCATGGGTGAGTTTTTTAAGTGAACTACCATTTGATGGGCCAATTTATATTTTAGGCGGCGCTTCAGATAAAGCCCTTGGCGATCAAATTGTAAATGAAGTTGGAAACTTACATTCAAATGTTCCCTATGCTTCTACTACTTCTAAAAAAATAATTAACCTAAGTGGAGAATTAGGTTTTTTAGCATCTGCTGCTTTACAACAAAAAGCGGTTTTAAATTATGTAAACGATTCTGCTCCTTTGCATTTTTGTTCTTCAGTAAATGCACCGGTAGTGGCCATTTATTGTTCAACTATTCCTATTTTTGGTTTTGGCCCTTTATCTACCCATTGTTTTATAGTAGAAACCCAAGAAAAACTAGCCTGTCGCCCCTGTGGTTTACATGGTAAGAAAGAATGTCCATTAGGTCATTTTAATTGCGCCAAAACCATAGTCAATAAGCAATTAATAGCCCCATTGCTACAAATGGCCCAACATTAGTACTTTTGTAGCCATGCAAATTCAATTTACACAAGAAGAAGAATCTATATTCAATATAGTAGCAAAACAAGCTGCTTTATTGAATACGCCTGCATTTGCAGTAGGTGGTTTTGTGCGTGATAAAATATTGAATAGACCCACTAAGGATATTGATATCGTTTGTATAGGAGATGGCTTAGCCTTGGCAACTTCTTTTGCTAATCAATTCACCCCTAGACCTCCGGTTTCTTTATTTAAAACTTTTGGAACTGCTCAAGTTAAATTGGAAAATATTGAAATTGAGTTTGTAGGCGCCAGAAAAGAAAGCTATGCTAGAGAAAGTAGAAAGCCATCGGTAAGTCCTGGAACTATTGAAGACGATCAAAACAGAAGAGACTTTACAGTGAATGCATTAGCTATTTCTTTAATTGAAAATGATTTTGGAAAAGTAATAGATCCTTTTGGAGGCATAGAAGATTTAAAAAATAAAATTTTAAGAACTCCATTAGCTCCAGAAAAAACTTTTGACGACGATCCGCTTCGAATGATGCGTGCTATTCGCTTTGCCACTCAATTAAATTTCGAAATAACTACTGAAACATTTACAGCCATTCAAAAAATGGCAGATCGTATATCTATTGTTTCACAAGAACGCATTACCGATGAATTACAAAAAATAATGCAAACTGCCATACCTTCTAAAGGTTGGTATTTATTAAAAGAAGCAGGGTTATTAAAATTTATATTCCCTCTATTATTACAATTAGAAGGTGCTGAAACCTTAGATGGCATTGGGCATAAGGACAACTTCTCACATACTTTACAAGTTTTAGATAATGTGGCCGTCACAAGTGACGACATATGGCTACGTTGGGCTGCTTTATTACACGATATAGCCAAACCCAAAACTAAAAAATTTGAAACTGGTTTTGGTTGGACCTTTCATGGACATGAAGTAGTGGGAGCGCGCATGGTTCCTAAAATTTTTACGCAGTTGAAATTACCCTTAAATGAAAAAATGAAAATGGTACAAAAATTAGTGGCACTTCATTTACGTCCTATTTCATTGACTAAAGAAACGGTAACGGATAGTGCTATTAGAAGACTTTTATTTGATGCAGGTGATGATATTGATAGTCTTATGTTATTATGTGCTGCCGATATAACAAGTAAAAATAAAGTAAAAGTAAAACGTTATTTACAAGGCTTTGATTTTGTCAAAGAAAGATTAATAGAAGTAGAGCAAAAAGATAGCATTAGAAACTGGCAACCTCCTATTACAGGAGAAATGATCATGGAACTATTTGCCATTTCACCTTCTAAACAAGTGGGTATTATCAAAGATGCCATTAGGGAAGCCATATTAGATGGGCTTATTCCCAATGACTATAATGCAGCTTATAGCTTCATGTTAAAAGAAGCAGAAAAACTAGGCTTATTTCCTGTAATAAAATAGTAATTTAGCGTTTCAAAATACCAAAATGGCCTTATTAAAATTTAGAGTTTATTGGGAAGAGGATGATGCTATATACCGTGATGTTTTGGTGAAGCACACACAAAATTTTCAAGACTTACATTTAATTATTTTAAAAGCTTTTGAATTTGACCAAAAACATGATGCCACTTTTTATAGAAGTAACGATACGTGGAAAAGAGGAAGAGAAATAAGTAAAGAAGTATATGATCGTCCTTATAAAGTAGCTCCATTATTAATGGCTGAGACTATTATTGGTACTGAGATAATTGATACGAATCAACATTTTATTTACGAATATGATTTTGTAAAGTCCTGGTCTTTTTTAATTCAACTTATACAAGTTATTAAAAATAGCGATGCAGATATGTCACTTGAATATCCTTTAGTATCTCGTATTGAAGGAGTGGGGCCTATGCAATATGGTACCAAGGGTTTACTGGGTGAAAAATTTGCAGACATTGAAGAGAAGTATGATTTAAACGAAGCTGCAGAAGGATTTGGTGAAGAAGGCGAGGAAGAAGACAAAGCTGATGACAATGACGATGCTGACGACGATACTGAAGAGGAAGACAACAATCAAGAATCCTCTGGTTCTGGTTTTTTCGAAGGAGAAGCTTTTTAGTTGAAAAATTTCATATTACTTATTTATTTCAAATTTAATCAATTTCAATTATTTTGTCTAAAACCGTTTACATCGTAATGGGTCCTACTGCTGTTGGGAAAACAAGTTTTGGGATAGCGCTTGCCCAAGCATTAAATACAGAAATTATTTCAGCAGATGCTCGTCAGTGTTATAAAGAAATGAATATAGGAGTAGCTAGACCAAGTGAAGAAGAGTTAAAAGCGGTGCCTCATCATTTTATTGCTTCAAATTCAATTACCGAAAACATTAATGCCTCTTATTTTGAAAATTGGGCCTTGGAAAAAGTTCAAGATTTATTTATTACAAAGGATGCAGTTGTTATAGTAGGAGGGACAGGCTTGTATATTAAAGCGTTTTGTGAAGGATTAGATTTAATACCAGCAATTGATACTGAAATTCGAGATAATATTATAAAAAAGTATGAGCAATTAGGAATGAGGTGGTTGCAAAAAGTGGTATCGGTAAAAGACCCTCATTATTGGGAAAAAGGAGAGCAAAAAAACCCTCAGCGATTAATGCGCGCCTTAGAAGTAATGCTAGGAACTGGTAAATCAATTCTAAGTTTTCAAAATAAAAAAGCCATTGAAAGACCATTTAAAATAGTGAAAATTGGTTTGGAATTAGATAGAGAAGAATTGTATCAGAAAATAAATGATAGGGTTTTAAATATGATAGAGCTTGGATTGGAAAAAGAGGTGAAAAGTTTACAAGCTTCAACGCATTTGAACGCACTACAAACAGTAGGGTATAGCGAGTGGAAGGACTATTTCGAGCAGAAAATAAGCAAAGAAAAAGTTATAGAAAAAATTCAACAAAATACTCGTCATTACGCCAAACGCCAAATGACCTGGTTTAAGCGAGACCCTGCCATTACTTGGTTTCAAGCAGGTAGTGTTGTGCCTAAGCAGGTTATATTATAATAATTTAAGATTTTGAAAATTAACATATTAGAAACTATACCTATCTATTTTATTGTTATTTTTGACTCATAATATAGTCACTGATTCAGTGTTATATTTATTACATTTTTTAAAAAATTATAAGTATGCAAAAATTAGGAAGCTTCCTATTGGCAAGTCTTTTTTTAATGACTGGGACTTTGGCAAAAAGTCAAACCATTCAATTTGAAAAATATACTTTGCCTAATGGATTAAAAGTTATTTTACATGAAGACCACTCTGCACCTGTAGTGGCAGTAACCGCACTCTATCATGTAGGTTCAAAAAATGAAGACACTGCAAGAACAGGTTTCGCTCATTTCTTTGAACATTTATTATTTGAAGGTTCAGAAAATATTAAAAGAGGTGAATTTGATAAGTATGTAACCAATGCAGGAGGTGCTTTAAATGCCAATACTTCACAAGACCGTACTTTTTATTACGAGTTACTTCCTTCTAACCAAGTTGACCTTGGTCTTTGGTTAGAAAGTGAGCGTATGATGCATGCTAAAATTGAACAAATTGGTGTCAATACTCAACGAGAAGTAGTAAAAGAAGAAAAGCGTCAAAGAATGGATAATCGCCCTTATGGTTCTTTTTTAACTGAAATGTTAAAGAGAGCGTATAAAGTTCATCCTTACAAATGGTCGCCTATTGGAAGTATGGATCATTTAAATGCTGCCAAATTAGATGAGTTCATTCAATTTTATAAAACTTATTATGTTCCAAATAATTGTGTATTATCTATTGCTGGGGATATTAATAAGGCAGAACTAAAAAAGAAAATTGAAGCTTATTTTGGTCCAATTGCCAAAGGAGCAGTAGTAATCAAAAGACCTAATATAAAAGAGCCTCCTTTGAGTGGTGAAGTGCGTGATAATATATATGATAACATACAGTTACCAGCTATATTCCATGCTTACCGTGCCCCTAAGCAAGGTGGTGACGAATATTATGCATTTAATGTACTCTCTACTATTTTATCAGGAGGAGCATCTTCTAGAATGAATAAGACCTTGATAGATTCAAAACAATTGGCAGTAGCTGCTCAATCAGTACCATTTTTCAATGAAGACGATGGTTTATTTATAGCATTGACCATTGCAAATATGGGTGTAAAAGTGGAAACTTTAGAAGCAAGTATGGATAGTGTAGTGAATGAATTAAAAAATGATTTAGTAGGAGAGCGAGAATTTCAAAAAGTAAAAAACCAAATTACCACTGACTTAGTAGATAGCAAGGCTACCATGGCAGGTATTGCTGAAAGCTTGGCCAATAACGAAGTATATTTTGGTGATGCCAATTTAATTAATACCGAACTAGAGAAATACAATAAAGTAACTAGAGAAGATGTTTTGAAAGTTGCTAAAAAATACTTGAATAAAGAGAACAGGGTAGTACTTCATTATTTACCAAAAGAAAAAACATCTAAATAAGTAAGGCTATTCAAAGAGTCAAAAAATAATTTTATGAAAAAATATATATACAGCGTTTTATTATGTTTGCCTTTCTTTACAATGGCACAAACATTAGATAGAACTAAGTCGCCTGCTCCAAGTAAGGCACCTTTAATACAAGTTGCTAGTCCTGTTAAATTTACTTTAGCGAACGGCTTGCAAGTTTTTGTAGTTAAAAATACAAAATTGCCTAAAGTCACTGCTACTTTAGCTTTAGACGTTGATGGATTCAAAGAAGGCGATAAAGCTGGCTTAGCAGACATGTCAGGGCAACTACTTAAAAGAGGAACTACTACTAAGTCAAAAGCAGAATTAGATGAAGCGGTTGAATTTTTAGGAGGTAGTTTGTCAACCTCTAGTCAAAGTGCATCAGTAAGTTCATTAAAAAATAATTTTCCCAAATTAATGGAGTTAATGGCGGAAGTAATTTTACATCCTGCTTTATCTTCAGATGAATTAGAAAAAGTAAGAAAGCAAACTATTTCTGGTATTGAATCTAGTAAAGATGATGCAGATGCAATTTCTAATAATGTAATGAAGAAATTAGTGTATGGTACAAACCATGCATTTGGAGAAATTACGACCACTAAAACAGTAAATGCAATTAAAGTAGATGATGTCAAAAACTTTATTAAAACTTATTGGATTCCTAATAATGCGTATTTAATATTTGTAGGTGATATTGATCCAGCCATCGCGAAAGCACTTGCTGAAAAGAATTTTGGTACTTGGGCAAAGGGTTCCTTTACACAGCCTATATATGATAAGCCTGCTATTCCTGCTAGCACTTATGTGGCTATTGTGGATAGACCCGCCTCTGTTCAAAGTGTGGTAGCTATTGCCTCCACTGTTAATTTAACTAAAGGATCACCAAATGATATACCTTCTAATGTGATGAATAATATTTTAGGAGGTGGTTTCTCTGGCAGACTATTTGCCAACTTGCGTGAGAAGCATGGTTTTACTTATGGCGCTTATTCTTCAATTTCTCCTAATAAACAAATAGGTATATTTAGTGCAGAAGCTTCAGTGAGAAACGAAAAAACAGATAGCTCTATTCAAGAAATTTTAAATGAATTAAATATTATTCGTAATACGAAAGTGGGTGATACAGAATTAAGCCGAATGAAGAATTATTTAGCAGGGGGATTTGCCCGTTCTTTAGAAAGTCCTAATACTATTGCTAAATTTGCATTGTCTATTGCTGTAAATCATTTACCTGCGGACTATTATCAAAAATACTTAACCAATCTAGCAGCTGTTGATGCTCAAAAAGTACAAGAGGTGGCTAACTCTTTATTGAACCCAGCTAGAATGCATATTGTAATTGTAGGTAATGCCAAACAAATTGCTAAAGGATTAGAAAAATATGGCCCAGTTAAATATTTTGATATTGAGGGTAATGAAGTAGCTGCGCCCACTGAGGTAAAAGCAGATGCAAGTTTAACACCAACTGCTATAATGGAAAAAGCCATTGCTGCTATTGGTTCAAAAGAGGCTTTAGACAATGTAAAAGATGTTCAATTAAAAGGTACGGCAAGTTTAATGGGCCAGTCTTTAGAAATGAAGCAAACAATAGTGATGCCAGGTAATTCAGTTACTACAATGTCTATGGGTGGCATGGCTATTATGAGACAAGCAGTAGTAGACGGCAAATACTCAATTACGCAACAAGGTCAGGAAGCGCCAATTACAGATGATTTAAAAGAAGGTCTTGATGAATCGGCTACTCTTGCGCCAGAGCAATTGTATTTAAGAAAAGGCTATGGTTTAAAAATTGTAGGGGGAGAAAAAGTTGATGGCAAAGAAGTAATTGATGTAGAAGTAACTACCCCATTAAAAAAAGTATCACACCGTTTTTATGACGCTAAAACATTCTTATTAGTAAAGACTGCTAAATCTGAAGAAGTGCCAGGCAGAGGAACAGTAACACAGCAACAATTTTACAGCAGCTATCAAACAGTAAATGGTGTTCAAATACCTTCTGAAATGATAATCGATATGGGTCAAATGAAAATAAATGTTAAGTACACCGATATTAAAGTGAACCAAGGATTAAAAACAACCGATTTAAAATAGGTTAATTATCTTACACAAAAAAGCCATCCCTTGGGATGGCTTTTTTTATTTTAATGCGTTAATATTAGAATCTTATACCATAACCAATATTAAATAATAATTGGTTAGCAGTTAAACTAGCATAAGTATTAGGCTTATCGTTTAAGCGGTATGGGAATAGGGCATCTTTAGTACTAGAGCTGACAATAGTAAAGTCAATGAAATTTCTATTGGTTCTGTATCCAATACCACCACTAAGTACCATGCGAGATGCTTTAAGCGTTTCGTCTTTATAAGGAGAACCATAATAAGCAGCACCACCTCTTACCATCCAGTTGCTACTTAATTTTAATTCAGAACCTATTTTAAAATTAATATTGTTTTTGTAAGAAACTTTTACAACGTCGTTTATTAAACTATAATAGTCACTAGTTGCTTTATCATAGCTATTAGCATAAAAACGAGTTCCTGCATAGTTTACAACTTCTAAATCGGCGGAGATAAATCCAAGTGGTTGTGTAGGTTTGCTAGGAGAAGCAAAAAAGTAGCTTGTGCTGAATATGGCTTTTGTAGGAGTAGATACTGTATATTCTCTTGTACCAGGGTATCCATTATTTAATTCACTAGAACTAGCCGATTGTATACCTGCATACTTTTCTGTATTGGTTGTCATACTAGCGCTCATTTGATCTCTAAATGAAATGACTTGTGGAGTATGTAAAGTAAAGCCTAGTCTTAAAAAAGATTCTGGTTTGTATATAATCCCTAATTTGGCACCTATTCCCCAACCTCTTGAAGAAAAATGTTCATTTAAAACAAAACCACCAAAATAATTATCTGGATTAGAAGTAGCATCAGCTTCAGAATAAGTAAGGCTTTTAGTGTAATTTATCATTGGTAAAACTAAACTAGCACCTAGGTATAATTTATCCTCCATATTACCACCCCAACCAAAGGCTAGTTCATCGTAACTTCCAGTAGTTAATGCATCAAATGACTGGTTTACGCCAGAAGAGATAGGCACTAAACTTTGGTAGCCATTCACAGCACCTTTTGCATTAGCAGTAGTGTCTATTAAATAAGTTCTAAAAGCAAGAGAGCTTCCAAAAATATAATTGCTTAAGGCTGCGTTGGTGTCGGCTTGATCGCCTACTAGTTCTTCTAAATACTTTTCAGATAAACTGCTAAAATTATTTCTACCACCAAAACTTGAGTGGTTATTATAATTAGCAATTTGATTATAAGTTATAGAAAAAGCGGTGCTTGTCCAGTTGTTTCTTTTTTGTCCATCGGCAAAAACAATACCTACTGAACCAAAATTTGATTTTGAATCGGTACTAGAAGAGCTTGTGCCTCTGTAATTGAAATTATTAGTTTGTACTAAGAATTTCGGTGTTAATAAAAGTTCACTTGATTTATAAAAACCAAGGCCTGCTGGATTTATATGATTAGAAGATAAATCGCCACCTAAAGAACCCATGGCACCCCCCAAGGCATTACTTCTAGCTGTTCCGCTTGGTGCAAGCCAAGAAAGGCGAAGCCCATCTTGAGGTTCTTGTGCATTCATTGTTAAACTAGATCCCACTAATATTAAAAAAAATAATTTCTTCATAATTGAACTTTGATTTTTAAAAACTTACTTCAAAACCAGCTTCTAAAATTTAATTCTAAATAATATAAGCTTTAAGCATTGGCTTATGGAATTCTTGCTGCACGTGGACTGCTTGAAGAGCTACCACTGCTATTAAAGCCACCACTTCTTCCACCTGCATTACTATTGCTGTTAGAATTAGTTTGGAAACTTGCTCTATTGTTATTATTAATGCTATTAGTTTGATTTTGATTACCCCCATTATAGTTGTTATTTGAAAAATAACGAGCAGGACGGTCATAGCTATTGGCGTAACTCGTGTTGCTATTATTTGTAACTACACGCTTCATTAAATTTCCAAAATTGCTATTCAATGTTGGATTGCTTGTATATCTTGTATTTCCAGTTGTAGTATTTATACTGTTATTGGTATTATTATAACCACGATTGTTTCTATAGGCATTAATATTGGAAGGACTTGCTTGCAAAGCACGAGCAGATTGATAAGGTCTTCCTCCATTATTTACAAAGCCACCAACATTATTATAATGTATTCCACCATATGGGTGATAATATCCTATGAAATAAGGGTTCCATCCACCGTATCCAAAACCCCCATATCCAAAACTACCGTAACCTAAACCTGCCCATCCACCGTATCCAAAACCTCCATATCCAAAACCGCCCCATCCACCATAACCACTCCAAAAAGGATCATAACCCCATCCGCTCCAAAATGGATTATATCCCCAACCACCATAACCACCAGCCCATCCCCCATAGCCACCCCAACCTCCATAACCTCCCCAGAAAGGATCATAGCCCCATGCGCCATAAGCGCCGGCCCATCCACCCCAGCCAAGTCCAAATCCTAAATTGAAACTTGGATTATTCCAATAGCCAAAATCGTCAATAGTTGACCAGCGGTTTCTGTTGGCTACTTTTAATCTTAAATAACGGTCGTCTTGATAGTTTTGATATTCTTGATATTCTTCATCTTGAGCCATTCCATTTTCAGCTTTTTCATTAGCCACTAATTTTTCTGCGCTCACTATTTTATTATTAGGGGTATAGTATAAATCATCGGTAGCAATAGTTGTGCTTTGTTGTAAACTTGTACAGCTGATTCCAAAAAAACTAAAAGCCACTATGCCAATGGCTATTAGCCTTAAATAAGTGTTAGTTTTTTGAGTCTTCATTTTAGTAAGTTTTAGGTTTTTATATGCCCCTTAATTAGCATACATTTGCTAGTATAAAGGTATTGAAAAATAGAATATAGAGCGTTTTTCGTACATTAAAATTATTACTATAAAATTGTTAAGATTTTTAAGATGGCAAAGGAACTAACTACAAGGGCCCAGGACTATTCTCAATGGTATAATGACTTAGTCATTAAAGGCGAACTTGCCGACTATAGTGCCGTTAGGGGATGTATGGTCATTAAGCCTTATGGTTATGCTTTATGGGAAAATATGCACGATGTCTTAGACAAAATGTTCAAAGATACTGGTCACCAAAATGCCTACTTCCCTTTGTTTGTTCCAAAATCACTTTTTGAGGCGGAAGAAAAAAATGCTGAAGGATTTGCAAAAGAGTGTGCTGTGGTTACTCATTACCGCTTAATTGCCGATCCTAATAATAAAGGAAAATTAATTATAGATCCAGAAGCTAAATTAGAAGAAGAATTAATTGTTCGCCCAACGAGTGAAGCCATTATTTGGAATACCTATAAAACTTGGATTCAGTCTTATCGTGATTTACCTATTTTAGTAAATCAATGGGCGAATGTGGTAAGATGGGAAATGCGTACGCGTTTATTTTTACGCACTGCTGAATTTTTATGGCAAGAAGGACATACAGCTCATGCGACTGCGGAGGAAGCCATTGCAGAAACTAAACAAATGTTGAATGTATATGCAGACTTCGTAGAAAATTGGATGGCAGTGCCTGTTTTAAAAGGAGTAAAATCTGCTAATGAGCGTTTTGCAGGTGCAGAAGACACTTATTGTATAGAAGCTTTGATGCAAGATGGAAAAGCATTGCAAGCAGGTACTTCGCATTTCTTAGGACAAAATTTTGCTAAAGCATTTGATGTAAAATTTAGCGATCAAAATAATAAACAAGAATATGTTTGGGCTACTAGCTGGGGAGTAAGTACAAGATTAATTGGAGGCCTTGTGATGACCCATAGCGATGATGAAGGTTTAGTTTTACCTCCACGCATTGCACCTATTCAAGTAGTGATAGTTCCTATTTATAAAGGGGAAGAACAAAAGCAAGTATTAGATGAAAAAGTAGGAGAGATGTTGAAATCCTTTAAGGCAGCGGGTATTAGAGTAAAATACGATAATTCAGATCATGCAAGACCAGGATGGAAATTTGCTGAATATGAATTAAAAGGAGTGCCTATTCGTATTGCTATTGGTGCGCGCGATTTAGAAAACAAACAAGTAGAATTAGCGCGTCGCGATACAAAAGAAAAAACGACAGTAGCTATGGAAGGTTTAACTGAAACGGTAGAAAATTTATTAGTAGAAATTCAAAATAATTTATTTGAGCGTGCTAAAAAATACCGCGACGAACATATTACTAAAGTAGAAAATTGGGATGAGTTTATGCAAGTATTAGATACCAAGGGTGGATTTGTTTCTGCGCATTGGGATGGCAGCGCTGAAACTGAAGATAAAATTAAAGAATTAGCCAAAGCCACTATTCGTTGTATTCCTCTTGATAATGTTTTAGAAAGCGGAAAATGTATTTTAACGGGTAATGCCTCTACGCAACGTGTTTTATTTGCAAGAGCTTATTAATTTAAGTTTTCCTAAATAATTCATCTTATAAGTTTTCCTAATAATTTTTTCAAAAAGTTTTCAAAGTCAATGAAACAAAAACCAATACCTGATGCACTTATGCCTTATTTAGAAGGCAAGGTATTGTTACTAGATAAACCTATTGGTTGGACTTCTTTTGACTTAGTTAAAAAAGTACGCAATCTAACACGTGTTATTAAAGTTGGTCATGCGGGCACACTAGATCCCTTGGCTACAGGCCTTATGATTATTTGTACAGGAAAGTTTACCAAATCAATAGATGCCTATATGGGTATGCAAAAAGAATATACAGGCACCATGGTTTTAGGTGCAACTACAGCTACATATGATTTAGAATCGGAACCTGAAAATTTTAAAAGTACAGAAGCATTAACGATGGAGGCTATTCAAAAAGCTACAATACCTTTCATTGGTGAAATTTTTCAAATGCCACCGCAACATTCAGCAATTAAAAAAGATGGAAGAAGACTCTATGAGTCGGCAAGATTGGGAATTGAAGTAAAAGTAGATCCTAGAAAAGTAACTATAGAAAGTTTTGAAATTACTAAAATTGATTTGCCTCAGGTTGAATTTAAAGTGGTTTGTTCTACAGGTACTTATATAAGAAGTTTAGTGAAAGATTTTGGAGAAGCATTAAAAGTGGGTGCCTATATGAGTGCACTTCGAAGAACGCGTATAGGAGATTTTACAATAGAAGATGCTAGACTATGGCAGGATATAGAAGCAGAAGTAAATGCTTTATTGGAAGGATAATATTGAGATATATATTAGAAGGGTAGTCCTATACCAAATTGTAGCGCGTAGTTATTTACTTTAACACCATTAGGTTTTACCTCTGCCCATTTTAGATTTCGAATATCTAACCAGCCGTTATTTTGTAAACGAGTAGGGTCTTTCATTTTAAGTGCGTAATCAATTCTAATTATAAAATAATTAAAATCCATTCTTATGCCAGTACCTAATGCTACCGCAATATCTTTATATAATTTATCGAATTTAAAACCAGCAGCAGGATCGAGTTCAGTGTCTCTTATGTTCCAAATATTTCCAATATCGGTATACACGGCCGACCCAATTTTATAAGAGCCCCATTGGAATAAAGGGAAGCGATATTCTAAGTTGGCTTCTAATTGAAAATCACCAAATCTGTCAAAACTTTGGCTTTTTGAGCTGGTATCATAAAACTGAGAACTACCTAAGCCTAATTGCCTTAAGCCCCAAGCACGCATACTATAAGGGCCGCCTGCTGTAAATTGTTTAAAGAAAGGTAGTTGTCCTTCCAATTCAGGGTCATTGCTATAATTATTTCCCCAGCCTCCCATAAAACGCCATGCGAGCTCGGTGTAGGGGTATTTGTATAATTTCCTTAATTCTATTTCTGCTTTAATGTATCTGTAAATGCGAGAAGAAGCACCATTCAATAAACCTGTTAATCCTCCTGCTTCCTCAATGCCAATTCTTAAATAATTGTTTTGATTTGGATTTTCTAATGAAGTTCCCGTACTTAAATAATTAAAAGTTTGACTAATCACATTGCCTTCGTTAAAAGAAGAACGCAAGAAAGGGTTTAATATTAACAAGCTATCTAATTTAGAAAACTTATTAAGGTGATAAAGCTCAACGTTAACTGGTTTGTAGGTCCAAATATTTTCAGCTCCATTTTTATTTTTCTTCAATTCATAACCCCAGTTTGTTGTAAACGATTTTAATTTATAATAATTCAGCCTGTCAATGTATGAACCATTCAAAGACAGGGTAGTTCTAGTTTGATTGGTATAGGTGCTTCTTTTAGGAACAAATGGAATGATAAGATTTGGAAAACTATAGGTATGCCCCAAGTTGAAAAGTAAGGTTTGCGTTAAATTTTCGTTGCCATTGTTTACATTCAATTCAATACCAGCTCTTGCATTCGATATAGAAGAGATTGATTTTTTTTGCACATTTCTATCTCTAAAAGTAACACTTGTAGAAAGCCCTAGTAAATTACCTGATACTAATTGAGAATTGTTTTTACTACCCTCTATATCAAAGTTAAGACTATGTCTTAAGGAAGGGGTTAAAAAATAATGCAAATAAACACTATCGTTTTGTAAGGTAGTTCTACCATCTACTTGTTGCCAAGGCCCAAGACTGCTAAAGTTATTGAGTGTTTGGAAATAGGTGTTTTCATTAAATAGGTCTCCTTTTTTAATAATAGACTGCTCTTCAAATAAAGAAGTTTTAAATTTATATTTTGTATAATGTTGAATTATATTTTTATAATATTCTTGATTGGGGAGGCCCTTAGCTAAAATTGTATCGGGGTTGTCAGATAATTTTAAATCGGTATAAAAAATTTGTTGTCCTGTTGGGTATTGTTTGAATTCGTTCTTACTCGTATTGCGCAATTGAAAGCTTAGCTTCCAAAGAGGATGGTTCTGCTGCGTCTTCTCTGCATCTAAAACTTGATTGATTTGATCTAATGGGTCTAAATTGAGCTCCATTAATTGCTGATTGAGTGTATCAACTTCTGCAAATAATTTTTCTTTAGTAAAAGAATAATAACCATTGGCTCTAAATAATTCTACTAAACGGTCTAATTCATTGTTGATAGATTCATTGGAATAGGCCATTCCCTTTTTAACATAAGCAAAAGCAGTATTCTTGTTGGCAATAGATTGTAATAGACTGTCATTAAATTCGTAAATAACAGAATCAAAAAGCGTTTTTTTATTCAAACGAATTTCCATGCTTAGATGAGCCCTCCACTCATTTTTTACAGTATCCACTTTTACAAGAGGTGTGACTATAGGATGGTTATAACCTTTAGTTGCTAAATAGTTTTTCATAAACTGGCTAGAGGGTTCCAGTTTATCTTCTTGGTAGCGAAGGGGTTGAATAATAGTATTAAAAAATCCAAACTGCCGAACTTGTTTGGCTTTTATACTATCGTCCCAGTAATTAGAGAGTTCATTGGCAAGCGATATAGCTTCTATATTATTGTTGGCATCTTTAATGACTATTTTATTGTCATAGACAAAGCTTATTTGCTTTGGATAGTCATGAATGACTGCTTTTTTTAAGTCTGCACATGCATTTAAAAAAAATAAAAGACCAAGAAGGTAAAATCTTGACAAGAAACTAATATTTTTAAGCTTCCTTAATTGCATGTAAATGATTAATAATAGTGAGCTCAAATATATTCAATCTTTTGCCCATAAAAAACATTGGGCGGAAGAATCTGTGTTTATTGTTGAAGGGCCTAAGATGATGGATGAATTATTGGCTTCCGATTGGGTTATTCGTAAAATTATAGCCCTGCCTGACTGGATTAAATCTCAAGGGCATTTGCCGGCTGAAGTTGTGGAAGTGGATGATATTATGTTAGGAAGACTAAGCTTACTTCAAACACCCAATAAGGTAATTGCCTTGGTTGAAAAAAAGAAAGAATTAGCATTGATAGATTTTAAAAAAACAGTTACCTTATTATTAGATGGTATACAGGATCCGGGTAATTTAGGTACTATTATTCGAACAGCCGATTGGTTTGGTATCAAACAAATTCTTGTATCTATTGATACAGCTGGTTTATATAATCCTAAAGTAATTCAAAGTACCATGGGGAGTTGTTTTAGAGTAAATATACATGCAATGGAACTTGATGAAGTCTTGGCGTCGAATCAAAAACTAAGCAAACCCTTGCCCGTATATGGGGCCCTTTTATCGGGAAAGTCAATACATAGTATACAATTAGAAGCGGCTAATTTTATTTTAATAGGGAATGAATCAAAAGGAATAAGAGAAAACTTAATGTCTTTTATTTCCGATCCCATTTTTATTCCAAGAATAGGAGAAGCTGAATCTTTAAATGCAGCGGTGGCTGCAGGGATTATTTTATCCCATTTTAAATCTTAGTTGAATTAGCTAGTCAAATTTTATTGCCTTGGCTGGAGAAATTTTCTTAATCCATAAAGTAGGTAGTAAAAAAGAAATATAACTAATAATGGCTGTGCCAATAAGTACGCTCATAATTTGAACCGCATCCATTTTAATGGGTAATTCTTTAATAAAGTAGGCCGACTCGTCTAGTTGTATGAAGCCAAATTTTACTTGCAAAATAGATAGCCCTAAACCTAAAAAAGTGCCTAGTAAAATACCAGTCCAGCAAATAAAACTTGCTTGGTATAAAAATATTTTTCGAATTAAATTTTGAGAAGCGCCCAGTGCCGTAAGTGTGCCTATCATGGTAATTCTTTCAAGCATTAAAATAAATAAACAAGTAAGTAAATTTATGACAGCTATTATAAGCATAATGGTAATAGTCACATTTCTATTAATGGTTTGAACACCTATCCAATCAAATATTTGCGGATAATAATTTTTGATGGAAGTAGCCACCCAATTATTAGGAAGTATTTTTTGAAGGGAAGCGTTAGTGGCTTCAATATTAGTATTTTCATTTAATTCAATGGAGTATCCTTCAACTAGCTTATTGTTATTTAATTGTTGCAGTAATTTTAAATCAACTAAAACAAATTGATTATCATATTCTTCAATACCTGAATGATAAATGCCTACCACTTTTAATTTTCTTTGTTGTACAGCACCTGTATTTAAAAAATACAGTCTCACAGTGGCACCCAATTGAATATTTAATTTAGTGGCAATGTTATCTGAAATAATAAGTTCATTGAGTAAGCTATCTTTTTTATTAGTGGAAGACCAGCCAGTTCCTTTTCTTAAAAAAGGAATTTGACTTTGTGTAGGAAGACCTCTAGCTACCACACCTTCAATATCTTGAGCAAAAGAAAGAACGGTAGATTGATTTATAAAAGGAGTTATACTTTTTACAGCTGGATTTTGTTGGAAGGCAGTGGTAATTTTATCATTTTGGTTTAATGGTTCACCACTTACAGAAGCGACTCTAATATGTCCCCAGAATTGATATACTTTATTTGCAATAGTTGCTTGAAAACCATTCACAATAGAAAAAGTGAGTAAGATAGCTGCCACACTAATGGCAGTTGCAGCAATAGATAGCCTTACTATAAAACGAGTATAGTTTTTCTGTTTTTGAAAACTTATTCTTTTAGCTATTTCGAAGGCAGTGGACAATGCTTAATTTTTAACAAATCTAGTTTTTTCTGTTTATAAATTAGGATTAAAAGGGTAGTTTCGTAGTGACCAATAACCAAGTTCATGTTTAAAAGATACTTATGGGTGGCTATTCTTTTAGGGCTACATGCATTAAAGGGCCTCAGTCAATTTAATCCAGATAGTATTTATCAAACAAGTATACATACAATTTTAATACATCCAGTTAATAAGCCACTAGCCATTCCAGTTATTTCTTTAAATGAGCCTACTCCTTTAGAAATTAGCTTTGACGATTTTAAAGCCAATTATCAAGACTATTACTACGCTGTTGAATTAAGAAATGCCGATTGGACAGCTGTTGAGATGTCGTCCTTTGATTATTTACAAGGCTTTAATCAAAATAAAATAAATACGTTCTCAGTATCCTCTATTTCTTCACAGGCTTATTATCATTACCAGTTTATTTTTCCTAATACACAACTAAGACCTACACAATCTGGTAATTATATTTTGAAAGTTTTTAAAAATGGAAATATGAATGAAATCGTTTTTACAAGACGTTTTTATGTAACAGAAAATCAGGTAGCTATTGCGGCTACTGTTCAAGAGCCTTTTGATGGTCAAATTTCTAAGACACATCAAAAAATTCAGGTTGTTTTAGATGTGAAAAAAATACCTTTTTTTCAAACCGATCAAATAAGTACAGCTGTCATTCAAAACTATAGATATAATGATGCAGTTTCAATAGCTGCACCTACTTTTATAAGAGGAAGCTTATTAGAATACAATAGCGAGGATAAATTTATTTTCCCTGCAGGCAAGGAAGCGAGATGGTTAGATTTACAAAATCTAAGATTAAGGTCGGACCGAATTGCAGATATTAATTCAAAAGAAAAAACAACTATTATAAGTGTTAAGCCCGATTTGTCAAGAGCAAGTACTGCCTACTATACTTTCAATGACTTGAATGGAGGTTATATTATTAGTAATACTGAATCATTGCAAAGTGAAAATCAAAACGATTATGCGCAAGTAAATTTTACCTACATACCCAAGGATAAAATTCCATTTATGGGGCAAAAATTATATTTATCGGGTGCACTCACTAATAATATTTTAAACAAAGATGCGGAGATGCAATTTGATCCAGTCTTAGGGTATTATAAAAAATCGCTATTATTAAAGCAAGGGTATTATAGTTATAACTATATACTAAGAGATAATGAAGGTCCCAATCTCATGAACGATTTTACTGAAACAGAGGGCAATCACTGGGAGACAGAAAATAATTATTCAATTCTTATTTATTATAAGCCTCCAGGCGCAAGACATGAGCATATCATTGGTTTTGGCGCTGTCAATTCTAGGCAAAATTGGTAGTAGTTTTTTTGCTATATTTGCAACGGCAGGTCTTGCACAACCAGCTCCTGTTGAAACTCCCCAGGGCAGGAATGCAGCAAGGATAGATGGTTGAGCGGTGTGATGTAAGTAGCCTGCCATTTTTTATTTTTATAGACAATTTTTAAAACAATTTGTATGAAGTTTTTCATTGACACAGGTAATTTAGCTCAAATTAAAGAAGCCAATGATTTAGGTATTTTAGATGGTGTAACCACCAATCCTAGTTTAATGGCCCAAGTGGGTGTTAAAGGAGAGGCAGCAATTGCAGCTCACTACAAAGCTATTTGCGAATTAGTACATGGAGATATTAGTGCAGAAGTATTGTCTACAGATTTTGCTACCATGGTGGAAGAAGGTAAAAAATTAGCCGCTATTCATAAAAACATTGTGGTGAAAGTGCCTATGATTAAAGATGGTATTAAAGCCATTAAGTGGTTTACCGATAATGGTATTCGTACGAACTGTACTTTAGTATTTTCTGCAGGTCAGGCTATATTAGCGGCTAAAGCTGGAGCAACATATGTTTCTCCTTTCATTGGAAGAATTGATGATAGCTCTTGGGATGGAATGGAATTAATTAGTCAAATTAGACATATTTACGACGTACAAGGTTTTAAAACAGAAATATTAGCCGCTTCTATTCGTAATGCTTTACATATTGTAAAAGCAGCAGAAGCTGGTGCCGATGTTTGTACTTGCCCTTTAGATTCAATTTTAGGATTGTTAAAACATCCATTAACAGATATAGGCTTAGCGAAGTTCTTGGAAGATGCTAAGAAAATGTAAGCATAACCATAACATTTTAGGAAGTCCCGATTTATCGGGACTTTTTTATTGATGCTTTAAAGCTTCTCGCAGTTTTTCGAATCTCATAAAAAATTAAGATTTGAAAAATCTTAACAATGTTTAAGCGCTTCGCGCTTAGATAAGTTGGAAAGCTTAGAATGTGTTTTAATAAATGCTTTCACCCATTTAGCATCGGTATAGGCATAGGCGCGAAGCGCCCAGCCAATGGCCTTGCGGATAAAAAATTCTTCTTCTAGTTGGCAGTGCTCAATGTACTTTGTAAGTAATTGAGTATCGGTTTTATCCTTGTACATTAATTGAAATAAAATACTCATTCTTTGTAGCCAAATATTACTTGACTTATTCCATTTAGAAGTGGTGGGCTTTATGTATTCTGGAAATTCCACAAAGAATTTACCAATGACATGTGAGTTTGTACTGTCTACCGAGTCCCACCAACTTTTGTGGGTAATTATCCATTCTATTAAAGAAATGGTTTGCTTTGACCATAATTTTTTATGATAACCTAAAAGTTCAATGGCAAAATAATGCATTTCTCTTTCAGGGGCTTCAAAGCATTCTTTAACAAGTGTAGTTAATTCTTTATGCGTGTTAATGGGGTTTGCTTTATAAAACTCTTTGCACAGTTTTCTTCTTAGGGGTGTTTTAATTCCATAGAATTCAAATTGATTAAGCAAATAAGCTTTGGCTCCCTTTGCTGCTTTATCATTTTTATGCGCAGCAAATTTTTTTTGAATGGCTATTGAGTAGGGATGTGCCATGATAAAATTGCTATAGTTAATTTTATAAATTCGAAGTCTAAAGAACTATAGTTTTTCCTGCGGCAAAGCTTGCTCTTGCAGCTTCTAGTATGCGTATAATAGCTGTGCCATGCTTTGCAGAAGTAGGGACTTCTTCGTTATGGTTAATAGCGTATGCCATTTTCTCATAAAAGGTTCCGTAATTACCTGCTAAACTAGGTATAGTTTCAGTACTTATTTTACCTTCTGTATCTGTACTTAATACGCCCCATTTTTCTTTAGCTTCCACGCCCCAATTTGGTGTATTGGGTTTTTTACCTGCAAGTAAATCCTCTTCTTGTATATCGGCTCTGTATTTTATAAAGCAACCCTTGGTTCCATAAATTTTATAGGCAGGTAACTGTTGCATATATACCATTCCACTGGTTAATAAAATTCTGTGGTTAGGGTAGTAAAGTAGTAGTGTGAAATAATCATCAACCTTGCCTACTTTTCTAGTAGTTCTAATATCTGCAAAAACAGATGTTGGCATACCGCTTAATAGTAAGGCTTGGTCAATTAAGTGAGGTCCTAAATCGTATAATACTCCAGAACCTGGTGTATTGGTTTCCTTATGTACTTTAGGACTTAAGGTGGTTCTATATCTTTCAAAAGATATTTGTATGTCTAAAAATGTTCCAATTTTATCTTCTGCAATTAATTTTTGAAGCGTTAAAAAGTCGGCGTCGTATCTTCTATTATGGTAAACCGCTAATTTTAAATTTAATTTTTGCGCTAAAGCGTCTAACTCCTCTGCTTCTTTGACAGTTACCGTAAATGCCTTTTCAGTCACCACATGTTTACCTGCTAGTAAAGCTTGTTTGGTATATTCATAATGGGTATCATTAGGTGTGTTCACTACCACTAAATGAATGGTTGGGTCGTTTAATATTTCTTCATAACTACTGAAGGATTTTGTGCCTGGGTAAATAGCTTGAATATTTTTTTGAGACCTTTCCCAACAGCCCACTAAATTAAAATGAGGGTTGGTGTCAATAAAAGGCGCATGGAATAATTTTCCACTCATACCAAAAGAAACAAGTGCTGTGTTAATCATCCCGCTACTTGTTTTCTAATAATATTCAAAGCACCACCTGCTTTAAACCACTCAATTTGTTGTTGGTTATAAGTATGATTGGCCTCAATGGTATCCACAGTGCCATCTTTATGCGTCAATACCAGGTTAAGAGGTTTACCTGCAGTAAATTGAGTTAATCCAATTACATCAATGGTATCATCTTCTAAAATTTTATCGTAATCGGCTTTGTTAGCAAATGTTAATGCCAACATCCCTTGCTTTTTCAAGTTAGTTTCGTGAATACGAGCAAATGATTTTGTCAACACCACTCTAACACCTAAATGTCTTGGCTCCATGGCGGCATGCTCACGAGAACTTCCTTCTCCGTAGTTTTCATCACCTACTACAATTGTTCCTACGCCTGCTGCTTTATAAGCTCTTTGTGTTTTTGGAACAGTATCGTAATTACCAGTGATTTGACTTTTAACATTATCTGTTTTATCATTGAAGAAATTCACAGCACCTATTAATAAGTTATTAGAAATGTTATCTAAGTGGCCACGGAATTTTAACCAAGGACCTGCCATTGAGATATGGTCGGTGGTACATTTTCCTTTTGCCTTAATTAATAATTTCAACGATTTTAAATCGGTGCCTTCCCATGCTGCAAAAGGATCTAATAATTGTAAACGCTTTGAATTAGGATCTACTGCAATTGTTACTTTAGAACCATCTTCTGCTGGTGCTTGGTAGCCTGCATCTTCTACTGCAAAACCTTTCACTGGTAATTCATCACCAGTAGGTGCATCTAATTTTACTTGCTCGCCTTTATTATTAGTAAGTGTATCTGTTAATGGATTAAAATTTAAATCACCAGCAATAGCTAATGCCGTAATTAATTCAGGAGAACCTACAAAGGCAAAAGTATTCGGGTTGCCATCGGCACGCTTTGCAAAGTTTCTATTAAAAGAATGTACAATGGTATTTTTTTCTTTTTTCTCTGCACCTACACGCTCCCACATTCCAATACAAGGCCCGCAAGCATTTGCAAATACTTTGGCACCAATTTGGCTAAACACGTCTAAGAAACCATCTCTTTCAATAGTATATCTTACTTGCTCAGAACCTGGTGTAATTAAGTATTCAGACTGCATGGTTAAACCTTTAGCTGAAACTTGTTTCGCTAAACTTACCGCACGGCTAATATCTTCATAAGAAGAGTTTGTGCAACTTCCAATTAAACCCACTTCAATTTTGGTAGGCCATCCGTTGGCAGCAGCAGCTTCTTTCATTTTAGAAATAGGTGTCGCTAAATCTGGAGTGAAAGGTCCGTTTAAGTGTGGTTCTAAAGTATTCAAATCAATTTCAATCACTTGATCAAAGTATTTCTCTGGGCTTGTGTATACTTCAGGGTCTGCAGTTAAATGCGCAGCCACTGTATCTGCTAAAGCAGCCACATCAGCTCTTCCAGTAGATTGTAAATAACGGCTCATGCTTGCATCATATCCAAATGTAGAAGTAGTAGCTCCAATTTCAGCACCCATATTACAAATGGTTCCTTTACCTGTGCAACTCATACTTGTCGCACCTTCTCCAAAATATTCAACAATAGCACCTGTTCCACCTTTTACAGTTAGAATACCTGCCACTTTTAAGATAACATCTTTAGGCGCTGTCCATCCATTTAATTTTCCTGTTAATTTAATACCAATTAATTTAGGCCATTTTAATTCCCATGGAAGTCCTGCCATTACATCACAAGCATCTGCTCCACCTACACCAATGGCAATCATACCTAGTCCACCTGCATTCACAGTGTGAGAATCGGTTCCTATCATTAAACCACCTGGGAATGCATAGTTTTCTAAAACTACTTGGTGAATAATACCTGCACCTGGTTTCCAAAATCCTAAACCATATTTATTAGATACAGAGGCCAAGAAATCATACACTTCTTTGCTGTCTGTAGTGGCTACTTGTAAATCTTGTTTGGCTTCTACTTTCGCAGAAATTAAATGGTCGCAATGCACCGTACTTGGAACGGCTACTTTAGGACGACCTGCTTGCATAAATTGCAATAATGCCATTTGTGCTGTGGCGTCTTGCATAGCCACACGGTCTGGTGCAAAATCGACATAAGAACCACCTCTTTCAAAGCTTTCTAATTTTTGATCGATATGTAAATGAGAGAATAATATTTTCTCAGATAAGCTTAGGGGGCGTCCTAATAATTTACGAGCCGCTTCCACTTTTGCTGGCATTGCAGCATACAATTTTTTGATCATTTCAATATCAAAAGCCATGGTACTTAGTTTTGTTGTTAAAATTGGGGCAAAGGTAAGCCAAAATTGATCCCGGTTGAAGCAAAAAATGCACTTTATGTCCACTTTTTTTGATAGATTGCAGTAGATTTTAATGTCTTTTCTATGCAAAAAATGAAGGATTTTTTTGAATTACACGCATTTGGGGTTTGTACCGCAATAGGAGAGCGTTTGGGTATTGCTACTAGCAAAATAAGAATGTGGTTTATCTATATTTCCTTTCTCACTTTTGGTTCTCCTGTAATTGTATATATGGTACTTGCTTTTTGGAGAAGTATCCGCAGATATATTCTACTTGGAAAAAGAAATCCAATGAAATATTTTTAACATTATTAGTTGTAAAAACTAAATAACTGCTTTTTTAAGTCTCACTAATTTTTCTAATAAAGGAGCTAGTTTATCTAATGGTAACATATTAGCACCATCGCTTTTTGCTTGAGCAGGTTTTGGATGTGTTTCAATAAATAATCCATGTGCACCAGTGGCAATAGCAGCTTTAGCAATAGTTTCTATTAATTGAGGGTTTCCTCCAGTAACACCACTTGTTTGATTAGGTTGTTGTAATGAATGCGTACAATCCATTATTACTGGTACGCCATTTTCTGCCATGGCTGGAATATTTCTATAGTCTACTACTAGGTCTTGATAACCAAATGTATTACCGCGTTCAGTTAGCATTACTTTGTCATTGCCTGCTAATTTTATTTTATCTACTGCAAATTTCATAGAAGCCCCACTTAAAAATTGTCCTTTTTTTACATTCACAATTTTTCCTGTTTCAGCAGCAGCAATAAGTAAGTCGGTTTGACGACATAAGAAAGCTGGTATCTGTAAAATATCAATATACTTTGCGGCAATGGCTGCTTCGTCATGTGCATGAATATCTGAAGTAGTAGGTACTTTATAAGTAGCGCCTACTTTTTTAATAAGTTCCATGCCTGTGTCATCTCCAATGCCTGTAAAAGAATTGGCGCTTGTTCTATTTGCTTTTCTATAGCTTGCTTTAAATATATAGGCAATGCCTAATTTTTTACATAAGGTAGAAACCTTTTCTCCAATTTCCATGACCAATTCTTCATTCTCCACTACACAAGGCCCAGCAATTAAAAAAAATTGGTCTGCATCGTAGCTTTGGCCTTTAAATAAATCTTTTAAAAATGGAGCGTTCATTTGATACTGTTTTGAGCTAGCAAAGCTAGCATATTTAAAATCTTAATCCAAGGCCAATACCCAGTCCCCTTAAACCCCACCAAGGGCCTTCCATATCAACGCTTGCCTTAGTAGCATCTACTATTGATTTAAATTTAAAAGGGGCTGCTTTGGTATTGTCTAATACTTGTTTTAAAGCTACCTGGGCTGGTTTTGGGAATCCACCTGGTGGGCTAAATTCAAGTTTACCAGTAGATGTTCCATAATGACCTCCCATAAATGAAATATCTAAAACCAATTTAGTTAATAGTTGAAACTGCATACCTACATGAGCACCATAACTTTGGGTTCTTACTGTGCCATCTAATGTAGCGACCGCTGTAATGGGTTTTACAATTTCAGTAGGAAAAATTTTATCGGGTGTATAGGTATAGGAAGCAGGCACAGATAAGTCATAATTACCATAACGAATATAGGGTCCTATATAAAAACCAGACATTTTAGACAAGCCTAAATAAAAACGGCCTTCGAAAGTAATTGTAGTATTACCAATTTTAAAATTATCAAAATCAATATCGGGGTTTTTAATAAATTGTTTTGTGATGGCTTTTAATGGCAATTTAGAAAGTGGCATATTTTTATAATTCACTGATAAAGAAATAAAGTGGTTAATACTTTTCTCAAAAGTGATGTTATAGTTATTGATAGCATCTGCCGATAAATTAGTTTTTAAAATATTATCACCCCCAATTAAACTTTGTGAAGAAGCATTAAATGCAATAACTATGAAAAACAGAAGAAATATTTTTTTCATATCGTTTATTTTATAGCACTTAAGTCTGCTACTGTTTTATTGTCCAAGATGGCTAATGTATTATCGCGTACCGCAGCCATGACCTTATTAATGCCACATTTTTTCTCATTACAGTCGGCACATTTTTCATAAAAATTTAAACTCACACAAGGAAGTAGGGCAATAGGGCCTTCGATAACTCTAAAGATGGATGATAATTTTATTTTTTCTGGCACTTGGGCAAAAAAGTAACCACCATGTTTTCCTTTTTTACTTTCTAAAAAACCAGCTTTCCTCAATTCTAATAAAATATTCTCTAAAAATTTAATTGGTATATTTTTTTTATTAGCAATTTCTGCTATTAAAATAGGGTTATCGCAATTTTTCTCCACCATATAGGAGAGCGCTTGTAAAGCATATTGAGTTTTTTTTGATAGCATATTGAATGATTAAAGACCTAAGACATTGCTCATCGTAAAGATACCTATTTTTTTATGGACAAATTCTGCTGCTAATACCGCGCCGCCAGCAAAGCCTTTGCGCGTATGTGCCGTATGCTTTATTTCAATGCTGTCAATAGGCGAATTATAAATAATGCTATGTGTTCCAGGTGCAGGGTCTATCCTTTCAGAACGAATTATTAAGTTACTCGCCTCATTGCTTGACTCATTGCTGGGTTCGTTCACCCATTTATTTTTCCTTCCTATTTTGGCTAGTATTTGTTCCGCTAAACTTATGGCTGTTCCACTAGGGGCATCCTTTTTTTCTGTATGATGTATTTCTGTCATAGATACATCATAATTATCATAGGGCTCCATTAAAGCAGCCACCTGCTTGTTAATTTCAAAAAATAAATTTACGCCAATACTAAAATTGCTTGCATAAAGTAAACAACCTTTTTTTTCTTCACAAAGCTTTTTAGCTTTTTCAAAATTGTCTAACCATCCAGTGGATCCAGAAACAACAGGCACACCCCACTGAATACATTTAGTAATATTTTCAAAAGCAGATTGGGGTCCGGTAAATTCAATAGCTACATCGGCATTTTGAATATTTTCTTTTGTAAAATCGGAAGTATTTGCAGCGTCTATTTTTAAAATTATTTCGTGCCCTTTAGCTACAGCAATTTCTTCGATAGCCTTGCCCATTTTTCCGTATCCTATAATTGCTATTTTCATGTTTCCGTTTTAAATTATTTTGAATGATTACTTTTAAAATGAAATTGTAAGGAAAGTCCTGTTTGTTGCTGTTGAGGTTGAACATAAGGTACCATTCTAAAGGATAAATTATTACTTACATCAAATTCTTTTAACTGTCCAGATACAGTTGCGTCTACTACATTCACACCCCAGGCTAGAATAAAGTACATGATTGAGTAGTCTCTGTCTCTTCTAAATATATTACGGTAACTTTGTAATGAACCAATACTTAAGTTTTGCAATTTTGAATCAATTTTGGATAGGTCACTATTATCGCCCTTCTCTGCTTTAAACTTTGCTTCATAAGCAAACTTTGTTTTCAGGTACATGTCATTGTTGTATACATAAGTAGAAGCAGGTATGGCTAGTACTCCATATACTAAAGGAACTTTCCAATATTGTTTATTATACAGCTGGCCCCAACCTGGAATGATGGCCGACCTTCTTGTAGCCCTGCGTGGAATATGATGTTGAAGGGTATCGGTTTTTTTAATATAGGCGCTATCTTGGCTATTTGCAGAGGGCTGCAATATTAGCAGCAGAAGTAAAGTGTATAATAGCCGCATCCTAAATAAATTCCATTTTTTTTAAAAATACAATTAGCTAATGCTTAATTGCATTGCTTCTAGTATTTTATTTAAACCGTTAAGATCAGAGTATTCAATTGTAATTTTTCCGCTACCATTTTTTTGGTGTTGTAAAATAACCTTGGTAGACAAATGACTAGTTAATTTATCTTCTAACTTTTTATAAACCGGAGATAATTGGTTTTTTGTAGCAGTCCCATTAGTCATAGAAGGCGTATAGGACTTACCTGCTAAATTCATTTTACGAATAAGTTCTTCTGTTTGTTTAACGGTTAAACCCTTCTCCGTAATTTCTTTAAATAAGAATAATTGCTTCTCAATTTCTTTGCCTAATAATAGTTTGGCTAAACTTATACTTAAACTACCATTACGAAGAGCTGCTTGCAAGCTAGGTGGAAGTTCTAATAATCTAATATAGTTAGAAATAGTAGATCTGTCTACGCCCATTCTTTCTGCCACTTTTTCTTGTGTATAATTTAATTCTTCCATCATACGCTGATAACTTAATGCAATTTCTATTTCATTAAGGTCAACTCTTTGTAAATTCTCTAGTAAGGCTAATTCTAATAATTCTTTATCATTGCCAGTTCTAATATAGGCTGGTAAATCGTTTAAGCCTGCTATTTTTGCAGCACGAAAACGACGCTCACCCGCTATTAATTGGTATTTGCCATTGGCTAATTGCGCAACAGTAATAGGTTGTATTAAATCATGTATTTGAATAGAATTCGCTAATTCTTTCAATGCTTTTTCATCAAAATCTTTTCTTGGATTCTTTGGATTGACAATAATGTCAGCTAAAAGTAAACGATTACTAGCTACTGCTTTTTCTATCGCCGCAGGTTGAACTCTTCCTGCTGGGTTCTTGTAATCCGCGTCTATATTTTGCAATAGAGAGCGAAGTCCTTTTCCAATGAGGTCTTTGTTAGGTGTGCTCTTGCTCATAATTAATCTATTATACGCTCGGCATTACTCATATTAGTCATGCCATTTTTTTGTAAAATTTCTTTTGCTAGATTTAAATAATTAACGGTACCCTTACTATCTGCATCATATAAAATAACAGGTTTACCAACACTAGGTGCTTCGCTTAAACGTGTGTTTCTATGAATGATGGTAGAGAATACCATTTCATCAAAATGTTTGCGCACTTCACTTACTACTTGATTGCTTAAACGGAGTCTTCCATCGTACATGGTCATTAAGATACCTTCAATTTGTAATTCAGGGTTTAATCTGCTTTGTACAATTTTAATAGTATTTAATAATTTACCTAAACCTTCTAATGCAAAGAATTCGCATTGCACAGGAACAATGACACTATCGGCGGCTACTAATGCATTCACGGTAATTAAACCTAAAGAAGGTAAACAGTCGATTATTATGAAATCGTATTGATCTGAAATAGGTGCAATTAATTCTTTTAAAACATTCTCTCTGTTAGGTAGGTTCACTAATTCAATTTCGGCACCCACTAAATCTATATGAGAGGGGATGACATCTAAATGAGGAATTTCTGATTTTAATATGATATCGGAAAGAGAAGTTTGATTAATCATACCATCGTATAAACTGGTAGTTATATTATGTAAATCAAATCCAACACCTGTAGTACTATTTGCTTGGGGATCGGCATCAATTAATAGGGTTCTGTATTCCAATACAGCTAAACTTGCCGCAATATTTATGGCAGAAGTGGTTTTACCCACACCCCCTTTTTGATTTGCTATACCTATTATTCTAGCCATAAAATGGTTATCCTTAATTTCTGCCAAAAATAAGGCATAAATGCTAACAATTTGGCCTTAATTTTGTGCTTTAAATGTTAATATGCGTAACCCCTTATTTCTAGTCGTTCTTATCACTATATTGATTCTCATTGACTTTTATATTTATTATGTATTAAAGATCTTGATGCAGGGGGCATCAGTTAGTACTAGAACCACAGTAGGCCTTATTTATTGGGTTTTATGTATTATGAGCCTTGGTTCCTTTTTGTTATTTCCATATATCTCAAACCCTTACTTTAAGCAGTATATTTTTTCTATTGGCATTGGTTGGGTACTAACCCAAATTTTTATGGTTTTATTTTTCCTAGTAGATGATTTAAGAAGAGGGGCTTTTTGGACAATGGGTCAGGCGGCTTCTATAGCAGGTGCTAAATTTATGAATACTGAAAAGGGGATTCCAAGATCTACTTTTTTAAGTTGGTTAGGAGTGGGTTTATCATCTACTTTATTTCTTTCGCTTTTATATGGTTTTAGTAATAAGTATAATTATAAGCTCATAAAAAAGAAGATAGCCTTAAAAGGTTTACCTCTTGCGTTTAAAGGTTTTAAAATTATTCATATTAGCGATATCCATAGCGGCAGTTTAAAAGATAAAGTGGCAGTTTTAAAAGGTATTGAATTAATTGAAAAGCAAAATGCCGATTTGGTTTTATTTACAGGCGACTTAGTCAATGACCGTGCTAGCGAGATGCATGATTGGATGGATGTGTTTAGTAAAATTAAAGCACCATATGGTGTATTTAGTACTTTAGGCAACCACGATTATGGTGATTATGTAAAATGGGATACGGTGCAGGAGAAAAGGCAAAATTTAGAAGCTCTTAAAAAAGTGCACCATGATTTAGGATGGCGTTTACTTATGAATGAAAATACTAGTGTTGAAAAAAATGGAGAAAAAATTAAAATAGTGGGCATTGAGAATTGGGGTGCAAAAGCTCGTTTTCCTAAGTATGGAAAAATGGATTTAGCTATGCAGGGCGTGAGCAAGGAAGATATAGTTATATTAATGAGTCACGATCCTAGCCATTGGGAAGCAGAAGTCATTCCTAAATATTCTAACATTCAATTAACCTTATCGGGTCATACACATGGAATGCAGTTTGGATTAGAGAATCCTTATTTTAAATGGAGTCCTGTGCAATGGGTATATAAACAATGGGCAGGTATTTATAATAACAAAGACCAACAATTATATGTTAACCGTGGCTTTGGGTTTTTAGGGTATCCAGGCAGGGTAGGTATTTTACCTGAGATAACTTTAATTGAATTAGCTTAGGTAGAAGGTTTAATTTTACATTGAGAACAAATATGAATGATATGAAAAAAATATTATTGTTTTTAATAAGCATGATTGTGTTGAATGCTCATGCGCAAAATAAATTTGCGTTGGGCATTAAGTTAGGTCAAAATTTTTCAAGTGTAAATAATGTAAATGTTGACCATAATTCAGCTTCTTTTCATTTGGGTGCTACCGCTCAAATTGGTGTGGGCCCTTCTTTTAGTATTGCACCTGAAGTAATTTTAACGCAAACCAAATTAGAATCTAATCCAAGTGTTTTAGAATTATTGGGTAATAGTGCATTGAAGCCTGAAACCTATCATTTGAATTATTTAGCCATTCCTGTATTGGCACAGTACAAAGTTTTTAAAAGTTTTATTGTTCAAGCAGGTCCTCAGTATAGTATTTTATTAGATCAAAAAAAAGATGGACAAGAGGCTGCTAGACTAGCTTTCAATAGTGGTGAGTTTGCAATTGTGGGTGGTGCTAAAATAGATTTAAATGGGTTCTTTGTTTATGGTAGATACGTTATTGGTATGAATAATATTCGATCTGCAAATGAACTCAGTAATAATTTAGGCGACCAATCTACTTGGAAAACACGCCAATGGCAGTTAGGTGTTGGCTTTAGTTTATTTAACTATTAGTAATATTAATAATAGTTATTTACTTTTTAGACTTGTTTTTAAGGCTTGAATATTTGAGCTAATGGCTTTCAGTGCTAATTTTTGTTCTTTTATAAAACCATTGTCTTTTAAATCGCCCACTACAGCTATCATTTCAGCTTCATTTGCATAAACCATTTTTCTAAAAGGGTTGCTATAATCTTTGGCCCTTGTTTTTTCTATGCGAGAAGTAACATCTGTTTTTATTTCAAGGTAGCTGTCAAACCAACTATTCAATTGTTTAATCGTAAGTGAAGATATTTTTTTTTCTGTTATAAGTTCTAAAGCAACTAAAGCATGATTTTGTTTCTTTGTCATATAAGTAGTAGAAGCGACTTCATAAAATTGATGCACTTTATCCCAGCTATCAATACTACCTGTTTTAATTTTAATGAGTAAGCTATTGACTGTTTTTTGCGGCATTAATTGACCTCCCACATTTACCCATGACCATTCAGTGTAATTTGGTTTTAATGTTTTTAAATGTGTTAAAATGCTTTTTCCGGCTTTCTTCCCATTATTTTTACTATTCATAATATCTACCAAGGATTCCATACCATACATGAAAATCATTTTTTCAAAAATAGAGTATGCCTCATATGTTTTAATAAGTCTTGTTTTGCGTTTACTGTTTTCGATATTGTTTGCAAAAACAGAAAGCGCGTCTATTTCTTTTTTAGTTTTAGTAGTAAGTAAGTTATGGCCAAATGCTATTAATTTTTCATTGGGTAAGTCTGCCGATTTTTTTATGCTATGCAAATAAGCTTTCGCTATCGCCGTAGCCATTATTTTTCTGGCATTTAAGAGCTCACTGACTGAGTCGGGTGCTAAATAATTATATTCAAAAATGGGGGTCTTATCCGTTCTTTTGTCTCTATCAATATATTTCCAAGCATTTCTAGCCAAGGCATAAAAATTATACAAAAACCAATAGCCTGGCATAATAATTAATTCATCTTTAATCGTATCGTTACTGATAAGTGAAAATGGAATTGGAATGTTTAATTCATAATTATAATCGCCTTTATTAAGTAAGGCAAAGCTGGCAAATACAGAATTGTGTTTAACGCTAACACATAAGCCTGGCCAAAAGCCTCTTCCCATAATCACTTCACCATCGGCGCCACGACTATTATGATTAGAACCTAGCGTAGCGCCAGCTGCTATATTGCTTTGTCCCATAACTAGGGCTGCACATAAAAAAGAATTATTATGATGTTGCTCGTGTGCAGGAAAAATTAAAGAGTTTAATACTTCGCAACAGGAAATGGTGGCATTAGGTCCTAAAAAAGAATTAATGAGTCGAGCTCCATATTTTAATTGAGAGTGGTCCGATAAAATAAAACGTACTGCTTTTATGCCATAAAATATTCTACAACCAAAGCCAATAATACCATTTACAAGTTCGCAACCTTCTCCAATTTGAGTACTTGCTTCAGCTGAAGAATTAATAGTTACATTTTTTATTTTATTGGCTCCTTTTAAATAAGCATCAGAGCCTATCCAGACATCTTTGATAATCTTACAATTTTTTATCACTGTACGGTCGCCTACTTTTCCGTAATAGCCTAATTTATTATCAAAACTTTTTTCGGTTAATTCTTTAAATTTTTTTTGTAAAACGGTATCTTGTCTATTGCGTGTCCATAAATATGCATCGCCAGAAGTCATACCATTAAAGGGCATTACTTTTCTACCTGTATTTTCGTTGCAAATCTCTATCCATATTCTAACCGATTCGTCTTCTCCTTTTTTAATAATTCCATTGCCAAATTTAGAATGGTTAGTAGTCACTATCTCATTGACATTGGTAATAATAACATCATTTCCAATTATATAATGTGACATATAGTTCACATTATGAATAGCTACATTATTACCAAGGTCGCAACTTATAATAGTTGAGTTGTAAATTCCCACGGGTACCACTAAGTCACTAAATATTAAACAATTGGCTTCTAGTTTGCCCATTCTAACTAAACCAAAGAAGGAACAATTTTTGACAAGCTCTGGGCTAAAGGCATCGGAAACTAAAATATCATTCCAATTATCACTTGAATTTCTATTTCGAACTAATTGCTCAATTTCTAAAGCTGTTAGATGGCGGTATTTGATACCGCTTCTATTTTGTTGGTTACGTAAATAATATTCGTCTTTACCTTTGGGAAAATCTTTTATAAAACCATAACCCAATTGGTGCACGGGCATTTTCTTAATATTATTCATTAGTGCAGTTTAATTCTTTAGATCTTTTATTTAAATAAAGCTGGATGTGCTTCGTCCCAGTTGGTTGCTTTTTGATAAGCCTGTGCAATGGATAAAATAGTAGCTTCATCATATAAATTGCCTACAAAACTTATGCCGGTAGGTAAGTTTGATTTTTTATCAAAGCCTGTAGGAACGCATACTACAGGGTTGCCTGTTAAATTAGTAATTGCCGATTGATTGCCATCGCCTCTTGAAGGACAAATTATAACATCATACTGCTGTATGACCTCATTTACTTTTTGCATAAGTGTGTAGCGGTGTCGTTGTGCATTTATATATTCAACGGCTGGTATAAATCGATTGGTTCTAAAAGAGTTGGGCCAATCGTTTTTAGTTTGTCTAGTAAGTATGTCATCAATATTTAATCTTGTCATTTCGTCAAATTGTGCAGCACATTCTGCACCAATAACTACATCCATTATATTGAAATTATATACGCCACTATCTGGAAAATTCACTGCAATTAATTGAACGCCTAATTTTTTAAATTCTTCTAGTACTTTAAATTCATTTCTAGAAGTATCTTTTATTTTATCAAAATAGTTTTTAGCATATGCAATTTTTAATTTTTTAATATCCTTATTGGGTGTGTAATTAAATGGCATATTTACAGCGCTCCCATCTTTTCCATCTGTTCCATGTATATAATTAAATACAATAGCAGCATCTGCAGCAGAGCGGCAAATAGGCCCCACCTTATCTAAACTATAACTTAATGCCATACCACCTGAGCGGCTAACGCTGCCAAATGTGGGTCTTAAGCCAGTGGCACCACAAGTAGTAGATGGAGAAACTATACTGCCCCAGGTTTCCGTACCAATAGCAAAGGGTACTAAGCCAGCTACTGTTGCAGAAGTAGAACCTGCAGATGATCCAGATGATCCATATTTTAAATTCCATGGATTTTTTGTTCTTCCACCAAACCAGTAATCGCCCATGGCTAAGGCTCCTAATGTGAATTTAGCAACTAATACTGCACCTGCATCTCTTAATTTAGTATAAACAAATGCATCTTCATCAATTGTTTGATTTTGAAAAGGTGCTGCTCCCCAAGTTGTCTTGGTACCTTTAACTGCGAATAAATCCTTTAGGCCATAAGGTATACCATGTAGTAAGCCTCTGTATTTTCCTTGCGCTAATTCTACATCTGCTTTTTTAGCTTGCGCATAAGCAATCTCTTCTTGTAAACTAATTACACATTGTAAAGTGTCGCCCCATTTTTTAATACGATCAATAAAAAATTGAGTAAGCGCTAAGGAACTTATTTTTTTATTTTTAATTAAAGAGGCTAATTGTTCAATCGTATAAAATGCTATATCATTTTTATTGGCAGGTAATTGAACAGAGTTATCTAATTTCCAAGCAATAGGTTTTTGAACTGTATTAAAATGCATACCAGGCAATACTGGTGTTTGCCACATACTTAATGGTACACTGTTGGCTAATGGCAAATTATGCATTGCCTTGTAATTCGCTAAGTTGTCAATTACATCGGAGTATAAAGTATCTATTTCCTTGGTGGTAAAATTAAGGTCAAATAGTTTAGAGGCACTAATTATATCTTTTTTTTGAATGGAGGTATCTTGTGCAGATACGAAAAGACCAAGAGCTAATAGTAAGCTTGTAAATAGGATGCGCATAAATTACTTTTTAATTGCATCAAAGATAATATTACCTAGTCGGTTTTGAGTGACTAAAGCGTCTTTTTTGTCCTAAATTTCCTCTTCCTTGTTGTTTAGCCTTTTTAATAGGATTAAAGTTGGTCATGGGGAAGGGGTGGTTTTCAATAACGTGTATCTTTTTAGCAATTAGCTTTTCAATATCTTTTAAAAAGGCTCTTTCTTCAGCATCACAAAAAGAAATTGCAGTTCCATTTGCACCTGCACGACCTGTTCTTCCAATACGGTGCACATAGGTTTCTGGAATATTGGGAATTTCATAATTCACTACATAGGCTAGTTCATCTACGTCAATACCTCTAGCTGCAATATCTGTGGCTACAAGTACTCTTGTTGTTTGTGCTTTAAAATTAGTCAAAGCTCTTTGTCTTGCATTCTGTGCTTTATTGCCATGAATGGCTTCTGCTTTAATATTATTTTTTAAAAGTAAGTTAACTACTTTGTCGGCTCCATGTTTGGTTCTTGTAAAAACTAAGGCTGTTTTAATAGCTGTGTTTTTTAGAATTTCAATAAGTAATGCATTTTTGTTTACTTTATCTACAAAGTAAACCGATTGCTCAATAATATCTACCGTAGAGGAAACAGGTGTAACGCTTACTTTCAGTGGATGAAATAAAATAGTATTAGCTAAACTTACAATTTCAGGAGGCATGGTCGCAGAGAAGAATAGCGATTGTCTTTTTTTAGGAAGTACAGCTAATAATTTTTTCACGTCATGCACAAAGCCCATATCTAACATTCTATCAGCTTCATCTAGCACAAATATTTCTACTTCTCTAATATTTAAATGCCCTTGGTTCATTAAGTCTAGTAATCTTCCAGGTGTTGCAATGACTACATCTACACCATTTTTTAAGGCAGTGACTTGTGGGCCTTGTCCAACACCTCCAAAAATAACGGTACAATTTAAACCAGTATGTCTTCCATAAGCATTAAAGCTTTCTCCAATTTGTATGGCTAATTCTCTTGTTGGGGTAACAATTAAACTTCTAATTTTTTTTCTTCTCTCCTGTGTTTTGCTTTTAACTAATAACTGTAAAATAGGGAGGGTGAAAGCAGCTGTTTTACCAGTACCTGTTTGGGCGCAACCCAATAAGTCCTTGCCTTGTAAAACAATGGGTATAGATTCTGCTTGAATGGGAGTGGGGGTGGTATAACCTTCTTCCTGAATGGCCTTTAATAAAGGTTCTATGAGACCTAGGGTCTGAAAATTCTTATTCATAATAGACTGCAAGGTAGTGTAATTACTCCACCGTTACACTTTTAGCAAGATTACGAGGCTTATCAACATCAATACCTTTAGCAATACCAACATAATAACTTAAAAGTTGCATGGGTATAACGCTTAATAATGGAGCTATGACTTCATCTATTTCAGGAACAAACATAATATTATCTGACATAGTAGGCAATATTAAATCCCCCACACTAGCCACAGCAATAATTTGTCCTTTTCTGGCTTTAATTTCTTGAATATTAGACACTACTTTATCATAATATATATCCTTGGTGGCAACAAATACTACTGGTAAAGTTTCATCTACTAATGCAATAGGTCCATGTTTCATTTCTGCAGCAGGATAGCCTTCTGCATGTATATACGTAATCTCTTTTAATTTTAAAGCACCTTCTAATGCAATGGGGAAATTATAGCCTCTACCTAAATATAAAAAGTCTTTAGCATCTTTAAATTTCAATGCAATTTTTTCTATCACAGAAGTATTGGTTAGTATCTTTTTTACTTTTTCAGGAACTGATGCCAATTCATTGGCTAAATGTTCAAAGCGCTCTATTGAAATAGTTCCTTTGGCTTTAGCCATTTTAAGCGCCATCATGGCAAGTACAGTTAATTGTCCAGTAAAGGCTTTGGTACTAGCCACGCCTATCTCAGGTCCAGCGTGTGTATAAGCTCCTGCATTACTTAACCTAGCAATACTACTACCCACTGCATTTACAATACCAAAAATAAAGGCACCTTTTTCTTTAGCACTTTCTAAAGCCACCAGCGTATCTGCGGTTTCTCCACTTTGTGATATAGCAATAATCACATCTCCTTTATGTATTACCGGATTGCGGTATCTAAATTCAGATGCATATTCAACTTCAACAGGTATGCGACATAGTTCTTCAATTAAATATTCTGCATATAAACCTGCATGCCAGCTAGTGCCACAGGCTACAATTATAATGCGAGAGGCCTTGGTCAATGCATCAATATTATTATCTACTCCAGCCATTACAATTTCTAATTGCTCATGTAGAAGTCTTCCTCTTAAGCAATCATATATAGTATCAGGTTGTTCAAAAATTTCTTTCAACATAAAATGATCATAGCCGCCTTTTTCAATGGCTGCTAATTCCATATCTAATTTTTGAATAAAAGGTGTTTGCTTTTCGTTGCCTAAATTTTTTAAAATAAGTTCATCTTTTCTAACAATGGCAATTTCATAATCATTTACATACACCACTTCTTTTGTGTATTCAATAATAGGAGAGGCATCGCTAGCCAAATAATGCGCCTCTTTTCCAATACCAATTACTAATGGACTTCCTTTTCTAGCTGCAATAATAGTTTCAGGGTCATCTTGGTCAATTAATAAAATACAATATGCACCAACTATTCTTTTTAAAGCAATTCTTAAAGCTTCTTCTAAATCACATTTATTATTGTCTTGAATATCTTGAATAAAATTCAATAAAACTTCTGTATCAGTATCGCTTTTAAAAGTGTAGCCCTTTGCTATTAATTCTTTTTTTATAGGCGCATAGTTTTCAATAATTCCATTGTGCAACATTGCCAAGCGTCCATTATTCGATAAATGGGGATGCGCATTTCGGTCAGATGGTTCACCGTGTGTAGCCCAACGAGTATGTCCAATGGCAATTTGTGAGTGCATGTTTTTTCCAATGACTGCTTCCTCTAATTCTGCCACCTTTCCTTTTTTCTTATGTACTTGTAATTTCCCATCTTGAATGATGGCAACACCTGTACTATCATAACCACGATATTCTAGGCGTCTTAGACCTTTGATTACAATTGGGTATGCCTCCTTTTTACCAATATATCCTACAATACCACACATATGTTATTTATTTAGCTAAGTATTCAAATTTTATGCGAAATTAGACTTTAAATATTTAATGGATGTTAGCTTTTAAAAATTTTGACTTTGCTTCTGATATTATTTTAGAAAATGAACGTGTGTTATTAAGGCCACTATTACTAACTGACGGTTCATTTCTAGCACATTATATTAATGAAGAGCCCGAATTATGGAAGTATTCATTAGTTGCTATTAATAATACCAACGATTTAGAAAATTATATTCAAACAGCTTTAGATGCAAGGCTTAATAAAACCGCCTACGCTTTTATTGTATTTGATAAACTATTAAATGAATTTGTGGGTTGCACTAGGTTTTATGATATTCAATTAAATTTTCAAACTACACAAATTGGCTATACCTGGTATAGTAAAAAATGTTGGGGAACGAAACTAAATGAAAATTGTAAATATTTATTATTGCAATTTGCTTTTGATCAAATGGGTTTCGAAAGAGTAGAGTTTAGAGCCGATAATAATAACAAAAGAAGTATTGCGGCTATGCAAAAAATTGGCTGTACTGTTGAAGGCGTATTAAAAAATCATTTACCTATGCCGAATGGAAAAAGAAGAGATTCTATTATACTTAGCATATTAAAAGAAGACTGGAATGCTTCTTTGAAGCAGGCTTTAGCAGCACAATTAAATGAGCAATTAAAAAAATAACTACAATAAAGTGCCTTGTAAGAACAAGTAAGCTAAACTAAAATAAATAAGTATAGCAGTTACGTCCACTAAAGTAGCTACGAAAGGAGCAGATGATACAGCAGGGTCGGCGCCTAATTTTTTAAGTACAATTGGTAACATAGATCCTGTAATGGTGCCCCATATAACAACACCTACAATTGTAAATCCAATTGTTACTGCTATTAACATCCAATGTGGTCCGTAAAAACCAGGTGCAATCATATGCCATATGGTTACTCTAAAAAATCCAATGATACCCAATAGTACGCCTAATAATAGGCCGCTTGTAATTTCACGTCTTAAAATTTTTAACCAATCGGTAATGGTAATTTCACCAACTGACATGGCTTGAATAATAAGTGTAGAAGATTGAGAACCAGTATTTCCGCCAGTGGATAATATCAAAGGAATAAAACTTGCTAATACTAATACCTTTGCTAATTCGTCTTGAAAATAACCCATAGCAGTGGCTGTAAACATTTCTCCAAAAAATAAAACTACTAACCAGGTAATTCTTTTTTTGAATAATTTAAATATAGAAATATCTAAATAAGGCTCGTTCAATGCTTCTGTACCTCCCATTTTTTGCATATCCTCGCTAAACTCCTCATTGGTTACCCATAAGATATCATCAATGGTTACAATTCCTAATAAAACATCGTTGTCATCCACTACAGGAATGGCCGTTCGGTTATTCATTTTAAATACCTGACTAGCATGTTCCTGATCATCGTATACATTTAAAGCAACAAAACGGCCATCAATTATGTCTGAAATAATATCTTCTGGTTTTGCTAATAATAAATCTCTAATTCTAATATCATCAATTAAGCCACCTTTTTCATCAATGATGTAGATAACATCAATGGTTTCAGAATTCTTTCCGTATTTACGAATTGTATCTAATACTTGAGTAACAGTGTAATGAGGGTATACATATACATAGTCGGGCGTCATCAAACGACCTACACTATCCTCAGGATAACCTAAAAGTGATAAAGTAATTTTTCTTTCTTCTGGGTCGAGTAATTTAATTAAGTCACGAATAGCCGCCTTAGGTAATTCTTCTAAGAAGTCGGTACGGTCATCAGGAGGAAGTTCATTTAAGATTTTTGCCGTTTTACGCGCCGGTAGTTCTTTAATGATATCTTTTTGCTGATTAATATCTAGTATCTTAAATACACTTACAGCTCTGTGCACAGTCATGTTGTCAATAATAGTAGCTTCGTTTTCTGGGAACTCATTGACTAGTTCTACAACGTCGCTAATATTTTGTTCATCTAAAAATTTCTTTAATAGATGCATATCGCCCTTAGACAAAATATCTAAGAAAACTTCGGATAAATTAATTTCTGGTGTTTCTAATTCAACTGACATGGGTGCAAGTTAAGAAAAATACTAAAGTATGCCTTATATTTATACTATGATTCTCCCATTTCTAACCATTGCACCATCTCCCAGCAGGGGTCGTGGTGTATTTACCACGGAAGCTATTGCAATGGGGACTATCATTGAAGTAGCACCTGTAATTGTTTTTGATCCACTACAACGAATTAAATTGGAGGAAACATTATTATATGATTATATTTTCGAATGGGGGGAAGATGATAAAAGTGCAGCTGTGGCTTTAGGATATGTGTCTATATATAATCATGCTATTAAAGCCAATTGTAGATATGATATGGATATTGAATTTGAAACTATTACCATTATAACTATAAGAGATATTAAAAAAGGGGAAGAATTATTTATTAATTATAATGCAGATGGGCAAGCCGATAAGCCTGTTTGGTTTGAACAGCATTAATTTGAAATGCATTAAATAGGGGGTTCTTAATAAAATAATAAACAAACCGGCATAGATAATTTAATAGAGACCCCTGTGGTCGTTAATGATCCTGTTTGAATATTTCTTCTGAAAGCTATAATATTATCTGAATCTTGATTGGCTACTAATAACCAAGTACCTTCTTTGTTTATGGTAAAATTACGTGGTGCTTTTCCTTCTGTACTATAATATTGTATACTTTTCTCTTCTAATTTTCCATTGGGAAGTACTTTGAAAGAAATAATATTATTTTCAGTACCTCTATTGCTTGCATATAAAAAAAGCCCATCGGGCGATAAATGAATATCGGCACTACCAGCAACACCTTTAAAACTTTTTGGATGTGTATATACTTTTTGAATGAAGCTAGCGATTCCTTTATAAAAACGATAAACACTAATACTTCCTGTTAGTTCTTCAATCACGTACACAAATTTTCCATTACTTGAAAAACTTAAATGTCTTGGACCAGCTCCAGGGCTTGATTGTATTTTACTTGCTTTTTGTATTTGAAGTGGTGGTCCATTTTTTGTTTGGTAAGGATAAATAGAAACTTCATCCATGCCTAAATCGGGTGTCAAAAGATATTTTCCATCTGGTGAAAAAAATACACCATGCACATGGGCTTTTTCTTGTCTTGCTTCATTCACACTTTTACCTTCGTGTTGAATAAATTGTTGTGGGTTAGATAAACGGCCATCGGCGAAGCGGTGGTAACTTGTAATGCTTCCGCCACTATAATTGGCAACAAATAAATTAGTTTGATCAGGGCTTAGGCTAATATAACAAGGGTCGGCGCCTTTGCTTGTTTTCTCTTGTATTAAATTTAATTTATTGTCTATAAATGAATATGCACTTACTTTACCATCACTACCTTCATTTACTGCGTATACTTGTCCATGGTCTTTTGAGATGGTTAAAAAGGAGGGGTTATTAGCGCCATCGGTATGGCTTATTTCAGTAGCCTTGCCTGTAACTGTATCAAATGATAATACATAAATACCTTTGCTTCCTTTTTTTGTATAAGTACCTACTAATAAATTAGGAGATAATATAGTAGTAGCGGGTGTCGCTGTTTGAGCCGTTGAACTCAAAGCAATGCTAAAAGAAATAAAAACTAAAACGAATTTAGAATGAATCATGTTTTTATTAAATTTATTGATAGACTCTTACATAATCAACTTCCATTCTGCAAGGAAAAATGCTATCGTCAATGGTATTGCCTGCAAAATTACCACCTACTGCTAAATTTAAAAGTAAAAATTGGGGCGCAACAAATGGATAAGCGTCAACGCCTCTTCCATCATTAGGTACATTATAATACAAAACACCATCAACATAAAACTTGATCATGTCCTTGGTCCAGTCAATGCTATATACATGAAAGGCATCGACATTATCAATATTAGTTTTATATGTTTTTTGTGTACCTAAAGTCCAGTTGAGTAATTTAGAGTGGGCTGAGAAACTAATAGCACCAAATTCTTTTCCAGTATGCTCCATAATATCAATCTCACCACATGCAGGCCAACCCACAGCACCTGGTCCTTCAAAATTGCTACCTAACATCCAAATGGCAGGCCATGAACCAACACCTTTAGGGAGTTTAGCTCTTATTTCAAATCGGCCATAAGTCCATGAAGCTTTGTCTTGAGTTAGTAATCTTGCAGAAGTATAATTCTTACCTCCTCTGCTTTCCTTTCTTGCTTCTATAATTAAGTTACCATTTTCAATTCTTGCATTGGTAGAATCTTTGGTATAATATTCGGCCTCATTATTACCCCAGCCATTTGAACCAGTTCCAATATTATATTTCCATTTGGTGGTATCAGGTAAACTTCCCTTATCAAATTCATCCGACCATACCAACTTTTTTGCAGTATCAGTGGGGGTGGTAGGAGTTGTAGGAGTAGTTGGGGTTGTGGGAGTCACTACTACAGGAGCAGGAGCCGGTGCTTCTTTTTGAGCGCAAAAAGACAAAGAAAGAACCGTTAATATCATCGTTAGGGGCAGAATACGCATAAAAACAATTGTTAGTAGTGAATTAATGAAATTTGTGCTAGCAAATTAGTCAAAATATTTCTTTTTTGTTGGGTAATTTCTAAAAGGGTTGTAAATTCGCACTATGACATTAAACAATCATACACATCATTTGCATTTGCTATCCAATGGGTAGGCTATGGGTGTAGGTATGTAACTATATTTAACCAAAGGGCTTACTAACAAGTAAGCCCTTTTAGTTTATAGTCAGTCAAGTTATAGTCAGTCAAGTAAAATATATAATATAAATAATATGCGATTAAAATTAGCTATTCAGAAGTCGGGCCGTTTACACGACGATTCAATGCGTTTATTAAAAGAAGCAGGTATTGATATTGGAAATGGGGTCAATAAATTAAAAGCAGAAGCGACCAATTTCCCGATTGAGTTATTTTTTTTAAGAGATGACGATATTCCTCAATACGTAGAAGATGGCGTTGCCGATATTGGCTTTGTGGGGGAGAATGTAGTGTATGAAAAAGCTAAAAAAGTAGAAGTGGCCTATAGTTTAGGTTTTGGAAAATGTAGACTTAGTTTTGCAGTTCGTAAAAATGAAAATTTTACTGGCCCTGAGTATTTGACGGGCAAGAAAATTGCCACAAGCTATCCGGTACTTGTGCAAGGATATTTAGACAAGCATGGCATTAAAGCAGAAATTCATGAAATTAGCGGTAGTGTAGAAATTGCACCAGGCATTGGCCTTGCCGATATTATTTGTGATTTAGTAAGCAGTGGTTCTACTTTATTTATGAATGGATTAAAAGAAGCAGAAACTATTTTAGATTCTCAAGCAGTTCTTATTAAAAGAGAAGCGTTAGTCCCTGAAGCAGAAGCAATTTTACAAAAATTATTATTTAGAGTGGAATCGGTTAAAAAAGCAAAGCGTAATAAATACGTTTTATTAAATGCACCGAATAATAATTTAGAAAAAATAATTTCTTTATTACCAGGAATGAAAAGTCCAACGGTGGTGGCACTAGCTACACCAGGATGGAGTAGTGTACATAGCGTCATTGACGAAAGTGATTTTTGGGAAATTATAGAACAGTTAAAATTAGCAGGTGCTGAAGGAATATTAGTAGTGCCTATTGAAAAAATGATATTATAATGATTCGAGTATTTAAGGAGCCAAAAAAGAAAGATTGGCCAAGTTTATTAGCACGACCTGTATTTGATGCAACTCCCTTGCAGGCCAAAGTGCGAGAAATATTACAAGCCGTGAAGCAAAAAGGAGATGTGGCTATTACGGAGTATACACTTGCTTTTGATAAAATAGCAATTAGTAATTTTAAATTGAGTGCTTCTGCTTTTGATGCAGCTGAAAAGGTTTTAACGCCAAGTTTAAAAACGGCTATTCAATTGGCTAAAGTAAATATTGAATTTTTTCATAGTGCACAAATTCAAAAAGAAGAAAGAATTGAAACAATGCCTGGTGTTTGGTGTTGGAGAAAAGCAGTAGGTATTGAAAAAGTGGGTATCTATATTCCTGGTGGGTCTGCTCCTTTATTTTCAACTGTTTTAATGTTGGGTATTCCAGCAAAATTAGCAGGCTGCAAAGAAATAATTTTATGTACCCCTCCTAATGAAAAAGGAGAAGTTGATCCTGCTATTATTTATGCTGCTTCTTTAGTTGGCGTAACTGCTGTCTATACCATTGGAGGAGTACAAGCCATTGCAGCACTTGCCTATGGTACAAAATCGGTGCCTAAAGTGCAGAAAATATTTGGTCCAGGAAATCAGTTTGTAACAGCAGCTAAACAAATTATACAACAAGAAGGGGTGGCCATTGATATGCCAGCAGGACCTAGTGAAGTATGCGTTTACGCCGATGAAACAAGTATTGCTTCTTTTGTTGCTGCCGATTTATTATCACAAGCTGAGCATGGTGCTGATAGTCAAGTATTATTAATAGCAACTACTAATGAATTGGTAGAAGCTGTTCAAAAGGAAATAGAAATGCAATTGACTATTTTACCCAGAAAAGACCTAGCCAAAAAGGCACTTGAAAATTCAAAAGCACTTGTACTTGCAAAAGTAGAGGATGCTATTTCAATCATTAATGAATATGCACCTGAGCATTTAATTTTATCAGTTAATAATGCTGCACAAGTAGCTGAAAAAATTATCAATGCGGGTTCTATTTTTATTGGTAACTTTTCTCCTGAATCGGTGGGTGATTATGCAAGTGGTACCAATCATACATTACCTACTAATGGATTTGCAAAAGCCTATAGTGGAGTAAGTTTAGATAGCTTTGTAAAGAAAATAACATTTCAACAATTAACTGAAAGAGGTCTTTCTAACATTGCACCTACTGTAATAGAAATGGCTACAGCTGAAAGTTTGCATGCGCATAGTAATGCGGTTGAATTAAGGGTAGAATGGATAAAATCTAAAATATAAGGTTATGGAATTTGATATTAAAAAAATTGTAAGACCCAATATTGAATCACTAAAAGCTTATTCTTCCGCCAAAGATGAATACACTGGAGAAGCAAATATATTACTAGATGCTAATGAAAATAGTTTGGGTTCACCTACTACTAAATGGTATAATCGATACCCCGATCCTTATCAACAAAAATTAAAAGAAAAATTAGCCTACATTAAGCAAATACATGCTACTCAAATATTTTTAGGAAATGGAAGTGATGAATGTATCGATATTTTATTTAGAACTTTTTGTGAACCAGGTAAGGATAACATAATTATTTGTCCTCCTACTTATCCTATGTATGAAGTGAATGCGAATATTAATAATATTGAAATTAAATCAGCACCCTTACTCGAGAACTATCAATTAAATGTCGCGCATATTGAACAACTTGTAAATGTAAATACTAAAATTATTTGGATTTGTTCTCCCAATAATCCCACTGGCAATTCATTAGACAGAATTGATATTGAAACTATCTTAAATCATTTCAATGGGCTGGTGGTTGTAGATGAGGCATATATTAATTTTTCTAAGCAAAAATCTTTTGCGCAGTCTTTAATTGATTATCCCAATTTAGTAGTACTTCAAACTTTAAGTAAAGCATGGGGGCTTGCTGGTATTAGATTAGGTATGGCTTTTGCAAGCAAAGACATTATTGCTTATATGAATAAAGTAAAAGCACCTTACAATATAAATAAGATGACACAGGAATTGGCTTTAACAGCATTAGAAGAAGTAGGACAAGTGAACGATATGATAATGCATTTGGTAGATATGCGTAATGCCTTAGCAGAAGTTATAGAATCTATGCCTTATGTTGAAAAAGTATATCCATCAGATACTAATTTTTTATTAGTGAAAATTCCTAATGCAAGGGGTTTATATCAATATTTATTAACCAAGGGTATTGTCGTAAGAGATAGGTCTAGTTTAGAGAATTGTGCAGATAGTTTAAGAATTACAGTTGGAAATGAACAAGAAAATACACAATTAATTGATGCAATGGCAACTTGGATAGAAATAACATTTCCCAATACCTCCGTTTAAGTTAATTTTATTAAATTACAGACTCAATTAAATTCAAATAATATTTTAAATAACAATAAATAGTATGAAAAAACAAATTCAATTAGTAAGCATTATCATATTTGCTTTTTGTATGAATATTATAGCACAAGAAAATGCAGGTTTAACTTTACCTACTGGATTTAAAGCTAATTTATATGCCAATAACATAGGAAGTGCAAGGCATATAACCATTACAAAATCAGGCATTGTTTTTGCAAAATTAAATAATCCTAATAAAGAAGGTAATGCCATTATAAGGTTAGAGGACACTAATAACGATGGCATTGCAGATAAAATAAATGGTTTTGCGAAATATGGCGGCACGGGTATTTTTGTTAAAGGAAATAGTTTATATGCGAGTTCTAATGAAGCCATTTTTAAATATGAATTAGATAGCAAAGATGAAGTGTTAAATCCATTGACGCCGCATACTATTGTTAGTGGTTTACTTGACAGAAGACAACACAATTCAAAGTCAATTACTTTTGATAAAGGAAATAATATATATGTAAACATAGGTGCTTATTCAAATGCTTGTCAAGAAAAAGATAGAATGCCAGGTTCCCAAGGAATGATGCCTTGTCCTATTTTAGATTCTGCCGGAGGTATTTGGAAATTTGATGGTACAAAAGAAAATCAAACTTATAAAGATGGTAAACGTTACGCCACTGGACTTCGAAATGTATTGGGTTTAGATTGGAATACAGAAACAAATCAGTTATATGTTGCACAACATGGACGTGATCAATTAAATAGTTTCTATCCTAATTTATATAGCGATGCGCAAAATGCAGAACTACCTGCTGAAACTTTTTATGAGATTAAAGAAGGTGATAATGCAGGCTGGCCTTATGTTTATTATGATCCTAGTCAACATAAAAAAATAGTTTCTCCAGAATATGGTGGAGATAGCAAGAAAGAGGGATCCGCTGAGTTTAAAGAACCAGTTGTTGCATTTCCTGCGCATATGGCACCTATGGCTGTATTGTTTTATACTGGTAATCAATTTCCTGCGAAATATAAAAATGGAGCGTTCATTAGTTTTCATGGATCATGGAATAGAGCTCCACTTCCTCAAGAAGGTTTTTTTGTAGCCTTTGTACCTTTTAAAGATGGTAAGGCTACTGGCGAATGGGAAATTTTTGCCAATGGTTTTGCAGGTATGGAAAACGGCACTAAAGTAGCAAATCCTAATAAGGCAAAAGCAAGACCTTGTGGTTTAGCACAAGGTCCAGATGGCTCAATTTATGTGAGTGATGATACTAAAGGTGCTATATTTAAAATTAGCTATAATAAATAGACATTAATAAGAAGTTTGAAAAAATAAATACGAATTAAGTATGATACAATTTTTAATGAATGGTGAAATAAATAAACAAATAAATTGTACAGTGAAAATAGTATCTAAATTTACTTTATTGTTTTGTTTTTTAATCTTAGCCCTGTGGGGAAATGCGCAGAATAAAATAAATGGTAAAAAAATATATGAAACTAGGTGTTTAGTTTGTCATCAAGCAGATGGTGGTGGAGTGCCGAATATGAATCCGCCCCTAGACGGCTCCACTAATGTGCAGGGAAAAGATATAGTAAGGCTCGTAAAAATTATTAGAAATGGGTATGATGAAAGAGTAGCCTTAGATGGAATGTATTATAATAATGCTATGACAGCCAATCCAGATTTAAAAGAAGACGCTATTGCAGATGTACTCTCATACATTAGAACAAGCTGGTCCAATAAAGCTGGTTTAGTAACTATTAGTCAAGTAAAAGCGGCCTTATTTAAGAATAAAGCAGCCAAGAAGTAAAAATTATATGAGACCTATTTTATTTATAGATAGAGACGGTGTTGTTTTGGAAGAACCCAAATCAGATTTTCAAATAGATAGTATTGAAAAAACACGTTTTGTAAAGGGGGCTATTACTAATCTACAAAAAATAGCAACTGATTTAGGCTATTATAAAGTAATGGTCTCTAATCAAGATGGCTTAGGCACTACTTCTTATCCAAAAGAAAAATTTGAGCCTTTTCAAGCATTAATGCTAGATACTCTAGCCAAAGAAGGTTTTATTTTTGATGAGATACATATCGATGCTAGTTTTGAAAAAGACAAAGCGCCAACTCGGAAGCCTGGAACTGCACTTCTAAAACATTTACTAGGAAATGAATCATTCGATATTCCAAATTCTTTTGTGATTGGCGATAGGTGGTCTGATATTGCCCTTGCTAAAAACATAGGTTGCAAAGCCATTTATTTAAAATCGGGTAATCATACCCTTAGTGCTGAACAAGAACTTTCTTTAAGAGAAACTATTGCTTTTGAAACCGAAAGTTGGTCAGAAATTTATTCTTTTTTGAAACTAGGTCTTCGACAAGTTGAACATGAAAGAAATACAAAAGAAACAAAAATTAGAGTATCTATTAATTTAGACGGAACTGGTAAATCTTCCATTCATACGGGCTTAGGATTTTTTGATCATATGTTGGAGCAAATTTCAAGACATGGCGCAATTGATTTAGCTATTCATTGTGATGGCGATTTACATATTGATGAACACCATACTATTGAAGATGTTGGTTTAGCATTAGGAGAAGCCTTTGCAAAAGGATTAACAGATAAAAGAGGTATGGAACGTTATGGTTTTGCCCTTCCTATGGATGAAGCAGAAGCGAAAGTATTAATAGATTTTGGAGGCCGCAATTGGATAGTTTGGGATGCTAAGTTTAGTAGAGAGAAGATAGGGGAAATGCCCACTGAAATGTTTTTTCACTTCTTTAAATCCTTCAGCGACGCTGCTAAATGTAATTTGAATATTAGTTGCCAGGGGGAGAATGAGCACCATAAAATTGAGGCCATCTTTAAAGCCTTCGCTAAAGCCATTAAAATGGCTATACACCGCGATCCTCATAGCAACCAACTACCTAGCACCAAAGGGGTTTTGTAGGTCCTAACAGCTGGTAGCATTGCTTATAGGTTTTTTTGGTGGAAAATACACATTGTCTTAGATTTGCAATAGAATGAAACAAACAAACAACATATGGTGGTGGCATACAAAATCCGTTAGGGTATTGTAGTGACATTACTATATAGTCAAATTATACATAAACCCTAACAGCAATGTTGGGGTTTGTTTTTTTTAAAGAATGACCTCAGGAATATGAAAAAATTGATTATCGAAACCACTGTCACTAAAATGATGGCAGACACTTTTACACCCGTTGGAATTTATCTTCGTTTAAGAGATAGATTTAGAGATACTATTTTATTAGAAAGTACCGATTCGCATGCTGCTGAAAATAGTTACTCATTTATTGGGGTGAATGCGATTGGGGGTATTGAAATTTCTTCTTTAAATGAGATTGAATACAAATACCCTAACCAAGAGCCAGAAAAAGAAACTATTAAAAATGTACACGATGCACCTGATCGTATTTGGGCCTATATGCAACAATATGAAATGAAAGGAGCGGAAGTAAAAGAAGCTGCTTTTGCACAAGGTTTATATGGCTATACCGCTTATGATGCTATTCCTTTTTTTGATACGATTCAATTTAAAGAAGGAACACCAGTAATTCCTTTAATGCGTTATCGTTTATATCAATATGTAATTGCCTTTAATCATTTTAAAGATGAAATATTTATTTGCGAAAATAAATTAGCAGGTATTGCCTCGGATTACAATGCACTTGTATCCTATATAAAAAGCAAGGACCTGCCTCAGTATCCTTTCAAGGCAATAGGAGAAGAAAGCTCTAATATATCTGATGAGCAGTATCGTGAAGTAGTAAAAAAGGGCATTCAACACTGTATGCGTGGAGATGTATTTCAAATTGTATTAAGCAGACGCTTCCAACAAAGCTTCCAAGGCGATGAGTTTAATGTATATCGCACATTAAGAAACATAAATCCTTCTCCTTATTTATTTTTCTTTGATTACGGCGATTATAAATTAATGGGCTCTTCTCCAGAAGCGCAAATCATTATAAAAAATGGGAAGGCCATTGTACATCCTATTGCAGGTACCTTTAAAAGAACGGGAGATGAAGCCAAGGATATTGAAATGACTCAGCAATTATTAGACGACCCTAAAGAAAATGCAGAGCATGTAATGCTCGTAGACTTAGCTAGAAACGATTTAAGCCGTGTTTGTACAGATGTAAAAGTGAAACAATACCGTCAGGTGCATTATTATAGTCATGTGATACATTTAGTAAGTGAAGTAGAAGGGGCGGTAGCAAAAGACACTAACCCACTTCAATTAGTTTCAAAAACTTTTCCAGCGGGCACTTTAAGTGGAGCGCCTAAGTTTAAAGCCATGCAATTAATTGATGCTATTGAGCCTACCAAACGCTCTTATTATGGAGGCTGTATTGGTTTTGTAGGTTTTGATGGGTCCTGCAATCAAGCCATTATGATACGTACTTTTTTAAGCAAGCAAAATACACTTACGTATCAAGCTGGTGCAGGTGTAGTTGCTGCTAGTGTACCAGAAAATGAATTACAGGAAGTAAATAATAAACTGAACGCCTTAAAAACAGCCATTTTATTAGCTGAAAAAATACATGCATAATATTTGAATATAGAAATAAGTGAAAATGAAAATATTGGTTTTTGATAATTACGATTCCTTTACCTACAACTTAGTACAGTTGATAAGGGAAATAGCGCCCATTGCTTCTTTGGAAGTGCATAGAAATAATGAAATTGCATTAGAGGATATTAAGGCTTTTGATAAAATATTATTATCACCTGGCCCTGGTTTACCTTCTGAGTCGGGCTTATTATTGCCTTTATTAAAAGAATACGCTGCTAGTAAATCTATTTTTGGAGTATGCTTAGGCCAACAGGCCATTGGAGAAAATTTTGGAGGCCATCTTACTAACTTAAGCAAGGTCTATCATGGTGTAGCGACTCCGGTGCATATCACCAATAGTTCTAGTTTGTTTGAAGGTATGCCCGCTTCATTTAATGTTGGTCGTTATCATAGCTGGGTGGTAGATGAAAAAAACTTCCCTGCTGATTTAATAGTTACTTCAAAAGACGATCAAGGTTTTATTATGTCTTTAGAGCATAAAAATTATGATGTGAAAGCAGTGCAATATCATCCAGAGAGTGTATTAACACCTTTGGGTGCCACTATTATTAAGAATTGGTTAAAAAAATAAGCATGAAAAAATTATTACAATATTTATTTGAGCATAAGACTTTAACTAGAGAACAGGCTAAGGAGGTGCTAGTGGAAATATCTCAGGGTAAGTACAACGAGCATGAAATTACTTCTTTTGTGACGGTTTATTTAATGCGCAGCATTACCATTGAAGAGTTAATGGGTTTCAGAGATGCCTTACTCTCTTTAGCAGTAAAAGTAAATTTGGGTGTGGACGATGCTTTAGATATTGTAGGTACAGGAGGAGATGGTAAAGACACATTTAATATTTCTACATTAGCTTGTTTTATAGTAGCCGGTGCTGGACAAACAGTGGTGAAGCATGGTAATTACGGTGCTTCTAGTGTTAGTGGCGCTTCAAATGTAATGGAGCAATTAGGTTATGTTTTTAAAAATGAAGAAGCGGTTCTAGCTAAAGAAGTAAAAGAGGCAGGTATTTGTTTTTTACATGCCCCTTTATTTCACCCAGCTTTAAAAACAGTGGGGCCTATTCGAAGAAATATAGGCGTTCGTACTTTTTTTAATATGCTTGGTCCTATAGTAAATCCTGCTCAACCAAAGTATCAATTAATTGGTGTGTATAATTTAGAGATGGCCAGAATATATAATTACATACTACAATCTATAGGTAAGGATTTTACTTTAATACATAGTTTAGATGGATATGATGAAATTGCTTTAACGACCGATACTAAGGTGATCACCAATAAGGGAGAATTCATAATGACACCTTATCAGTTGGGTAAGAAAAAAGTGTTTAGTGAGGAGTTACATGGAGGTAAAACAGTGGAAGAGGCGGCTGCCATTTTTAAAAATATTATTCAAGGCAAGGGAACTTGGTCGCAAAATGCAGTGGTGTTATCTAATGCGGCCATGGCATTATTTGTAACGGGTAAATATGAAACTTATGAATTAGCTTTTCAAGCTGCGGTGAAAAGTTTGGAGTCAGGTGCTGCCAATAAATGTTTAGAAAAATTAATTAGTATACAATGAGCAGTAAAATAACTGGTACTAATATATTAGCTACAATTGTTGCCCATAAGATGAAGGAAGTGGCTACACGTAAAAATGAAATTAGTATTTCACAATTAGAAAATATGCCCTTATTTGCTAAAAATGTATTTTCTTTAAAAGCTAATTTACAAAAGCAAAATACTACAGGAATTATTGCTGAATTTAAAAGAAAGTCACCTTCAAAAGGTATTATAAATGATAAAGCTTCTGTAAAAGAAGTAACAGCAGCCTACCATGCATATGGTGCCGCCGGTATTTCTGTATTAACCGATACTGAATTTTTTGGCGGTAATTTAAACGATTTATCTACTGCTATTCAAAATCAAATACCCGTACTCAGAAAAGAATTTATTATTGATGAGTTTCAAATAATAGAAGCAAAGGCTTATGGTGCATCTGTGATATTATTAATTGCTTCTTGTTTAACGCCTTCAACTACTCAATTATTAGCAGCTAAGGCAAAAGCATTAGGTATGGAAGTATTATTAGAATTACATAACGAAACAGAGCTAGAACATATTTGCGATGAAGTAGATTTAGTAGGTATTAATAATAGAAGTTTAAAGTCTTTTGAGGTAAATATTGAACATTCTTTACAACTTAAAAATAAGCTACCTAAAGGAAAATTAAGTATTGCGGAAAGTGGTATATATAGTGTAGATACTTATCATTTATTAAAAAAAGAAGGCTTCGATGGTTTTTTAATGGGAGAGTATTTTATGAAGCAAGAAAACCCAGCTAAGGCATTTGAATTATTTACAAAAGCAATCAAAACAAACTAAGATGCAATTTAAAGTTTGTGGCATAACCAATATTGAACAAGCCGAGGCTATTACGAGCCAGGGCGTGCATTATATTGGATTTATTTTTTATCCAAGTTCAAAAAGATATGCACTATCTAGTTTAAGTTTGGAAGATATAGCTGCCTTTAAACCTACTAATGCTAAAAAGGTGGGTGTATTTGTAAATGAGACTACTGAAAAGGTAATTGAAATTGCCACCAAGGCAGGACTTGATATCATTCAACTTCATGGCGATGAAGATGCTTCTTATTGTGCTACCATTCAAGCAGTCTTTCCGGTGATTAAAGTTTTTAGGGTTTCAAAAAATGTACCCGATTTTGCTTTATATGAAAAGGTAGCTAGTTATTATTTATTGGATACCGATAGTGCATTATATGGAGGAACGGGTCAGCATTTTAATTGGGAGCTCATTAAAAAAACGCGATTTAATAAACCCTTTTTTTTAAGTGGAGGTATTGGCATAAATGATATCCAAGGTATTCAAGTATTGAAAGCGGCCACTGCAGGTATGGATTTAGTAGCGGTGGACATGAACAGTAAATTTGAAACAAGCCCAGGTATTAAAAATATTGAATTAATTAAAACTTTTATAGATGAATTTATTTAATGTAGACAAAGATTATCAAAACCCCACCATGGAGGGATACTATGGTGACTTTGGCGGAGCTTATATTCCTGAAATGTTATATGGAAATGTGGAAACTTTGAAAACACAGTATTTGCAAATCATGCAAGATCCAAGTTTTCAATCCGAGTTTCAAGCGCTACTAAAAGATTATGTAGGAAGACCTACACCTCTTTTTTTAGCAGAGCGTTTAAGTAAGGAAATTGGCGCCACTATTTATTTAAAAAGAGAAGACCTCTGTCATACAGGAGCACACAAAATTAATAACACCATTGGTCAAATAATTTTGGCACAAAGATTAGGTAAGAAAAAAATTATTGCTGAAACTGGTGCGGGTCAGCATGGAGTGGCAACAGCTACTGTTTGTGCCTTGAAAGGAATGGAATGTGTGGTGTATATGGGTGAAAAAGATATTGAAAGACAGGCGCCCAATGTAGCACGTATGAAAATGTTAGGGGCTAAAGTGGTTTCTGCAAAAAGTGGAAGTAAAACTTTAAAGGATGCTACTAATGAAGCTATTAGGGCTTGGATTAATGAGCCAAATGAAACACATTATATTATTGGTAGTGTTGTAGGGCCACATCCTTATCCAGATATGGTGGCACGTTTTCAAAGTGTAATTAGTGAAGAAATCAAAATACAATTGAAAGAAAAAACAGGCAAAGAATTTCCAACCCATGTAGTGGCTTGTGTGGGAGGCGGTAGTAATGCGGCTGGTGCTTTTTATCATTTTTTAAATGAGCCTTCTGTAAACCTAGTGGCGGTAGAGGCTGCTGGTCATGGAGTAAATTCAGGTTTAAGTGCAGCTACTACTCAGTTGGGTACACCAGGTATTTTACATGGTTCTAAAAGTATAGTCATGCAAACTAACGATGGTCAAGTAGTGGAGCCGCATAGTATATCTGCTGGTTTGGATTATCCTGGTATTGGGCCTTTGCATGCATTTTTATATGAAAGTAAAAGAGGTACTTTCTTAAGTGCTACCGATGAAGAAGCATTGGAGTCGGCATTTCACCTTTCTAAAATTGAAGGTATTATTCCTGCACTTGAAACGGCACATGCTTTTTCAGTGCTACCTAAAATGAATTTGAAAGCATCTGATATAGTGGTGGTTTGTTTGAGCGGAAGAGGCGATAAAGATTTAGCTACTTATATGGAACATTTATAAAGCATAAAATAAAAAAATGTCGAAATTAGAATTAGTATTTAAAGAAAAATCGAAGCGTATTTTAAATGTGTATTGCACCGCGGGTTATCCTTCATTAGATAGTACCATGAAAGTGATGGAGAGTTTACAAAAAAATGGAGCAGACATTATTGAATTAGGCATGCCTTACAGCGATCCTTTAGCCGATGGAGAAGTGATACAAGAAAGTAGTATTAAAGCCTTAGCTGGTGGAATGAATATTGCTGTTTTATTTGAGCAAATAAAGGATATGCGAAAAAGCATTTCTATTCCAGTAATATTAATGGGCTATATGAACCCCATTTTGCAATATGGTTTTGATGCTTTTTGTAGAAAAGCAAAAGAAGTAGGAGTGGATGGGCTTATCTTGCCCGATTTACCTTTATATGAATTTGAACAGTTCTATGGAAAAATAATTGCAGAAAATAATTTAGATTTTATTTTCTTAGTCACTCCAGAAACACCTGAACAAAGGGTAAAAAAATTAGATAGTTTAAGTACTGGCTTTTTATATGCTGTAAGTTCTTCAGCTACCACTGGTAAGGATAAAGACTTTAATGTAGTTGCTCAATATTTACAAAAATTACAAGCAATGCAGTTGAAAAATCCAATTTTAGTGGGTTTTGGCATTAAGGACAAGGCTAGCTTTGATGCTGCTACTGTTCATACTCAAGGAGCCATAATAGGCTCTGCTTATATTCAGGTATTATCAAAGGGAGGTGATATTGAAACTAGCACTAGCCAATTTTTAAAAAGTGTTTTAGGTGCTTAATTAAAAAAATGAAAACAGTTATCCTAAAATATAATGCAGGTAATATTCAATCAGTGCTTTATGCACTTGAGAGAATAGGGGTAACTGCCATGGTCACTGATACTATAGAGGAAATTCAAACGGCAGATAAAGTAATTTTTCCAGGTGTAGGGGAAGCAAGCACTGCCATGCAATATTTAAAAGAAAGAAAATTAGATGAGCTTATTATAAATTTGAAACAACCAGTTTTAGGTATTTGCTTGGGCATGCAATTAATGTGTACCCATTCTACTGAAAACGATACTGCTTGTTTAGGCATTTTTGAGGAGCAAGTAAAGCAATTTGAAACAAACGATATCAGTATTAAAATACCACAGATGGGTTGGAACACAATTACCCATTTACAATCTAATTTATTCAAGGGTGTTTCAGAAAATAGCTATACTTATTTTGTGCATGGTTATTATGCAGCCAAAGGAAAGCATACAATTGCTACCACTAATTATATCCAAGATTATAGTAGTGCTTTACATAAGAATAATTTTTATGGGGTGCAGTTTCATCCAGAAAAATCGGCTCTGCCGCCACTGCAGCCCCAACATGTAAATATTTTTGACTAAAAATGCCACACCTAAAAGCAACA
>RFVO01000030.1 GCA_009928005.1 Chitinophagia bacterium | reverse complement strand
ATTAATACCGTCCTGTTTTTTAGAAGATTCAATAATTTTGTATTGAATACGATTTTGATGATTCAAGCTTTCAGCCCATTGAAGCAGAGGGATAGAATGTGTTAAATTGTAAGTTTTGGTATTAAAAGAAAAACCAATAATTCTGGAGCTGTCTTTTGAGAAATGAATTTGATCAATAAATTGATCTTGCGCTTTACCTTGTTGGTATATCCATAAGCATAAAAACGATGATATAAGAAAACTCTTTCGAAAAAAAATAGGTATTATTTTCATTTGATTAAAATCTGAAAGAAAGTTACAAAAAATGACTTAAAAATGGGTGTATTGATGGTTGTTTGTTGAACAAGATTTATCTTTATTGAGTTAGACCTTTAAATGTTGCTTTTCTATGGAAGTTAAAATGGAATCAAGTTGGAAAAATGCTTTGTCGGATTTATTCGATAAGCCCTATTTTAGCCAAATTACAACACATTTAAAAGCTGAAAAAGCATTAAAAACAACTATCTATCCAAGTGGTGGACTAATATTCAATGCTTTCACTTTAACGCCTTATAATAAAGTAAAGGTGATTATTTTAGGTCAAGACCCTTATCATAACCCCCATCAAGCAATGGGCTTAAGTTTTTCTGTCCCAGATGGAATTAAACCACCTCCATCCTTAATGAATATATTTAAAGAACTACATAAAGATATTGGTATGGCCATTCCAAGTTCAGGAAATTTAAGCGCTTGGGCCAAGCAAGGAGTACTCTTATTAAATGCAGTACTTACTGTAAGAGCAAATGAACCAGCTAGTCATGCTAAAATTGGATGGACTAAATTTACAGACGATATAATTGTAAAACTTTCTAACGAAAAAAAAGGGTTAGTTTTTATTTTATGGGGTAATTTTGCTCAAGAAAAATTTAAACTAATAGATAGCTCAAAACATAAAATTTTAAAAGCGGCACATCCCTCTCCCTTTAGTGCTTACAATGGTTTTTTTGGTTGTAAGCATTTTAGTGCTACCAATGAATATTTAGTAAAAAATAATACAGATCCCATAGACTGGGCCATTTAAATATAAATATGAAACTGGTAAAAAATATTATTGCAAGAACACTCGCTATTTGGGCACTTTTAGTATTTGCCTCTACGATGATGATATTCTTATGGTTTTACTTATTATGTTTTATCATTCCAGACCCTTATAAAACTAGATACCATCGTCGTATTTCACAATTATGGATGGGTTTGTTTTTATTTTTATCAGGCTGTACTTTTAGTGTAAAAGGAAAAGAAGTTTTTAAGGGAATAGAGAACGCAGTGGTAGTATGTAATCATAATAGTTTAATTGATATACCCATTAGCACCCCATTTCTTCCTAGAGCCAACAAAACTATTGCTAAAAAAAGTTTTGTGTACGTTCCTTTATTTGGATGGATTTACAAATTTGCAACAGTGATTGTTGATAGAAAAGACCATAATAGTCGTAAAGAAAGTTTTGATAAAATGGTGAAGGTGCTGGATAACGGACTTGATATGCTCATTTATCCAGAAGGGACAAGAAATAAAACATCGGAGCCCTTAAAATCTTTTTACGATGGAGCATTTAAATTATCCTTAGAATCACAAAAGCCAATTATACCAGTGGTTATATTAAACACAAAAAAAATTCTTCCTGCAAAACCCATTTTATATTTTACGCCTGGTAAAATAAATATGCATATACTACCCGCTATATACCCGCAAGGACATACCAAGGATAGTTTGAAACAAGCCGTTTATGATGTAATGGCTAAGTATTATTTGGAAAATAATGGGAAGAAATAAGATAGCGTCTTACTAGTAACTTGAAGAAGAAAAGGTTCTACTTCTATTAATTTTCAAATCTCTTAATATTCCCGATTTAGGATTTACAGTAATACTGAAAGAACGGTACATACCAATAGGTGTCACGTTTATAGACAACTGCCAGCAGTGCATTTCACGAGTAATAAACATACTCATTTGTTGAATACTTGCCTTCGCTACATCGATATAGCCTGTTCCACCTAATTTCCATTTTGGTGTTAAACTAAAATCGCCATTAAAATTTAAACTAGAATAGGTTTGTAATTTAAAGCCTGAATAATCAGGCTTAATCATTCTAGAAAATTGGAATGAATAAGAGACCGTTAAACTCCATGGAATACTAAAATCGGTAAATTCTGCTGGATTGGCTTTTACATATTGTAATTGTCTTTGTTGTTCATCAGGCGTCATAAAGGGGTCTAAAGGAATTTCTTTTTTCTTTGAAGCAGCATCATCCTTAGATTTACTTTTAAAAGAAGTAGAAATAGAAACACCCCCATTCGTAATATTTCCAAATTTAAATTTAGTAGGGTCTATATCTAGTTTATTTACCCTGAATCCTTGTTTATCTGTAGCATAAGGATCCAAACTAAAAGAAGAAGATATATTAAACTTATCAAATAAAATTGTACGGGCATAAAAATTAAAATTTCCTAACTGAAAACTATCTGCCAGGAAATTGTAATTTGAAGTAAATCCAAAACCCTCTATTAATTTAACTTTTTTAAAATTCTCAGCACTGGTGTCTTTTTTATCTTTTACTTTCATCTCTAATAAATTATCCAAACCAAAACTCAAACCCCCAAAGGTTCCCTCTGAATAGGCACCACCTAATGAACCTCCATCAAATTTAGAAAAACGATATGTTCTTCCAGTAGAATCTATTTGAGTAGAATAATGATAAGATTTTGCTAAATCAGGAGCATAGTTAAAGGAAATACTGGGTCTTATTTCATGACGAATAGCTTGTACGTAATCACTTTTAAATTTATAGGTACCAAAAATTCTACTAGCAGTTCCAACTCCAAAACTTACATGAGGGGCTCGAAAAAAACCTTTTTCATAACTTGTATCCACCTTATTTAATTTACTATTCCATGACTTTGTATTTTGTTGACCATACCATTTTTCTTCAAAACCAATGGAAGGTGTGATCGTAATGGGGCCCAAAGAAGGAAGAGAAACACTAATTGGAATATTATGTGTAGCCCCCCATTGCATGGTGTCTAGTAACCTATTAATATTAAATGCAGAATCATAAAAAGACATCTGGTTTTGGAATGATCCGTTATATCCTATTCCTAGTTTTTCATACCATTTGCCAGCCCCTATTTGTTCTTTAGATTGAAAAGGATAAAACGTAAGTGCATTAAAATTAATATTAGGTAAACTTAAATTTACTAACCCTAAATTATTGTTTTGGTTATGATTTAAGTTCACCGATAAATTATACTTATTATTCCATGACTTATTATAACTAATAGAAGAGCTAATTTGGTTTTGATAGTTCTGATAAGGGTTGTTGAGTAGATAACTATTATACTTAGTACTACCATAATTAACATTCGCAGAAAAACTAGTACCTGGAAGGGCTCTCGAATCCATTGAATGTGACCAATTAATCATATAGGTTTTACCACCTGTGAATTCGCTTGCAATATTTACATTCCTATTGAGTATTCTTGAACTTTGTAAACTTAAATTAAAATTACCTATGTATTTATAGCGTAAAATATATTTGCTATTTAAATTTGCGCTCCAACCCCCATATGAATAAATATTACTTCTTAGGGTAGCATCGAAATTATCACTTAGTACTTTATAATAACCTAAGCCTTCAAATCCTAATCCAAAATCTTCACTAGTAGAGAAAGCAGGTGCCATCATACCCGAATGCTTCCCTCTTGATAAAGGGAATATACCAAAGGGAATACCAATAGGAAAAGGAACACCTTCAAATTCTGGAAAGGCTGGTCCTGATACGCCAATTTTATCTGTAATAATTTTTAACTTATTGGTTCTAAAAGCAAAATGGGGTTCATCTAAATTACAAGTAGTAAATCTTGCCTTCCATGCATAAGCCTGGTCTTGTGTAACCTTTTTCATAGTGGTGGCATTGATAAAAATTTCACCTTGTTGAAAATTGGTATTTTTTGTGAGGCCCTTTCCCGACTTCATATTAAAATAAATAGAGTCATTTACCGAAGTCATAGTTCCTTCCTTAAATTTAGGATTACTTAAAGGATTACCAGTAGTATCCTTTGCTCCATAAGCTTTAATATTTTGACTTTGCTGATCATATACAATGGTGGCAGCTTCTAATTGAGAAGTTTTATAAACGGTCTTAGCTTTCCCATACAAAAAAAACTCTTTGGTAGACATAATCATCACCCCAGAATCTTCTGCATTATAATTTATGGGGGTATCAATACTATCTTTGGAGATTCTAAGGAACTTTATATAACTGCTGTCATTTTTCTTAGAAAGACTGTCTGTTTTAACTGAAATACTGTCTTTTTTAGCTGTCAGTATTTTGGACTGAGCAAAAACACCCATTATGGGCATTAAAACTATTGTTAATGTTAGTAAAATGCTACTATTTACAATAGAACGCCTATATTTTACGTTATTTTTGTGTCCTGCTTTTATCACAGCAGCAAAAATAAACTAAAACAGCATTAAGGCACTGATTATGAAGCAAAATAGACTGATTTTAGCAATTACTTATAGTGCTATAGCCCTTTTTACCCTTATTAGCTTAAGTACGGAAGCCCAAAATACACCTAAAACCATCAAACGTATCATTATTGACCCTGGTCATGGTGGCACTGACCCAGGTTCCAATGGCAAATATTCAACTGAAGCTGCTGTTTCCTTAGCGATATCTTTGAAATTAGAAGAATATATTAATGAATCAATTCCAGATGTTGAAGTAGTCCTTACTCGAAGAACAGACATATACAATTCTGTGGTAGAAAAAGCAAATATTGCCAATGCAGCCAAAGGCGATTTATTTATTTGCATTCATACTAATTCAGCAGACCCAAGACGTGAAAGAGAAATAATTGGCTATACTAATAAAACTTATACTGTTAAGAAAAAAGGTGTTAAAAGAAAAGTTACAAGAAGAGTGCCTTTATATAAAACTACCTATACGCCAAGTACAGCAAGGGGTACAGAAACATTCATATACAATGTTGGGAAGTCCGAACAAAAAAAAGATATGGCCAATGAAGCTGTAGATGATGTGGTGGAAAAACTTGACTCTATCTCTATAAAACAAATTAAAGAAATTGAAGAGGCCGACCCTACCCGCTCTATGATGGTAAGCTTGCTAACTCAACAGTTTTTTCAAAGAGCTGCAAGCTTGGCTTTGACTATTGAAGAAGAGTTCAAAGCGGCAGGTAGAATTAGTAGAGAAGCTAAGCAAAGACAGAAAGGTATATGGGTATTAGCTGCAGTGCAAATGCCTGCAGTATTAGTGGAAACAGGCTTTATATCTAACCCAGAAGATGAGGACTATCTAAATAGCGAAGAAGGCCAAAACCAAATATGCGAGGTTATTACCAAATCGGTGATTAGATATAAAAATTCACTGGAAAACCAGAAAAAGACAAATGCCAATTAGCTCCCCTTTTTTAGCTAATTTTACATAAAGTTTATTTAATTCATTCAAGATGAAAGTATCAAACGAAACCAAGGTGGGGGCGCTTACCGTAATTGCCATAACCCTAATGATCATAGGATTTAATTTTCTAAAAGGAAAAACCATATTTCAACCAGGAAATTATATTTATGCAAAATATGCCGATACTAAGGGGCTCATTGTCTCTAATCCAGTATTTGTAAATGGGTACCAAGTTGGAACCGTTTTTGAAATTGAAAATCAAAAAGAAAATTTAGCCTCCATTATTGTCTCTGTTAAATTAAATGAAGCTTACAAGATTCCTACAAACTCAGTTGCTACTATACAAGACAACCCATTAGGTATAAGTAGCATTAGCATTGTATTAGGAAATGCTTCTACATATATAAAATCAGGCGACACTATACAAACAGCCCCTGCTACTAGTTTATTAGGTGACTTCGTGAACACACTTTCTCCTTTAGGTGAAAAAACAAAAAATGCAATTAGCTCTTTAGATAAAGTATTGAATAATATTAATACGGTATTAGACGATAGAAATAAACAAAACCTAGCAAAAGTATTAGAAAATTTAGCAGCCACAACGAAAAATTTAAATAGTTCAATGGCTAATATTGAAGCCATGTTACAAAAACAAAATGGTTCAGTAAGTCAGTCTTTCGATAACCTCAATTCATTTACTAAAAATTTGAACAATAACAACGAGAAGCTAAATAATATAATTACTAATTTAGATAGCGTATCTAAATCGGTAAAAGATGCCGAATTAAACAAAACTATTAAAACCATTCAAGTAGCAGTAGCATCTTTAAATATAAGTTTACAAAAATTGAATACGGGTAATGGCACTGCTTCTAAATTAATGAACGATTCTTCTTTTTATAATGAACTACAAGGAACCCTTAAAAGTATCAATACCCTTGTTGACGATATTAAAGTACATCCTAAAAGATATATCAATGTATCTGTGTTTGGCAAAAAAGATAAATCAACTCCATTAGATAAGCCCTTAGCTGATTCTGTGAATCATGAATAAATGGGCCTTCTTCATATTATTTACAATTCTATCCTCTACAATTGTTAAAGGACAGAAACCTATTATTCCAAAACAAAATGATACAATAGTATCAATAACCCCTCAAATTAATTCTGGAGGCAAACTCATTGAATTTCTTTCTGCCGAAGTATACAATGTCAAAAAAATGGACAGTATGGACTATTTGATATTAGTAGGTCATGTAAAAATTAGACAGGGTAAAACTTTATTATACGGTGATAGTATTATTTTAAATACTACTTTAAATACATTAGAAGATTTTGGAAATGTGCACATTAATGATGCAGACAGCGTAAATATTTATGCCAACTACTTAAAATATATTGGCTCTAATAAAAAAGCATACCTGCGTAAAAAAGTAAAATTGACCGACGGTAAAGGGGTATTAACTACCGACTCTTTAGACTACGATGTAAATGCTAAATTAGGCAGCTTTAAAAATGGCGGCAAGCTAGTACGCAATAAAACAGTTTTAACAAGTAAAGAAGGCTTATACTATGGAGAAACAAGAGATGTGATTTTTAGAAAAAAAGTAGAATTAATAGACCCTGAAAATAATATCATTACCGACACTTTAGAATACAATACTTATACTCAGCTCACTAACTTTTTAAGCCCTTCAAAAATTATAACTGGCTCAAGGGTTATTAGCACAAGTAATGGTAATTATAATACAGGTACAAGAAAAGGTTATTTATATGACAGGTCAAATATTGACGATAGCACTTATCATTTTATAGCTGACGAAATGGCTGTAGACGATTCACTTGAAATGGGTGAATTTAAAGGAAATGCCATTTATACATCCAAGGATACCTTGGGTTTTGATTTAATGGCAAACAATATAAAAGCGAATAAACAAAAAAGTACCTTCTTAGCCACAGAAAGCCCGCTTCTATTAATCAAACAAAAGAAAGACACTTTATATATTGCTGCAGATACACTTTACGCGGGTAAAATCTCTGATTTAAAAAGAAAAATACCTAAAGCAAGAGATTCTGTGGGCGTTATTACCGATACTACACTCGATAAATATTTTGAAGCCTTTCATCATGTGAAAATATATTCCGATTCATTACAAGGCAAGGCCGATAGCTTATTTTATTCTTTAAGTGATTCTACCATAAGACTTATTTCTGACCCAATTATATGGGCCAATGATAATCAAATAACAGGGGATACTTTATACCTGTTTGTAAAAAATAAAAAGCCAGAACAATTATATGTATTTGAAAACGCTTTTGCTATTAATAAAATTGATACCACTAGTTATTACAACCAATTAAAAGGCAATAAGCTGAATGTCTGGTTTGAAGATGGCGAGATTCATAAAATGAGCGCTAAAGGCAATGCAGAAAATATATACTACCCTTTAGACAATGATAAAAACTTTATAGGCGTGAACCATTCCAATGCACAAATAATTGATGTGTATTTTGAAAATACAGAGCCAGCTAAAGTGGTTTTCAAAAACCAACTTGTAGGTAAAATGACACCTCTGAACCAAACGCCAAAGGAAGAATTAATTATTAGAGGATTTAAATGGAATGAAAACCTAAGACCTAAAAGCAAGTATGAACTTATGAGACTTCCTTCTCAAGCATTAAAAAAGCCTTAATAAACCCATCAATTTCTCCATCCATTACAGGGCCAATATTTCCTACTTCAAAATCGGTGCGGTGGTCCTTAATCATTTTATAAGGATGAAAAACATAAGATCTTATCTGACTTCCCCACTCTATTTTTTTCTTATTGGCATTCGAAGCATTTAAGGCTTCTTGCTTTTTACGCATTTCTTCTTCATATAATCTACTTTTCAACATCTTCATAGCTATCTCTCTATTCTCCCCTTGAGTTCTTGATTGTTGACATTCTACAATTATTCCTGAACTATGTTTTAATCTCACAGCAGTTTCTACTTTATTTACATTCTGTCCTCCTTTACCACCACTTCTATAAAATTCCCATTCAATATCGGCAGGGTTTATTATAATTTCAATAGTGTCGTCTATTAAAGGATATACATATACAGAAGCAAAAGAAGTATGTCTTCTAGCATTGCTATCAAATGGTGAAATTCTTACTAAACGGTGCACTCCAGACTCTGCTTTTAAAAAACCATAAGCAAAAGGTCCGTCAAATTGTAAAGTAGCCGATTTTATCCCAGCACCATCTCCCTCTTGGTAATCAATGGAACTTACTGTCCAACCTTGTTTCTCTCCATACATGGTGTACATACGAAGTAACATTTCTGCCCAGTCCTGGCTTTCAGTGCCACCAGCACCTGGATTAATTTGTAAAATGGCAGGAAGTTCGTCTTCTGGTTTATTTAAAGTACTCTTAAATTCTGCTTCTTCAATAAAAAGGGTTGCTTTTTGAAAAGCTTCCTGCGTTTCTTCTTCAGTAGCATCGCCTGCTTTCCAAAAATCAAATAGCACAACAAAGTCTTCTAAATGGGATTCTACATTTTGATACATATGTATCCAATATTCATTCACCTTTATTTCCTTCATGGTACTTGTAGCACGCATGTTGTCATCCCAAAAACCAGGTGACAGAGACAGTTGTTTGTCAGTATTTACTTTATATAGTCTGTTATCGACGTCAAAGAAACCTCCTTAGGACACTTACTTGGTCCTTCATACGCTTTATCTGTTCTATAGTCATGTATGATCAAGTTTATGTTTCAATCTTAAAAAGAATGAAAACTAATTTTTAAAAATACTACAAGCCTCGTAAGCCGGATTCTGTTTCTAAACTATCATTTATCTAGCTCCAACATTGCTGTTGGAGTCTTGCTGCCTACCCTGGAACTTGAACGAGTCGTTCTTAAGCGCTCCTTTACGTGGCATTACAGCACCCAAGGTTTACCCTATAAAACAATTACTTGTCTTATCCGTGCGCTCTTACCGCACGTTTTCACCTTTTCCCCTTACGAGGTAGTTATTTTCTGTGGCACTTTCTCTGTCTCGATTGCTCGAAACGCCGGCTATTCACCGGTGGGTTACCCTATGCTGTCCGGACTTTCCTTGGTAATTGCTTACCACGATAGCTCGGGTTTGTAGTAATGCAAAGGTAAGTAATTAAAATTTGACAAGAATAGACAAACATATATAGATCAGATTCACTGATATTCAATAATATAAGTATACATAATTAACATAAAAGACGCAATGGAAATTTAATATTCAAAAAAAACTTCAGTGGCACCATAGCCATAAAAATCGGAATATTGGTTGATGAAATTCTTCACCCCTTTTTTCACTTTTAATAAATCGTGAATTTCCCCTTTTAATTTCCCAGTACCCACACCATGAATGATAGTAAGTGTTGGTAAATGATGTAATTGAGCTAAATCAAACCATTTTTCAAATTCAGCTAATTGAATTGTTAATATTTCAAAATTAGAAAGATGGTCATGTCTATCTATTAATTTTTCAATATGCAAATCAATCACTGTTCTTGCAGTTGGTAAATTTTGTTTGATTTTATTAGCATCATATACTTTAAATCCTGCCGATCTTAACATATCCATTTGAATATGATTATCCTCCGCTTTATCTGGATAAGTTTCAAATAATAAATAAGTAATAGCCGCTTGGTTATTTTCTTTTAGTGTTTCAATTTTCTGAAACAACTGTTTAGGCTTAATTTTTAACTGGGTCTCGAAATGTTCGGCTTTCTTTTTATGCGGCTCCACCAAAGAAAAATCAACGGCAAAGCCTGGAGAATCATTCACGGCTGCAAATTGAATGTCATGAATATAAAAATCGGTAAAGGGATGTATTATGGAATCTATTGAAAAAACGACTTCACCTAAAAGTAATTGTTCATACACAAACTTATATGCTACTCTAGTATGGTTAGACAAATAAATTTTCAAACTTTCTACTACTTCATCATTAAAATCATCCAATGAAAATTTAGGTATAATATGTATCCAAACCCCATCTTCAATTTTAGTCTCTGATATTTTTATTTTTTCTTTTGGAATTTGATCTACATAAATTTTTTGTGGTAAAGCCTTTTCAGGAAATAATTTCTTTTGGGTAAATCTTTTAAAATAAGGAAAGTCTATTTGGTCCATATAGGCAGGAAACTTCACGCCTCTTACTTCAATCATGACCATCTCCTCATTCATAATTTCAATAATACGCCCTTCTTCATTACTATGTAATACTAAAATTTCATCTCCTACCTGATACTTCATACTATTATTAAATTATACAGGCTCTTTGGATAATAAACTATTTCTTCGACCATAGAAAGAATATAAAACTAGACCTAAACACATCCATATAAAAAACCAGACCCAACTTATAGGGGGTATTTCTATCATTAAATAAAGGCAACACAAAGCCCCAATAATGGGTATAATGGAATAACTTCTAATAAAACTTAATACAGCCACCACCATTAAAATTGCAATAAAAACTAAAAATAAAACCTCTTGATAACCTTCGTTAGCGCCAGTTGAAACAGCATTAGAAATTCTATCTTTTGCTAAATAAATAAAAACTGCCGCTAAAATTGGTATAATAAACTTACCATTAATATAAGGTAAACGAAAAGCATGCTTTACAGTATTGGGTGGAAGTTTAGGAAGTACTAGTACACCAAAGCAAACAAGAACAAAAGCAAATAAAGTACCAATGCTGGTTAAATCGGTCATTCTACTAATAGACATAAATAATGATGGGATTCCCACAAAAATACCTGTAACAATAGTGGCAAAGGCAGGGGTACCAAATTTAGGATGCACTTTAGAGAATTTTTTAGGAAGCAAGCCATCTCTACTCATACTCATCCAAATTCTTGGTTGGCCCAATTGAAAAACTAGCAATACACTAGTAGTAGCCACTACTGCACTAATGGAAATAATATAGCCAATTTTATGAAGTCCTAATTGATCGAATACAAAGGCCAAAGGATCGTCTACTTTTAACTGTGTATAGTTTACCATACCGGTTAATACTAATGCAATTAAAATATAAAGCACAGTACATATAATTAAAGAATATATCATTCCTCTTGGTAAATCGCGCTGAGGATTTTTACATTCTTCTGCTGTTGTTGAAATTGCATCAAAACCAATATAGGCATAAAATACTGCCGATACGCCTGCAAGCACGCCTTTAAAGCCATTCGGTAAAAAGGGATCCCAGTTTTTTGTATCTACATAATAAAATCCTAAAATAATAACAAATACAATAACGATTATTTTAAAGATGACCATGAAATTGGTACTCTTCTTACTTTCTTTTATACCAATGTATGCTAGTATGGTAATTAGAAATACAATTATAAAGGCTGGTATATTTAATATAATTTTCCATGAACCAATACTAGGTGCATTATTGATGGCATCAAATCCAATACGAGCTAATTTAGAAAAGCTTTCTTTGGTTCCTCCCGCTGCTAAATGTTCGAGGGCTTCATCATAACCTTGGTAAGCTTGTTCATAGTTTGTCGCTAACCATCCTGGTAAATGAATATGAAAGCCTTCAAGTAAGTTCACAAAATAGCCACTCCAACTAATTGCTACCACAATATTACCTATTGCATATTCTAATATTAATGCCCAACCAATAATCCAGGCTATTAATTCTCCAAAACTAACATAAGCATATGTATAAGCACTTCCTGCAATAGGCACCCTACTTGCAAATTCTGCATAACATAAAGCACTAAAGCCGCAAGTAATAGCTGTCACAATAAATAATAAGGAAATACCTGGGCCTCCATGATAAGCTGCTGTTCCAATAGTAGAAAAGATACCTGCTCCTACCACAGCTGCTATACCCATAAAAGTTAAATCTCTAACCCCTAAAACCCTTTTTAAACCGCCAGCACTATGTCCATCACTTAATCCCGCCTCTGCATCTTTAACAATTTTTTCAATCGATTTCTTCCTAAATAAATTCATCATTGCAAAGGGTTATTGATTTCTATTCATTAGATAATTTGCCAATTCAATTAAAGGCTTTTTTCGATCAGATACTACTGCGATAGATTCTAAATGTGCAAAGGCTTCTTGCATATACTTTGCTTTGTAAGATTCTGCCCAGGCGTCCACTCCACAAGATTTAAAAATAGCTAATACTTTTTCTACTTTGTCTGACGCATTAGAACTTAATAATTCATTTAATTCTTTTTTCTGAGCAGCATTTGCAACTTCTAATGCATGAATTAATAAAAATGTTTTTTTATTCTGCTTAATATCACCTCCTGGTTCTTTGCCAAAAATAGCTGCGTCACCAAATGCATCTAAATAATCGTCTTGCACTTGAAAAGCTATGCCTATCTTTTTACCAAACTCATATAAGTGCTGGCAATTATTCACGCTTGCTCCTCCTAATATGGCTCCCATTTCTAAACTCGCTGCTAATAATACAGAAGTCTTAAGCGTAATCATATGAATGTACTCGTCCATACTGACTTTTCCCATTTTTGAAAAGTCCATATCTAATTGCTGTCCTTCACAAACTTCTTTAGCAGTTCTATTAAATAAATGTAAAATTTTGGGTAAATATTGTGGCTGAATGGTTTGGATATACTCATAAGCGCGAATGAGCATAACATCCCCTACTAATAAGGCTGTACTTTCGTCATATTTAACATGTACGGTGGTTTTGCCCCTTCTTAAAGAAGCGTCGTCCATCATATCGTCATGTACTAAAGTGAAATTATGGAATAGCTCCACCGCATTGGCTAGCTGATAAGCATCGGGATGAATATCTGAGAATAATTCATTGCCTAGTAAACACATCACAGGTCTTATTCTTTTGCCACCAATACTTAAAAAGTAATTGCCTGGCTCATATAAGGTGATAGGAGATTTTGGAAAGTGCTCGGCTTCGAATCCCTTATTAAATTTTTCTGATAATTCTTTAAAACTATGCATACTACAAACCTAAACATAATTCACAAGAATCCCTAGGTCTGACAAGGCTTGTTTATAGAAATTTTAGCAATTATTAAACAGTATATTTTTAGTTTTTAACCTTAAATTTGCGTACCCCCAAAACTACAATATGACAAAAAAGCATTTACTATTTACTTTCTTTAGTTTATTTGTTTATCAATTGATTTTTGCCCAGAATATTACTTTAGATACCAATGTCAATAGAAATATCCATTTATATGAAGATGGTTATTCTAAGTCTTTTGGTGTTAAAATGTACCCAGGTGCGCTAACCTATAAAACTTTTTATAGCCATAATAAGGCCATTGAGGCCTCAGGTTATATTACACTAGATGGATTTTGGTTATCTGCTATCAATGAAAAATATACCCCCATCAAAGATGACAATCAATTGTCCTGGTATATTGGTTATGGGGGTCATTTAGGAATTTGGAGCGAAGAATGGGTAAAGACTAACAATAACGCAGACAAATCCAATATTTCAGTTGGATTTGATGGGATTATTGGGCTTGATTATAAAGTGAAAAACTCCCCTTTAAATATTAGTATTGATTGGCAACCCTCTTTTAGTATTATACAAGCCTATTTCAAAAATCAAGGGGGTATTGGAATTCGTTATGTAATCAAGTAGTACTTGAGTATAAGCTCACTTACTTTCTAAATTAATTATTTAAATAAAGAATCTACAAATTCATCTTTATCAAATAAAAGCAAGTCTTTAATTTGCTCTCCAACGCCAATATATTTTACAGGAATCTTACACTGATGAGCAATTGATAAAACCACTCCCCCTTTGGCTGTTCCATCTAATTTAGTAATAGCTAATGCATTCACATTGGTAACCGCCATAAATTGTTTGGCTTGCTCTAAAGCGTTTTGTCCAGTAGAACCATCTAATACCAATAATACTTCATGTGGTGCACCAGGTAATTGTTTTTCAATGACGCGTTTAATTTTATTTAACTCGTCCATTAAATGTACTTTATTATGCAATCGACCTGCGGTATCTATTAACACTACATCTGCGTTTTTTGCAATAGCCGACTGAATAGTATCGAATGCTACCGCACTTGGGTCGGCACCATGATTTTGTTTTACGATTGCTACACCTACTCTTTCACTCCAAATTGTTAATTGGTCGGCAGCTGCAGCTCTAAAAGTATCTGCAGCTCCTAATATTACTGTATTTCCAGCTGCTTTAAAATGATGTGCTAATTTACCAATAGTAGTTGTTTTACCCACTCCATTAACCCCTACTACTAAAATAACAAAGGGCTTTTTATCAGAAGGGGGAATAAACCCCATTTGAGAAGATGGAGCATCTACTAATAAAGAAACTATTTCTTCATGCAATAAACCATTCAACTCTGAGATAGATAAATACTTTTCTTTTTTTACGCGCTCTTGTAATTTTTCAATTAATGATAAAGTGGTATCCACTCCTACATCTGCACCAATTAATTCTTCTTCTAATTGATCTAATACTTCATCATCTACTGAAGTTTTTCCAATGATGGCTTTAGATATTCTCTCTAAAAAACCTTTCTTGGTTTTCTCAATACCTTGATCTAGGATTTCTTTTTCTTTTTTGCCAAATAATTTACCTAAAAAACTCATGGTGTAAATTTAATCAATAAAATAGAAAGACGCTTTGAGTAAAATAAAAAAGTCCAGACTAGGTCTGAACTTTAAAATGTTTTTTGCGTAGTAAAATTGTTTGCGAATAATAAATTGTGACTAAGGAATCGAGCAATTGTCGAACAATAGTCGAGCAATTACTATTTAGCAGCTAAGAATTCCTTTACAAGATCCTTGTGAACAATATTCTCTTTAAAAGTATACGCGCCAGTTTTAGGGCTACGGATAGCTTTAATTACTTTCGTCCAGTTTTTTGCTTCTGCTGAAGCTTTAAGATCTTTTACTTTCGCGTTTTTAGATGCTGCTTTTGCCATGACTATTTAATTTCTTTATGTAACGTTACTTTTTTCAAAATTGGATTATACTTTTTGAATTCCAAACGATCTGGAGTGTTTTTCTTGTTCTTCGTAGTAATATAACGACTTGTACCAGCTAAACCGGTAGTCTTATGCTCTGTGCACTCTAATATTACTTGAACTCTATTTCCTTTCCTTGCCATGATGGTATATTATAAGTTATACTTAAATTTAGTTAATTAAATCTTTTCGCCTTGTGCTCTAAGATCTTTAACAACCGAAGCTAAGCCATTCTTATTAATGGTTCTAATAGCATCAGTTGATACTTTTATAGTAATCCAGCGATCTTCTTCAATGAAGAAGAAACGCTTCTTTTGCAAATTTGGAAGGAAACGACGTTTTGTCTTAATGTTGGAATGTGAAACACTATTTCCAGACATTGGCTTCTTTCCAGTTAATTGACATACTCTAGCCATGAGAAATTATTTTTTACGGACGGCAAAGGTAAGCAAATAACCTTTATAGTCCCATTTATTTTAGTATTTTTTTGAAAATTAAGGTATTAAAAGCAAAAAAAGGCTAAAATGTTGGTTTTCATTAAGCTATAAGGGGTTTGCAAAGCCTTAAGCATACATTTCTGCCCTTAATTCTTGTACCCTTTTATCTTCCATATATTCATCAAAAGTCATCAATCTATCTATGATACCCTTAGGGGTTAATTCTATCACTCTATTAGCTACAGTTTGCATAAAAGTATGGTCATGAGAGGTAATTAATACCACCCCAGGGTAGTTCTGACAGCCCTCATTAAAGCTTTGAATACTTTCAAGGTCTAAGTGGTTAGTAGGTTGGTCCAAAATAACCACATTTGGGTTTTGAAGCATCATCTTGCTAACCATACAACGAACTTTTTCTCCACCACTCAGTACATTAGTCTTTTTCATTACATCATCACCACTAAATAACATTTTGCCTAAAAAGCCTCTAATAAAAGGCTCATCGGCGTCAGTAACATGTGAAGGCACATATTGTCTTAACCAATCCATTAAAGTTAAAGGTTCCGTAAAAAAGCTATTATGTTCCATTGGTAAATAAGCACTTGTAATAGTGGTACCCCACTCATAAGTACCTCCATCTGATTTACCATTGTTATTAATAATTTCAAAAAAATAAGTAATTGCTAGAGGGTCTCTACTTAAAAAAGCTATTTTATCATTTTTACTTACTGAAAAAGAAACGTCTTTGAAAAGCACACGGCCATCTACTTCTTTTCTTAATTTTTCTACATTCAAAATTTGATTACCAACTTCTCGAAGTGGTTGAAAAATAATACCTGGGTATTTCCTGTTCGATGGTTCAATTTCTTCAATAGTTAGCTTCTCTAATGCCTTTTTACGAGAAGTAGCTTGCTTGCTTTTACTTGCATTAGCAGAGAAACGAGCAATGAAATCTAATAAAGCAGCACGCTTGTCTTCATTCTTTTTATTCTTATCTGACATTTGACGCGCCATTAATTGCGAAGACTCATACCAAAAAGAATAGTTACCTGTAAAAGTTTTTATTTTAGAGCGGTCAACGTCTGAAACGTGCGTACACACTGTATCTAAGAAGTGACGGTCGTGACTTACTACTAATACAATATTTTGATAATCGGCTAAAAAATTCTCTAACCACCCAATAGTTTCTATATCTAATCCGTTGGTAGGTTCATCTAATAATAAGATATCCGGATTGCCAAATAAAGATTGAGCTAATAAAACACGTAGTTTAAAATTACTAGGAATATCTTTCATTAAATCTTGATGCATTGACTCTTTCACCCCTAAGTCACTTAATAAACTTGCAGCATTACTTTCTGCTTCATATCCACCCATTTCACCAAACTCAGCTTCCATCTCTCCTGCTTTAATTCCATCTTCTTCAGTGAAATCTTCTTTAGCATACAAAGCATCTTTTGCATGCATTACTTCCCACATTCTCTTATGTCCCATTAAAACTGTATTCAAAACAGTTTGCTCATCAAATTCAAATTGGTTTTGTTTTAAGACTGCCATTCTTTCTCCTGGCGTTATTTCAACTGTACCTTTATTGGGTTCAATTTCTCCACTTAATATCTTTAAAAAGGTAGACTTACCAGCACCATTGGCACCAATAATACCATAACAATTTCCTTTAGTGAAGCTAATATTAACTTCATCGAATAAAACTCTTTTACCAAAGGCCAAGGTAACATTTCTTGCACTAATCATTGCTGAACTATTTTTGAGGCTGCAAAGTTAATCCTTTTTAATTTACCAATTTGATCTAGCAGAGGCAGTAACAGCTAAACTTTCAAAAGCCCCCTCTAAATATTTATAATGAGCTGCCATAGCAATCATAGCTGCATTGTCGGTACAATATTCAAAGGCGGGTAAAAATACCTTGGACTTAGTTTTTTGAGCAAGCACTGCGACTCCATTTCGTAGACCAGAATTGGCACTTACACCCCCTGCAATACAAAACTCCTGAATGCCTGTTTCTAAAATAGCCTTTTTGAGTTGCTTTAATAATATTTCAACAATTGTATATTGAACAGAGGCACATAAATCTTTTAAATTTTCTTGAATAAATTCGGGAGATTTCTTTTGTAAAAAATAGAGTACGCTGGTTTTTAAACCACTGAAAGAGTAATCTAAATTAGGTACCTGAGGTTTAGCAAAAACAAAGGCTTTTGGATTTCCTTGTTGTGCAAATTTATCTAAAAGAGGGCCGCCAGGATAAGGGAGTCCTAATAGTTTTGAAATTTTATCAAATGCTTCTCCTGCAGCATCATCAATGGTTTCACCTAAAATAACCATCTCCGATGCGCTATTACATCTTACAATTTGTGTATGTCCACCACTTACAGTTAAACATAAAAAAGGAAAGGTAGGTTTCGGATCATCAATTAAATTAGCAAGAACATGCGCTTGCATATGATGTACTGCAATTAGAGGTTTATCTAATGAAAGTGCTAATGACTTTGCAAATTGTGCACCTACTAATAAACTACCAATTAAACCAGGTGCTTGTGTAAAAGCTATCGCGTCCAATATTTTTAAACTTTCAGCAGGTGTATTTTCAGGGAATGCTTTTTTTAAAGCGGCATCAACCACTGGTACAATATTTTCCATATGCGCTCTGCTAGCAAGTTCAGGCACCACGCCACCAAATTTTTCGTGTACAGTTTGATTGGCTATAAAATTGGATAGGATTTTTCCATTCACAATAACAGAGGCAGCGGTTTCATCGCAGGAAGACTCAATAGCTAATATAGTAATGTGTTTTGAATTCACCACACGAAGATAAAGTTTTAAAAAATACGAAAACTACTTAGTTCTAATAGCTTCTACGGGATTCATTTTAGCAGCAATGGAGGCAGGTATAATTCCTGATACAACTCCTAAAATAATACAAATGCTGAAGGCTAATACAATAATGCTTGGTGCAATAGTTATGGCGAAAGGAAGAAAAGAACTTAGTGCCAAAGTTAATATCCAAACTAAAAAAAGTCCTACCAAGCCGCCTATGATACATAAAAAAGCACTTTCTAATAAAAACTCATATAAAATAGAAGAACTCTTAGCCCCAATAGCTTTTTTTAATCCAATCTGACTGGTTCTTTCTCTTACTGTCACAAACATTATATTAGCTACTCCAAAGGCGCCTACTATTAATGAAAGTCCGGCAATAGCCCATCCTCCTTGATTCACTGCCCCAAATACACTTTCCACTTGATCTTTAAATTGAGCGACATCATTACAAGTAAAATTATCTTCCTGCGTTGGACTTAGTTTTCTAATTTGACGCATTATACCCGTTAATTCTTCTTGCAAAGCCTTAGAGGTTATGCCTGGCTTAGGTTGTACCATTATAACGGGTCCTAAATTATCAGGATTATATACTGAAGCCATATAATTATGTGTAACAATAGTGCACTTATCATAATCATACCCATTAATAATAGCGGAACCTTGTTTTTCAATAACACCAATGACTAGAAGTTTACGCCCTTTATAGGTAATGGTTTTCCCTACCCCTTTATCTGCTTTGCCATATAACTCCTCTGCAACTTTATATCCTATTACTCCATAAGGAACTCCACGGGTAAAATCAGACTCACTAAAAAACCTTCCGTAACCAATATTAAAAGACTGTATTTTTTTGTAGTCAGGAGTAATTCCATATAAATTAACCCCCTTTAAAATGTTATCCTCATAAGAAAAAGATTCTTGTGCTTGCATGAAAAAAGCCATGTTGGATGCTAGGGTACTTTTCTTTTTAATGAAGTCCATTTCCTCCATTTTTGGACTAGGTCGCTTAACAAATTTCCACCATGGAAATTCAGGGCCACCTGAATAATCCCATTTGTCTATATAAACCGAGTTGTTTCCAAAACTTGATAAATCGCTTTTAATTTTTGATTGTAAGCTGTCAATGGTAGCCAAAACCCCAATAATACAAAAGATTCCAATGGTGATACCAAATAAGGAAAGAAAGGTTCTAAGTTTATTGGCCTTTAACTCTCCAAGGGCCATTTTGAAGCTATTCCAAAGTATAGTAAGCACTTTAATCATGGTATAAAATTAAGTCAATATAAGTAGACAGCTGAATTTTTATACAAGTGGTGAAAAACTTATCTAAAGGGGCCTTTTGGAAGGACTTGTTTATTTATTTATAAAATGTCAGAAAAATCATGGAACGATTTATTCTAAGCTCGCAATTCGTACTTACTTTTGCAGCGATTTAAAATACATCTTATTATGACCTTTAAGCAAATGTTTACATCCTCCGTGGGGAAAAAATTAGTAATGGCTTTCACGGGTATTTTCTTAGTCTTATTCTTAGTGGTACATGCAGGATTAAATGCTTGTATTTGGGCAATGGACGGAGGCGTCATGTTCAATAAAGCTGCTCATTTTATGGGAAGTTTTGTAGTGCCTAGAATTTTAGAAATTGGATTATTCTTAGGTATTTTTCTACATATTATTCAAGGCTATATGTTAACCTTAGAAAACAGAAGTAAAAGAAAAGTTGGCTATGAAGTAAATTATTCAAAAGGCAGTAAATGGTATAGCAGAAGTATGGCCATTTTAGGAACTATACTTCTTATGTTCTTCATTATACATTGGAAACATTTTTGGATTCCTTCACGTATAACTGGTGTAACAGAAAAGGATTTAGGAAATGGTTTTATAGTTCATGATTTATACGGTGTAATGCAAGACACTTTTCAAAATATATGGGTGGTAATATTTTATGTTATTTCTTGTATTTCCTTGGGCTATCATTTAGCACATGGTTTTCAAAGTGCCTTCAAAACAATTGGAGTACATAATAAAAGATACCATAGAATGATTAGCTCTATTGGTTATGGTTTTGCCATTATTATTCCATTGGCATTTGCTTTAATGCCTATTAGTTTTTATTTACACT
>RFVO01000029.1 GCA_009928005.1 Chitinophagia bacterium | reverse complement strand
TTTATGTAATTATAAGTAGTAGTGGTAGTAAACAAAATGTAGGATTTATGCCTAATAAACCATAAAAAAAATTATTGGAGATGAAATTAAAAAGCCCTTATTTTTTAAGGGCTTTTTTTGCTATAAAATCTGTTGTAAATAAAACATATAAAAAAATAATACTAATCATTGCCGAATTTTCGAGCTTGCCAGCAGTGAGAAGATATTTAGTGTTATTTTTTCTACGAGTTTTTTAAGGGTTCACGCCATACTGGTCTACTAAATAAATAACCGCTGCAATATTCGCAGCACCTAAAAGTAATTCACGCTTATTTACATTTTCAAATACATCTGTTTTAGCATGGTGTAAATCAAAATATCTTTGACTATCTGGAACAAGTCCAGATAAAACTACATCCTTCACAGCTGTTTTTAAAGGGCCGATATCGGCACCACCGCCACCAGCAGTTATTTCAGTGCCATAAGGTTTTAATAAACTAGACCAAGTTTGAAATTTCTTGAATTGCTCTGGGCTCGCACTAATTCCAATAGATCTTGGTGTAAATCCACCCTCATCACTTTCTAATGCAAAAATATGTTTTTCATTATTCAACTTTGCTAGCTCTGCATATTTAGCTCCTCCCTTTCCTCCATTCTCTTCATTGGCAAATAAGACAAAACGTATAGTGCGCTTTGGAACATAATTACTTGCTTTCATTGCACGAAGTACCTCCATGGTTTGAACAATACCTGCGCCATCATCATGAGCTCCTTCATTTACATCCCAACTATCTAGGTGGCCACCAATAGTAATAATCTCCTCTGGAAATTGAGCTCCTTTTAACTCAGCAACTACATTGTTCTCATCTGCATCAGGTAAAAAGAAACCATAGGTTTGCATCTGAACACGCAACTTTGAAGTTTTCGCAACTTCCCAAAGTGCTTTTGCATCGTTAGGTCCTAAAGCAACAGCTGGAATTTTTGGTAAAGACTCATCGTAACGCATTCCCCCAGTATGAGGTTCATTATCAGGCGCAGTACTTAATGAATGAATCATCACACCCACAGCGCCATACTTTGCAGCTCGACTTGCGCCAGAACCGCGATATATCCCCGATTCTCCATAAGCAACAAAAGTTTGAATTCTTGTAGGATTAAAAACACTATGATAATAAACAATCTTTCCTTTTACTTCATCCTTTCTTTTTTCTAATTCATCAAAATTTGCAACTGCTAAAAGCTCAGCTTCAACTAGTCCATTGCTACCTAATGAATTTCCTAAAGCCAATGCAGCTAAAGGTTCATTTTGTGCTTTACCATTGACACTTACAATAGCAGCGAAATCTTTACCACCTCGTTGCCAACTAGGGGTTTTACAAGGCTGCATAAAAACCTGATCTGGATGAAAGGCCTCTAAATTTCTTTTGCCCCAAATAGCAGCATTTTGTTGCTGAGGTGAGCCTGCTAAGCGCCCGCCAATTTTTTTGGTAAGCTCTCTTAGAAGATCATAGGCTTTACCATTAGTCATAATTTCATCGGCTAATTTTTTAATACTAACACTGTCTTGATTGGATTGTGCTGAAGCCATAATAGGCAAGCATAATAATAAGGTTACGAGAATACGCATGATAATAAATTTTCATTCAAATAATTCTTAAATATAATTAAACTTTATTGAATAATAAGTTGTTATTTGCATATTCAATAGTACTAAAATGAAGATTGGAATTGTTTGCTATCCTACCTTTGGCGGAAGTGGTGTTTTGGCTACCGAATTAGGTAAAGCCTTGGCCGAGAAAGGCCATGAAATTCATTTTATTACTTACCAACAGCCCGTAAGATTAAATGGTTTTCATGCAAATATATTTTACCATGAAGTAAGAGTACCTACTTATCCTTTATTTGACTACCCTCCTTATGAATTGGCTTTAGCAAGTACCATGGTGGATGTAATTTTAAACCACGATTTAGATTTAATACATGCACATTATGCTATTCCTCATGCATCGGCTGCTTATACAGCCAAACAAATTGTAAAACAAAAAACAGGAAGGTCAGTTCCTGTTATTACTACTTTACACGGAACGGATATTACTTTGGTTGGTCGAGATAAAACCTATGAACCCGTAGTTACTTTTTCTATTAATGAAAGTGATAGCATCACAGCTGTATCTGAAAATTTAAAAGAAGAAACTTATAAGCATTTTGATATTATAAAAGATATTGAAGTCATTCATAATTTTGTGGATGTACATAGGTACAATAAAAAACCTGTAGCAGCTTTTAGACAAGTAATTGCACCTAATAATGAAAGAATCATTATTCACGCTTCTAACTTTAGAAAAATAAAACGTATAGATAATGTAATGGATATATTTAAAAATATTCATACAGCAGTCCCTTCCAAATTATTAATGGTGGGCGATGGGCCAGAACGCCCATTAGCAGAAGACCTTACTAGACAATACGGACTAGAAGCCGATGTTCGTTTTTTAGGTAAGCAAGAACAAATGGAAGAAATTTTAGCTGTAAGCGATGTGTTTTTATTGCCTTCAGAATATGAAAGTTTTGGACTTGCAGCGCTAGAAGCCATGGCTGCAAGTACCGTGGTCATTAGCTCTGATGCGGGTGGTTTAAATGAAATTAATATTAATGGGGTAACTGGTTATACCTCCCCTGTGGGTGATGTAGAAAGTATGAGTAAAAATGCTATTGAATTATTAAAAGATGAATCAAAATTGAAAGCTTTTAAATTAAATGCTTTAAAAGAAGCAAAACTTTTTGATATTCATCATATAATTCCTAAGTACGAAGCTTTATATAGAAAATTTTGCAGAACAGGAGACTGCTAATGCTAAGCTAGCAATTTATTTTAAAATTATTGTATCGCTTGATCAATACTTAATTGAATATTCTTAATTGCAGCAGCAAGCTCCAATTCAGTAATACATAATGGAGGCGCAATTCTAATTTTATCTTCTGCAAACAAAAACCAATCTGTAATTATTCCATTGGCTATACAAGTAGCAGCAATTTTTTTAGCAATTGTAGCTGATTCAAATTGAAGCGACATCCATAAACCTTTATTCGTTCTACTAATTATTGATGGATGAATCATTTGTTTGAGTAAAATATTTTCTTTTTCAGCTACTTCCTTTATCCAACTTGAACTTTGCAATACTGTTAAAGCTGCATGCCCTGCTGCACATGAAACAGGGTTTCCACCAAATGTTGTAATATGGCCAAGTACAGGACTTTCTGTAAAAAGTGCCATCATGCGGGGATGACTAATAAAGGCACCTAATGGAAGCCCCCCTCCCAAGGCCTTTCCTAATAATAAAATATCTGGTACTAGACCTACATTCTCAAAAGCAAACATAGATCCAGTTCTACCAAATCCTGATTGTATCTCATCAAAAATAAATAATACACAATGTTGTTTACATTTTTGGGCAATAGCAGCTAACCAGTCTTTAGATGCGGGTATAATGCCCGACTCTGCTTGCACTGGCTCTACAATCACACATGCAACGGTAGAATCAATGTATTGAAGGTCATCAAAATTATTATATCTTAATTGAAGCGTATCTGGTAGTAGCGGTCTAAATGCTGTTTTAAAATATTCATCTCCCATTATACTTAATGCTCCTTGTGTACTTCCATGATAACCCCCTTTGAAAGAAATAATTTTTGCTCGCTTCGTTACACGCTTTGCGAGTTTCATTGCACCCTCCGTTGCTTCAGCCCCGCTATTGGTAAAATAAACTGATTGTAAATTTTCTGGAAGTAAACTTGTTAATGCTTTTGCATATTGTACTTGAGGCGATTGTATAAATTCTCCATACACAATTACATGCATGTATTTTTCAACTTGTTGCTTGATTGCTTGAATTACAACTGGATGACTATGCCCAATATTGCAAACACTAAATCCAGCAATCATATCAACAAACTTTTTCCCATTTACATCCATAATATAAATGCCTTCGGCAGAGGCCACTTCTATACCAATAGGATTATCTGAGGTTTGCGCTAAATGTTGAAAAAAGAGTTGTCTATTATTCATACTGGACATAATATCTGTTAAATTGCATTACAAAAGTCGCATTTTTATGGCAACCATACTCAGTCTTCAAGGAAAAGATCCACAATTTGGTGAAAATTGTTTTATAGCACCCAATGCAACTATTGCAGGTGATGTCACTATGGGAAATGACTGTTCTATTTGGTTCAATGCTGTTCTTAGAGGAGATGTACATTATATTAAAATGGGTAATAAAGTAAATGTTCAAGATGGCGCTGTTATACATTGCACCTATTTAAAACACCCCACCCATATTGGTAATAATGTTTCCATTGGACATAATGCACTGGTGCATGGTTGCACAATTCATGATAATGTATTAATAGGAATGGGTAGTATAGTGATGGACGGATGTGTAGTGCATTCTAACTCCATCATTGCAGCGGGTGCCGTAGTTATAGAAGGAACCATTGTAGAAGAAGGAAGTATTTATGCGGGTGTGCCTGCTAAAAAAGTTAAATCGGTTTCAGAGGCTATGATAACAGGTGAGATAAATAGAATTGCAGATAACTATGTAAAATATTCAAGTTGGTTTGATGACTACAACGATGCAAAAAATAAAGAGTAAAATAATTGCTAATCAAATACTAATTAATATTGAGGACCTTCCATTCCATGCCATAAATCGACATAACTATAAAATCGGGCTTCTGTAATAATTCCTTTTTCCACTGCCGCTTTTACTGCACAGCCTGGTTCATTAATATGTTGGCAATTATTAAATTGACAACTATTCATTTTAGCGCGCATTTCAGGAAAGTATTGAGCTAATTCTTCTTTTTCTAAATTCACTAACCCTAATTCCCTCATGCCCGGTGTGTCAATCACTGCACCACCTTCAGGCAAATCATACATTTGTGCAAAAGTAGTCGTGTGTAATCCTTTTCCACTCCAATCACTTACTTCTTGTGTGTTTAAATCTAAATGAGGAAATAAATAATTTATAAGTGAAGATTTTCCTACACCACTATGCCCACTAATAAGTGTGGTTTTATTTTTAAGTAATTTTACTACAGTATCCAAGCCTTCTTTTTTCTCCACACTAATTAATAATACTTGATAGCCAATTGCTTCATACATTTTTTTCATTTCCTCATAAGAATGCATTTCTTTGGGACCATAGATATCTGATTTATTAAAAATAATAAAAGCAGGTATATGAAAGGCTTCACAAGAAATTAAAAAGCGGTCAATAAATCCTTGAGAAGTTTTAGGCGATTTTAAAGTGCTAATTAAAATTGACTGATCTAAATTGGAGGCAATAATATGTTGTTGTCTTTTATTATGAGGCGACTGTCTTGCCACATAATTATTACGATCAAGAATTTCTGATATCATCACCGTTCCACGCTCCTCATCTTCCATCTCATATTCTACCCAATCGCCTACTGCAATGGGGTTAGTGGAGGTAATATTGTCTAACTTAATCACCCCCTTAATACGGGCTTGATAAAACAGTCCTGCCTCGGATTTGACCGAATACCAACTACCAGTAGACTTGTAAATACGTGCTTTCATGCTTTACGAAGATAAAAGTATTTGTTAAGAACTACACTACCCAAAAAGCAGCACAAATTCAATATCTTTGCGCCATGAGTCAATTTGCCCATGATAAAGTGGTTCCTTACAGCCAAAGCAATGCCGAAAAGAAAGAACAGGTTGCCAGCATGTTTGATTCTATTGCAAAGCGTTACGATTTTCTGAACCGATTTTTAAGCTTAGGTATTGACCAAGGATGGCGTAAAAAAGCCATCGCCCATTTGAAAGATAAAAAAATAAAGCACTTATTAGATATAGCTACTGGTACTGCCGATATGGCACTAATGGCATACCGACTCCTCCAACCCGAAAAAATTACAGGTATTGATATTTCAGAAGGCATGATGCAATATGGGAGAATCAAAATTGAAAACAAAGGCTTGAGTGATAAAATTCAGTTAAGCCTAGGAGATAGCACGGTCATTCCTTTTGAAGAATCCATGTTTGATGGAGCCATGGTTGCCTTTGGTGTGCGTAATTTCGCCAATTTAGAAAAAGGCTTAGCAGAAATTCATCGGGTTTTAACACCAGGCAGTAAAATAGTTATTTTAGAATTTTCACAGCCTAGTAGTTTTTGGTTCAAACCTATTTATACTTTTTATATGAAATGGATAACCCCAAGCATTGGAAAAATATTTTCAGGTAACAAAGAGGCTTATGCCTATTTAAATGAAAGTGTCATTGCTTTTCCAGAAGGGGCTGCTTTTTTAACTATATTAGAGCAAGCAGGATTTAAAAATGTTTCACAAGAAAAATTAAGTTTAGGCATATGCAGCATTTACTGCGCAAGCAAATAATCACGGGGGCTTTACTGCTTTGCATTTCTTTGTCTTCTATAGCACAAAGAGGTGAAGTGTATCAACCCTACCATGATGAATTGCCTTACTATTTAGGAATGAGTATTGGCTTAAATAACAACTATCTAAATTTTAATAGAAACATTGATTTTATTCATCCTAATTCTAGTGCAGTAAGTAGTATTAATCCAAAAAGCAATTTGGCTTTAAATTTAGGGCTTATTGGCACACTCAGATTAAGCAAGCATTCTTTACTTAGATTAAATCCTACAGTATTAATTGCAGGCTCTAAAAATTTATACACTTTTACGAAAAGAAATAATCCTACAGATACGCAAACAATGAATATTGCATCTGCTATCATCAACATTCCCTTGGCAGTCAAAATAGAATCAGATAGATATAATGCATTTCATTTTACAGATATTATGCGTCATTATGTTTTTATTGGTGGAAAAGTAGATTTCGATTTATTGGGATCGAATAGATCAGTTATCTTAAGTAAAAATGTTGCAACTAGTAGCAGAATGCCTTATAATAATACACTCAATGGATTAGACTATGGCTACGAAATGGGTTTAGGGGTAAGTTTTTATTTACAATACGCCACTATTTCACCAGAAGTAAAATTTAGTTATGGTTTAAGAAATTTAAATAAAGGAGACGCTCTTTTATCAAGTATTAAAGATGTCACTGGCAATTTTGTTTATTTCACCATTCATATAGAAAACTAATTAAGTATGAACAACTACTTAATAAAAAATACGCAAATCGTTAATGAAGGCAAAACCATTCAGGGTGATGTCTTGATTAAAAATGGTCGTATTGAAAAAATAGCTAGTCAAATAGAAACCAAGGGAGGTATAACTGAAATGAGTGGTGAAAATCAATTTCTTCTACCAGGTGTAATTGACGATCAAGTACATTTTAGAGAACCAGGCTTAACCCATAAAGCCAATATTTATAGTGAGGCCAAGGCAGCTATAGCAGGCGGAACCACCAGTTTTATGGAAATGCCCAATACGCAGCCACCTGTCTTTACACAATTATTATTAGAAAATAAATATCAAATAGGTGCCCAAACTTCTTTAGCCAATTATTCTTTTTACATGGGTACTTCTCAAGATAACATAGAAGAAATTTTAAAGACCAATGATAAAAAAAATGAAGTTTGTGGAGTAAAAATATTTATGGGATCATCTACGGGTAATTTATTGGTAGAAAACCCATTGGTACTTGAAAAAATATTTGGTGGCTCCGAGCTTTTAATTGCGACGCATTGTGAAGAAGAAAGTCTTATTAAAAGAAATAAAGCAGCGCTGGAAGCCATCAAGCCTGTATTAGAACCCTCAGATCATCCAATTATTAGAGATGAAGAAGTTTGTTTTGAATCTTCTTTCAAAGCCATTCAACTCGCTAAGAAATTTGATTCTAGATTGCATATTTTACATATTAGCACTGCGAAAGAATTACAATTATTCTCCAATTTAAGAACGCTTGAAGATAAAAGAATTACTGCAGAAGTTTGTGTTCATCATTTGCATTTTACATCTAACGACTATGCTAGACTAGGTAATTTAATTAAATGTAATCCTGCCATTAAAGCGCCAGAAAATAAAAATGCACTATGGGAAGGTTTATTGAATGATCAACTTGATGTCATTGCCACTGACCATGCACCCCATACCTGGGCCGAGAAACAAGAAGCATATGCGCATGCTCATGCTGGCCTACCTTTAGTTCAACATGGTCTTCTATTAATGCTTAAGTATGTTGATGAGGGAAAAATGAGTATGGAAAAAATGGTAGAAAAAATGAGTCATGCTGTCGCTACTTGTTTTCAAATCAAAGACCGTGGTTTTATTAGAGAGGGCTATTATGCCGACTTAGTGCTTGTAAAAAAAGAGCCTTATACAATTAGTAAAGAAAATATTTTATACCACTGTGGATGGAGTCCTATGGAAGGTAATAACTTTCCTTATCAAGTGAATACCACTTTTGTAAATGGATATAAAGTTTATCATGAAGGAGTTTTTAACGAAGCACAGAAAGGAAAACGCCTTCAATTTACAAGAAGCTAAAAGTAATTTTATGCAGGTGGATAAAATTACTTTAAAAGATATTGGATTATTTGATAACGAAGAGTCTATAGGTCTTATATCTCATCTTAATTTTTGCAAGTCCAATGGAGGTAAAATACAACTAGACCTATACCTATCTCATCCTCTAGCATCTATCGCTGCAATTGAAGAAAGACAAAATGCTATTGCCTATTTTATTAGTAATATTGATTTAGTAGATAACCTAAAAATTTCGAATGGCTCTACATTAGTTATTGAAAAATTCTTTGATACTGGGTTTAAAAGAATTCCTACAGAAGTTAGTTTGCCTGCTGCCTACTGGTATCAGTTTATGAGTGCTTCAGATTATTCATTACTTCGTTATTCACTAGAGCATTTAATTTTATTTTATGAAAATTTAAATAAATGGTTGTCGGTATTTGAAACCATAAAGAATAATTCTATTATTGAATCTCTGGTAAAAAAAATTAAAAAAAATACTACCCACCCTTCACTCGCTAGCCTACCCGCTTCTTCTAAATTAGAGAACCCGCAAACCATACTTTCTTTATGCCATTTTTTTCTTTATCATTATAAAAATAATACGCTACAGCTTTTAGCATATTACTACGAATTAGATGCCTATTTTAGCATGGCCATGGCTGCTAAAAATTATAAATTTGTTTTTCCTACCTGGCTTGAAAATGAAAACCCCGTTTTTGAAGTTACTGCCGCCATACACCCTCTTATAAAAAATGCAGTTGATAATGAACTTTCACTAAACCATCAAAGTAATTTACTCTTTTTAACAGGCGCTAATATGGCTGGTAAAAGTACTTTTATAAAAACAACAGGCATAATTTTATACCTAGCACATATTGGTATTGGTGTACCTGCCCAAAAATTAAAACTTAGTTTATTTAATGGTCTTATTACCAATTTAACTATTACAGACAATATTGTTAAAGGTGAAAGTTATTTTTTCAATGAAGTTCAAAGAATAAAAAATACTATTGAAAAAATAATTGATGGTAAAAAATATTTTGTTTTAATTGACGAATTATTCAAAGGCACTAATATTCAAGATGCAATGAAATGTAGCAGCGCCGTTATTGAAGGTTTACAAAATTTAAGAAACAGTTTATTTATTATTTCCAGTCATTTATATGAAATAAGTGATGGCTTAAAAAATTTCGATAATATACAGTTTAGTTATTTTGAAACTACTGTGAGAGAAAAAGAATTGAATTTTCATTATCAATTAAAAAAGGGAGTGAGTCAAGATAGACTTGGTTATTTAATCTTAGAAAGAGAAGGTGTGGTCAACCTGCTAAAAAACATTAGCAAAAACAAGTATTAATACTATTTTTTCGCATTAGTAACTATGCTAGTTTCAAGCAAAAAGATGCTTGTAAAAACTAAGGGCAGCGCCATTGTAGGTATTGACGCTATTACTATTACCATTGAAGTGAATGTGAGTATGGGCCAAGGCTATTGTATTGTGGGCCTTCCCGATAATGCTGTCAAAGAAAGTTTAGACAGAACTGAAAGCGCTATCAAATCTAACGGATTTCATATGCCGCGCACTAAACTAGTTATAAATTTATCGCCCGCTGATTTAAAGAAATCAGGGGCTGCTTTCGATTTACCCATTGCTATTGGCATCTTAGCTGCCTCGGAACAAATCACTCAACCTTCCCTAATTGAAAAATATATATGCATGGGTGAATTGGGATTGGATGGTAGTTTATACCCAATTAAAGGTATACTCGCCATGGCTATGCAAGCTAAAGAAGAAGGCTTTACTGCCATGCTTATTCCAAAACAAAATGCAGAAGAGGCTTTAATGGTTGAAGGTATTCCCATTTTTGCTTTCTCTTGCTTACAAGAAGTGGTTTATTTTTTAAATAACCCTTTTAATGAAAATGAAAACAAGCCAATTCATAACCATGCAAGAACATCTCAAAATATACAATCCAATACCTTCCCCAATTTTGCAGATATCAAAGGACAGTCAGCTGCTAAGCGTGCTTTAGAAATTGCAAGTGCAGGTGGGCATAATTTAATAATGATTGGGCCACCCGGTGCAGGAAAAACATTACTTTCAAAAAGCATCGTTTCTATTTTACCCCCATTAAATAAAAATGAAGCACTTGAAACTAGTAAAATTTATAGTGTTAGTGGAAAGATCCCCTTAGATAAACAACTAATAAGTCAAAGGCCTTTTAGACAACCGCATCATACATTATCTGCCATTGCCATGATTGGAGGTGGGGGTCACCCACAACCTGGAGAAATTTCATTGGCCCATAATGGAGTTTTGTTTTTAGATGAACTTCCAGAGTTCAATAAATCGGTGATTGAAGTTCTAAGACAACCCATGGAAGCGGGGCTAGTGAGTATTGCTAGGGCTAAAATGACTGTCAATTTTCCTGCTAGATTCATGTTACTTGCAGCTATGAATCCTTGTCCTTGCGGCTATTACAACCATCCACATAAGGCTTGTTATTGTAGCGTTTCACAAATACAGAAATATCTTCATAAGATTTCAGGACCCTTATTAGATAGAATTGATTTACATATTGAAGTAACCCCCGTAGCCTATCAAGAACTTATTAAAACCGAAAATGCTGAAAACTCATTCGAAATTGCTAAAAGAGTTGAATTAGCAAGAGCCATTCAAATGGAAAGATTTAAAAATGAATCAGGCATTTACACCAATGCACAAATGAATGAGTCATTATTAAAAAAATGGGGCCTTCTTTCCCTTGCAGCCGAAAAATTATTGGAATTAGCGATGGAAAAATTTCAATTCAGCGCTAGGGCCTATGATAGAATTAGAAAATTAGGTCGAACAATTGCCGACTTAGAAGCCAATACCACTATAAAAGAAGAACATATTAGCGAGGCTATCCAATATCGTAATTTAGACAGGTCTACCTGGGGTCAATTTAAAAATTAAAGGCAAAAAATAAAACGGCTAGTATTGTCCAGTTTTAAGCATCACTAAAGTGCAGGCTTCAATAGTTTCAATTCCATTTTCAGTGGCTAAACTATTCAACATTGGATTTTCAGTACCTGGATTAAATATAATTCTTCTTGGATTCAAGTCTAAAATTGCATTATAGTAGGCTTCTTGTGCGGACGGGCCCAAATACAATGTAACAGTATCTATGCGCTCATTTGTAGGCCATTCATTCATGATAGGTGTACCTTGAATTTCTCCTTTTTTTATACCAAAAGGATAAACTGCATACCCTTTTTCTACCAATAAGGCAGTTGCCATAAAACCATATCTATCTGCATTGGGTGTGGCTCCAAGAATGAGTGTAATAGGTGCTTTCATTTTACAAAGCTATTGCAAAAAATGAAAATTCTTTAATATTATTTAATAATCAATATAGTTACATTTTCTATTCGTTTAAACAAAATCAAATTAATAAAAATGGTAAAATAAGGTAAGAAAAAATGCTCCAGTAAATGCCGCTTAGCAGTAACAAAAACTCTGTTTACAAAACTAAGACTAATTTGAGGCTTAGATTTTAGTAAAAAAACTTAAATTACAATCCCGCTCCGTATTATGTTTTTTTGGTGGAGGCGGGATTTTTTATTTTTAATATAAATTAATTTTTATGCGTATTATTTTAATGTTATTATGTTTTCCTTTTTTACTGCAAGCTCAAAACAATTTAATTGCAGAAAAAACAAAGACTATGGAATTGCATAAGGGCTACTTTAATTACTATTGGGACGCTGCACAAGGAAAAATTTTTCTTGCAGTAGACAAACTAGAAACTCCTTTTTTATATGTCAATTCTTTGCCTGCTGGTCTAGGATCTAATGATATTGGGCTTGACAGAGGTCAAATTGGCGATTCGCGCATTGTGTTTTTCCAAAGAGTAGGTAAAAAACTATTACTCACCCAACCTAATACCGACTTCCGTGCTGTTACAAATGACCCTAGAGAACAAAAAGCAGTAAATGAATCTTTTGCACAATCAATCTTGTTTAGTTTTAATGTTGAAGCAGAAGAAGCCAACACTTTTTTAGTAGATGCTACACCCTTTTTATTAAGAGATGCCCATGGAGCAGCTGACAGAATAAGAAAAATGAAACAAGGTAATTACACATTAAATGAAGGACGTTCAGCTATCTACATGAAGAATACTAAAAACTTTCCTAAAAATTCTGAGTTTGAAGCTACACTTACTTTTGTTGGCGGTTCCGATGCAGGCCGATTTGTACAAACGGTAGCACCTTCTGTGGAAGCCATTACACTTCGTATGCATCATAGCTTTGTTGAACTACCCGATAATAATTATCAACCTAGAAAATACGATATTAGAAGTGGCTATTTTGGAACAAGTTATTTTGATTATGGTAGTGATATTAGTGAACCCATTGAGAAAATGGTAATCAATAGACATCGTCTTTTTAAAAAAGATCCCACTGCTGCAATGAGCGAAGCTGTTAAACCTATTATCTATTATTTGGACAATGGCACTCCTGAACCTATACGCTCAGCTTTATTAGAAGGTGCAAGATGGTGGAATCAAGCTTATGAAGCTGCTGGGTATAAGAATGCTTTTCAAGTTGAAGTACTACCCGATTCTGCCGACCCCATGGATATAAGATACAATATGATTAATTGGGTACACCGTTCTACACGCGGTTGGAGTTATGGCGCTACCATTGCCGATCCTAGAACTGGTGAAATTATTAAAGGTCAAGTTACTTTAGGTTCTTTAAGAGTGCGTCAAGATTATTTAATTTTTACTGCTTTATTATCACCCTATATCAATGGCAAGCCTATTACAGATAAAATGAGAACTGCTGCCATTCATCGTTTAAGACAATTAGCTGCGCATGAAGTAGGGCATACTTTAGGACTACAACATAATTATGCCTCTAGTTACAATAACCGTGCTTCTGTAATGGACTATCCTCATCCCAATATTTTTGTAAATGAAAAAGGTGAGATAGATTTTACTAAAGTGTATACAAATGAAATTGGTGACTGGGATAAACGTGCTATTATGTATGGCTATCAAGATTATGGGAAAGGTGTCAATGAAACTCCTGCATTACAAAAAATGTTAGCGGAGAATTCAAAAAATGGTTTATTGTTTATTGCAGATGCGGATGCAAGAGCTGCAAGTGGCTTTCACCCCTATGCACATTTATGGGACAATCAATCCGATGCCGTTGCTGGACTTGATCAAGTAATGGCTGTCAGAAAAAAAGGCATAGAGCAGTTTGGAGAAGAAGCGATTGCTAATTTCACTCCACTAGCTAAATTAGAAGATGTATTAGTGCCTTTATTTAATTATCATCGTTATCAATATGAAGCAGTAACCAAATTAATTGGTGGCATCAATTATAATTATAGTGTAAGAGGTGACGAGAATCAAATTAAACCCACTATTTTATCTAATGCAATTCAACAAAAAGCATTGGAAGCAGCAGTAAATTGCTTATCGGCAAGTACCCTTGTAATACCAGAGCGTATTTTACAATTAATTCCACCCCGTCCACCTATGTATTATGGTATAGGTGAATTATTTGATAAAAGAACAGGTATGAGTTTTGATGCATTAGCAGCTGCAGAAGCGCTTAGCGATTTTGAACTTAGTTTTTTATTCAATGTAGAAAGAGCCAATAGATTAGTGCAAAATAAAGCAAGGGCTAAGACGATTGGCTTTGATAATGTAGTGGACGCTGTATTAAAAAATACATGGTATACAAATATGCCGAATGGTTTAGAAGGAAGCATTCATAGACAAACCCAACAGTTAGTGCTTACCTGGTTAATGGGCGTTGGCCAAAGTACAGAAGCCAATTATGAAGTAAGGGCTATTTGCAATAATAAAATGAAAGAATTGAAAGCAAAATTAATTAGCCTGGCAAAAACCGATGTTGCATATAAAGCACATTATGAATATGCACTTGAAAGAATAAATAATCCTAAAGATATTACGCTACCGAAACCCACTACCATGGCACCTGGTGCGCCTATTGGATGTGATTTGGATTAACTAAAAAAAATCGAGGGGCCCGTTTATGGGGTCCCTCGAAAAAATCATTAGAGAGTTTTATTTTTTGGCCTTATATTAAAAAAAGGCCAGAAAATAAACTACACAAACATTCTTATAGGTTCTTCTAAATAAGCTTTTAAAGTTTGTAAGAAAGCCGATCCTGTTGCACCATCTACTACTCTATGGTCACAACTTAAAGTTACATTCATTACATTGCCAGCTACTATTTGACCATTCTTAACCACAGGCTCTTGAGCAATTCCACCCACTGCTAGTATACAAGCATCTGGCGGGTTAATAATAGCAGTGAAAGAATCTATTCCAAACATACCTAAATTAGAAATAGTAAAAGTGCTGCCTTCCCAATCTGAAGGTTGTAATTTTTTATCCTTCGCTTTTTTAGCAAACTCTTTTACAGATACACTTATTTCATCTAATGAAAGTCCGTCTGCAAAACGAAGCACAGGAACTAGTAATCCTTCGTCTACTGCAACGGCAATACCAATATTCACATGATGGTTTTCACGAATGACCTCGCCTAACCAACTACTATTTACTTTTGGATGTTGTTTTAAAGAAAGGGCCACTGCTTTAACAATAAAATCGTTGAAGCTAATTTTAACAGGCGCAGTTTCATTCACTACGGTTCTAGCAGCGATGGTAGCATCCATGTTAATTTTCATGGTTAAGTAAAAATGCGGAGCTGTAAATAAACTTTCGCTTAATCGTCTTGCAATAGTTTTACGCATTTGAGAAACGGGCGTATCCACAAAACTTACTTGACCCACAAAATTGGAATTCCTTTGAGCTGCTGCTCTTGCAGTACTTGATGTATTGCCTGGCTTATAATTTTCTAAATCTATTCTTGTAATTCTTCCATGCTCACCTGTACCTTGCACATATTTCAAGTCTATTCCTTTGTCTTTCGCAATTTTCTTAGCCAAAGGGGAAGCAAATATTCTTCCTTCATTTACCACATTTGCAGAGGCTGAAGTGGTAGGCGCAGTTACAGAAGCTGTTGAAGGCGCTGCAGCTGGCGCTTTTGGCGCATCTGCAGTTGCTGAACTTGTAGGCGCTTTGATAGATTTTACAATACTCTCAATATCTAAACCGGGTTGTCCGATAATACATAATAATTGATTCACTAATATTTTTTCACCAGCTTGAGCTCCTTGGTATAATAAAATTCCATCTTTATATGATTCTAATTCCATGGTGGCTTTATCTGTTTCGATATCCGCCAATACCTCTCCTTTTGAAACTTTATCGCCAATTTTTTTATGCCAACCAGCAATCACACCTTCTGTCATCGTATCACTTAAACGTGGCATTAATACTACTTCTTCCATAGTACTTGCATCTATATTAATACTTTTGCTAGCTGTTGCGCTAGTTGTTGAACTTATAGATGAATTATCAGCAGGTGTAGTGGATGCTGATGGAGTAGAGGCAGAAGAAGCGCCATTGGCATTCGCTGCAATAAGTGCAGTAATGTCTTCACCTTGTTTTCCAAAAATTGCTAATAAATCGTTCACTTGTAATTTACCTCCACGTGGAGTACCAATATGCAATAAAATGCCGTCTTGATAACTCTCCAATTCCATAGTGGCTTTATCCGTTTCTATTTCGGCTAATAAGTCTCCTTTTTTTACGGTATCACCCACATTTTTATGCCAAGCTGCTACCACACCTTCGGTCATGGTATCACTTAAACGGGGCATTAATATTACTTCAGCCATAGATAAAAGGGATATTTTGTAATTAGGCGTGAAATTACATCAAAAATGTTTTTTTTCCCACCAGAAAAAGCAATTTTCTATCAAAATAAGGGTAAAAACAGGGCTATTTAAGTAAAAGCCTGGCTTCTATTGACCCTGTGCTAAACTATAGGCTTTTTTATCGGCCCACATATTCAATATTTCTAAGGAACATATCTTAAAGTTCACAGCTAAGGCACGATATAAATCAATGACATCATTTTGAGAAAGTGGTGATTCATTCACTGTTTCAAAACGGCAATAATACTGATTAATTAAATTAGTAAATACAGAGCCTGATGGCCAAACCTGTGTTCCTCTATTAGTAATAGTGACCAACTTTAAGGTTGTAGTGGTATGTAATAAACATTTATCTGCAATAACTTGTGGCTGCTCAGCACTTTCAATAAAGAAATCGACTCCAACAATTTTATGCTGATCACGTAAATTACTTTGCAACATCGGATTGCTTTCTAATTTAAAATTAGTAGGCGTAACATAAAAATTTGCTAAACTTGGTTTTGGATTATGACTTGGTAATTTTCCAAAATTTTGAATCACCGCTTGAGCAAATGCTTTGGTAGATAAAGATAAAGTAGCACGATCTCCAAAATCACCTGTATGCACACCCGATTCTAAAGTGTACAATAAAGCATTTTCAATGGTTGCTGCCTGTTCCATTAAACCTAAATGATGCAACATACCTAAACCACTTAATAATAAAGCAGTAGGGTTCGCAATATTTTTTCCAGCAATATCTGGAGCTGTTCCATGTACTGCTTCAAATATAGAAATGTGATCGCCAATATTCGCAGAAGGTGCAAAACCAAGCCCACCCACTAATCCAGCGCATAAGTCACTTACAATATCTCCTTGTAAATTAGTTAATACTACTACATCGAATAAATCTGGACGACTTACTAATTTCATACAAAGGTCATCCACAATTACATCATCCGCTTTTAACTCTGGATATTCTTTAGCTACTTCTTTAAAAACTTCTAAAAACAAACCATCTGTTAATTTCATTATGTTTGCTTTATGACCGCAAGTAATACGCTTAGCTCCTTTTTTCTTAGCCATCTCAAATGCATAACGAATAACTTGCATGCTGCCTGGACGCGTAATAAAACGACGGCCTAAAGCTACGTCTTGCGTTAACATATGTTCAATACCTCCGTAGGTATCTTCAATATTTTCTCTAACAATAGTAATATCAATAGGTATACCTGCTTTACTAAAAACAGTATCTACTCCACTAAGTGTTTGAAATGTTCTTTTGTTTGCGTAGGTATTCCATGTCTTTCGAGCAGTTACATTTACGCTTTTTACGCCCTTGCCCTTAGGCGTTTCCATCGGCCCTTTAAAAAGTATACCTAATTCTTCAATAGTATCTTTTGCCTTGGAAGTCATACCATTGCTAAAACCTTTGTCAAAAACCCATTTTCCCATGTCCACAAAATCATATTCTAAAGGTACTTTTGCTGCGTTAAACACTTCAATTACTGCGTCCATTATCTCGGGTCCAATTCCGTCTCCTTTAGCTACTGCGATCTTCATTATGACTGATTTTATTAGATTTTACTACATTACCCAATTCGTAATGCATTAGTTTTCGCAAAGTTACGCGACTTAGAGGGTCTTATAAAAAAATAGAGGGTTTTTTTATATAATCGGCCTAAATTTTTGGTACTTTTATCCCGCAGTATTCTCTGCAAAAGCACTTATTGACGTTAATTCATATGGTCTCTAAAATTTCAGAAGGCGTAGAGGTAAGTATCGAAACTTTTTACCAAAAAGACTATAGCAATCCTTTACAAAATGAATACATGTTTGCTTATAGAATTACCATCGAAAATCACAACGCTTTTCCCATTAAATTATTAAGACGCTATTGGGAAATTTTTGATAGCAATAGCGAACATCGAATTGTAGAAGGTGAAGGTGTAGTAGGTGTTCAACCTTTAATTATGCCAGGTAAACATTATCAATATGTGAGTGGCTGTCACTTAAAAAGTGAATTAGGTAAAATGCAAGGTTATTATACCATGGAGAATATTGAAACAAAGGATTTAATTAATGTCAATATTCCAGCCTTTAAAATGGCTGCGCCTGTTAAATTAAACTAAGCCTACCTTTGGCCCATGAAAATTTGTATCGCCCAACAAAATTATCAGATTGGCAATTTTGAACAGAACACTGAAAAAATGCTTTGCGCCATTAAAGAGGCCAAAAAGCAAGGCGCTGATTTAATTTTATTTAGCGAGATGAGTGTTTGTGGCTATCCTGCCAGAGATTTTGTAGAGTTTAATGACTTCATTTCTAAATGTTATGCTCAAATAGATATTATTAAAGAAGCAGCCGATACCATTGGGGTATTAATAGGTAGCCCTGCTCGTAATCCGAATAAAAAAGGAAAAGACTTATTTAACGCTGCTTTTTTCTTGCACGACAAAAAAATAATTGCAGAAATTCATAAAACATTATTACCCACTTATGATGTTTTTGATGAGAATAGATATTTCGAACCTGCAGATGATTGGAAAGTAGTTCCCTTTAAAGGAAAAAAATTAGCCATTACTATTTGTGAGGATATTTGGAACTTGGGTGACAACCCACTTTACCGAATTTGTCCAATGGATAAAATGATGGAGCAGTCTCCAGACATTCTATTAAACCTAAGCGCCTCTCCATTTGATTACACGCATGATGAAGATAGAAAAGCTACTATTAAGGCGAATGTTTTAAAATATAAAATACCTTTATTTTATTGTAACGCAGTAGGAAGTCAAACTGAAATTGTATTTGACGGAGGTTCTTACGCTTTTGATAAAAATGCGAACCTTTGTGGGGCACTACCTATGTTCGAATCAGCGATGGAAATTTTTGAATGTACAGAGGAGGGTATGATTAATGCCCCAATTATTGAACCTGCTACAAGAGTGCCCAATAAAGAATTAAATCCACTTACCTTAGAACCTGCTTTAAATATTGATCAAGTATACAAAGCATTGTTATTAGGGGTAAAAGATTATTTTACCAAAATGGGTTTTACCAAGGCCATTATAGGTTCTTCTGGCGGCATTGATTCAGCTGTAACTTTAGTAATTGCTTGCGAAGCCCTAGGTGCCGAAAATGTAAGAGCTGTTTTAATGCCATCACCTTATTCTACTTCACATTCTGTAGACGATGCTGTAACATTGAGTAAAAATTTACAAAACCCTTACGACACTATTGCTATTAAAGAAGTGTATGAAAGTTTTTTAAATACCTTAAACCCATTATTCAAAGATTTACCTTTTTCTTTAGCAGAAGAAAATATACAAAGCAGATCAAGAGGTAATATTTTAATGGCTATTGCTAATAAGTTTGGTTATGTATTATTAAATACATCTAATAAAAGTGAATTAGCTACTGGATATGGTACTTTGTATGGCGATATGGCAGGTGGATTAGGTGTTTTAGGCGATTGCTATAAAATGCAAGTGTATGAGCTCGCTAAATATATTAATCGTCATAAAGAAATCATACCAACACATATTATTACCAAGGCACCTAGTGCTGAATTAAGGCCAGACCAAAAAGACAGCGATAGCTTACCTGCCTATGAGATACTAGATCAAATACTTTTTCAATACATAGAAAAAAGAGCCGATCCTGCAAATATTAAGGCCCTAGGCTTTGAAAATGCACTTGTAGATAAAACTTTAAAAATGGTGAACACCAATGAATATAAAAGAAATCAATTCTGTCCTATCATTCGCATATCACCTAAAGCTTTTGGTGTAGGAAGAAGAATGCCTATTGTAGCAAAGTATTTAAATTAGCCCTATAATTTTAGATTGGTACAGTAAGAATTAAAACCTAAGTAGCTAATAGGGATGATTATTTTATTTACTATATTGTACTAAGAAATTAATGCCTTCTAAGCTTATGAAAAAAATATTTATTCTTACTATTACTTGCCTTATTGTATCTATGCCTTTATCAATATTGGCACAAACTAAAAAAGAAATTTTACCTGGTGCTTATCAAAGCGAAAAGTACATTCCATTACTAATAAATAAAAGAGTGGGTGTATTTACCAATCATACGGCCATCGTCAATAAAAAACATTTAATTGATACTTTATTAGCACAAGGAATACACATTCAAAAAATATTTACACCAGAACATGGCCTTAGAGGTACGGCCGATGCAGGTGAAGAAACAAAGGATGGCAATGATCCAAAAACGGGCATTAAAATAGTTTCTTTATATGGTAAAAAATACGGACCTGATATGGCGGACTTAGCCGATATAGATATTTTAGTTTTTGATATTCAAGATGTAGGTACTCGCTTTTACACTTATATATCTTCTTTACAATATTTTATGGAAGCGGCTAAAGAATATAATAAACCCCTTATTATATTTGATAGACCCAACCCCAATGGACATTATGTAGACGGACCAGTTTTAGATAAAGCCTTCTCTAGCTTTGTAGGAAAAAATACCATCCCTATTGTTTATGGCATGACTATTGGCGAGTATGCTACCATGCTCAATGGAGAACAGTGGTTAAAAAATAATACGAATTCCAATTGGTCGCTTACCATTATACTTTGCAAGAATTACGACCACCGTTCTATGTACACTTTTGATATAGCGCCTTCTCCTAATTTACCCGATATGCAATCTATTTATTGGTATCCTAGCACTTGTTTAGTTGAAGGTACCATTCTAAGTGAAGGTAGAGGCACCGAACATGCATTTGCCTATATTGGACATCCACTAAATACATATAAAGAATTTTCTTTTACTCCTATTTCTAGAGTTGGCGCTACGCAACCTAAATTGAAAGATCAATTATGTTATGGTTGGGATTTAACTAAAAGAAAAGCACCACTTAATAGAATAGATATTGAATTGTTTTTAGATATATATAAGGCCTACCCACAAAAAGATTCTTTTTTTATTCATACCACAGGGAATACCCCCCGCGATTATTTCTTTAATAAATTAGCAGGCAATAGTATTTTGATGGGGCAAATACAGTCTGGGCTTAGCGCTGCAGCCATTAGAGCAAGCTGGCAACAAGACCTTACGAACTTTAAAATAATTAGAAAGAAATATTTATTGTATAAAGATTTCGAGTAAACAAAAAGTATTCTAGAACACTAAGTTAGC
>RFVO01000028.1 GCA_009928005.1 Chitinophagia bacterium | reverse complement strand
ATTTTACTGAATATTGTCATTATTAAATGAATATTTTCTTTAAACCGATATTTGTACAGAAATAAAAACAAAAATCATGATTATTGGAGTTCCTAAGGAAATTAAGATTCAAGAGTATAGAGTGGGTTTAACACCAGAAGGTGTGGATGCACTTACAAGACAAGGTCATACAGTGAATGTAGAAACCAAAGCAGGTCTTGGCTCTGGATTTTCTGATGAGGCCTACATTAAAGCAGGTGCTACAATTTTAGCAACGGCTAAAGAAGTATACGATATTGCTGAAATGATTATTAAAGTAAAAGAACCTTTGGCTGCGGAATTTCCTTTAATTAAACCAGGCCAAATTTTATTCACTTATTTCCACTTTGCAGCATCAAAAGAATTAACGGATGCGATGATGAAATCGCATGCGGTTTGTATTGCATATGAAACAGTTGAATTACCTGATGGCTCATTACCTTTATTAGTTCCTATGTCGGAAGTGGCAGGAAGAATGGCTGTGAATGTAGGGGCTTATTATTTAGGTAAACCATTTGGTGGAAAAGGAAAATTATTAGGAGGTGTACCAGGGGTGAAGCCAGCTGAGGTATTAATTATAGGAGGTGGAATTGTTGGAACACAGGCCGCTAAAATGGCAGCAGGTTTAGGCGCCAATGTTACTATTATGGATACCAACTTAACAAGACTAAGATATTTATCAGATGTAATGCCAGCGAATGTAGTTACACAATATTCAACCCTAATGGCAATTCAAGAAAAATTACCTACAGTTGATTTAGTCATAGGTGCTGTATTATTACATGGCGCGAAAGCACCACATTTAATTAAGAAGGTCGATTTAGCTTTAATGGAAGCAGGTACAGTGGTGGTAGATGTAGCCGTTGACCAAGGAGGTTGCATTGAAACTTGTAAACCTACCACCCATGAAAACCCTGTTTACATGGAGCAAAATATTTTGCATTACTGTGTTGCCAATATGCCAGGGGCAGTTCCACAAACTTCTACACGCGCTTTAACACAAGCTACTTTGCCTTATGCTATTGCCATTGCCAACAAAGGATGGGAGAAAGCCTGTGTTGAAAATGCAGCTTTAGCCAAAGGATTAAATATTAAAGCAGGAAAAATTTTACATAAAGGCGTAGCCGACGCTTATAACGCATAGTATTCATATGGGTTTGATAATGGAAAGCCTGGTCCTTCAAAAGACTGGGCTTTTTTAGTGAAATAAAATGAATTAATTTTAATTGAATTTCTTGATAAGAAGAATATGAAAAATATTTTAGTTTTATGTACAGGCAATAGTTGCAGAAGTCAAATAGCCCATGGGTTTCTAGCTTCTATGACAGCAGGTAAAGCGAATGTATATTCTGCAGGCGTGGAAACACATGGAGTGAATCCAAGAGCCATTGCTACGATGAAAGAAATTGGTATTGATATCTCCAATCATACTTCTAATAATATCACTGAATACTTTGGTGTAAATTTTGATTATGTTATTACCGTATGTGATAATGCTAAAGAGCGTTGCCCCTATTTCCCCACAAAAGCAATAAAATTACACTATAATTTCCCTGACCCCGCCAAGGCGGTTGGTACAGAAGAGCAAATTAATGAACAGTTTAGAGTAGTAAGAAGTTTAATTAAAGATTACTGCGAAGACTTTGTAGAAGAGTATATAAACGAATAAGAAAAATTTAAAAAGTAGAATATTAAATTTAATTATTCTTAGCCCCATTATCTATCCAACATAAAATAGCATTTTTATCAGTTACTGCTAAGGTTTTACCCTTAGGCATTCTGCCTGTTGAAATAGATGCCCTAATTTGACTAGCATTATCATGCACTACCTGAAAAGTATTTAAACTCGCTGCATTAGGGCCGTCATGGCACCCACTTGTATTACAAGTGCTATTAAAAAGTGGTAATATGGTTTTACTAAAACTTGTATTTGGATCACAAGTTGCTACAATAGGGGTAGTATCTGTTGAACTTTTTGAACAAGCAATAGCCATAATAGTAAGTATAACTAGCAATAAATACACTTGTTGAGATTTAATTTTCATAAATTATATTTTAATAAATCTAAAAAAAGCGCCCCGTTGTTGTTCGGGACGCTTTTATATATGTAATCTAACAATTTTTTAAATACTAGCTTATTTCCAAACTGTCCAACCTTTCCACCAAGTTTGATTTACACCTGAAGTGGCAACTGCTCCTCTAAAGGTAGCTGTCTTATCAAAGAAAGCATCTTGTAATTTAGAATCAGCAAAACTACCGTTTATTTTATAGTCTAATGAAGTATTCAAACCTAATATACCATAAGTTGCACTTAAACTTCCAGAAGTTCCAGGACCTGCGCTTGCATAAGGAGTAAAGTCAGGGTTGGAATAGTTAAACGGTTGAATTAATTTTAAAATATTAGCATCTGCAGAACTTAAAATAGTATTATTATAAGATGCTGTTGAGAATATGGCTAATAAATCGGCATCGGTTTTATTGGTACTAGCACCAGATTTTCCAACATATAATAAATCAACTGTATTACCCGCTAAGGTTACATTCTTTAATCTAACAATACTATCTGTCAAATTCTTATAAGTAGAACCATTCGTAGTTACTTTAGACTCATCTATTGTAATACCTCTAGGCCAACCTGCGATGATAGAGTTTTGAATAGAGATACCAGAGTTTCTTCTAATTTGAGCACCAGCGTAGAACAAGCTATTACCTTTACCATAAACAGGGTGAATTCTTGGTCCAATAGCCGTCATATTTGAAAATACAGCTGTTGTTTTTGGTGTGAAATCAGAACCATTACCATCGTTATCTGATTCAAATGCTTCTGAGTTAGAGATATCCGCAATAAGAGAATCTCTTAAAGCAATACCAAATTGTACATTTCCAGAATATCCAAAGTCAGTATCGAAATCATCGTCTTGTGTTTTATAAGCAATCAAATACTTACAGTTTACAGTACCACCAAACCACTCGTAAGCATCATCTTTTGCATAAATAACTTGGATATGGTCAATAGTTGTACCATTACCCACACCTGCCATTGTTAAACTATTCAACTCATTATCTGGTTGGTAAGCATAACCTGCATACTCAATTCTTACGTATTGTAAGATACCAGAATTGTCGGCATCATTTCCTGTAGGAAAATCTGGGTCACCAGAACCTGCTAAACCATAACCTACAGTTGCATCATTCACACCACCTTCTACTGAAGTTAAACCTTTATAAGAAGTTCCTTTCCAAGTTAAAGATTGGTTAACAGAAGCCGTACCTAATAATACAATTCCTCCCCAGTCTCCAGAAGCTGGATTAGCTGAAGCAGAAGTAAATACGATAGGTTTCTCTGCGGTGCCTTTTGCTACTAATTTTGCACCACGGCAAATAACTAAAGCAGCTACATCTGTACCTGATTTACCCATTACTTTTGCACCTGCTTCTACTGTAAGTGTAACACCCTTGGTTACATATACAAGACCTGAAAGATAGTTTACATCTTTGGCTAGTAAAGTAGTGTCTTTTGTGATTTTACCTGATAAGGTAACGGTATTAGATACCACACCTACAGGAGCAACTTCCTTCGTTACGACGAAGATTTCTTTTTCGCCATCTGTTTCAATCTTTCTGCAACCAGTTACGGCTAAAAAAGCTAGAGATAAATAAAATAATTGTTTCATTGTTGTTTGTATTTAAAAAAAGTTTTTAATTAAAATTATTATAAAGAGTAATTAAGAGTTACACCATAAGTCGTTCCAAATTTTCTAGATAATCGAACTCCATCAGTTGCTTTATCGTAATTCGTATTGCTCGTATTATTTTGATAGAAAATTTGTCTTTGATTTAAGATATCTGAAACAGTAAATTTAATTTCTGCTTTATTGTCAGAGAATTTTTTGCTTATTTGAAAATCAATTAAAGCTCTTGGATTTTCATACACATCTGGAGAACCTGCACCCGCTTGAATATCCCCCACTAAGTAAATACGCTTGCCTATTTGATTCACTAAAGCAGTCATGTTAAATCCTTTTTCAACTACATCATATAATAAACCTGCGTTAATTAAATATGGTGATTGACCTTGTAATGTTCTTGATACCCCAATGTTCGCATCTTCAACTTTAGAATTAATATAAGATCCGTTTGCTTGTAATGTAAAGCGTTTTGTCAATTTTTTTCTACCCTCTAACTCTAGACCAAAGGCAGTTGCTTTTGAAGCATTTTGGAAAGAGAATAAACTAGAACCACCAGAACCTTCTTGGTAAATACTTTCAATAGGGTTTTCAAAATTCTTATAGAATATTCCTACAGTAAATATTTCACCTGCAGATGGATATAATTCATATCTAAAATCTGTATTGGTAATTTTAGTTCTTTTCAAACCTGGATTACCAGTAACAGAAGCATTTAATTCAAAATCATAAATACTTAATGCAGATAACTCTCTTAATTCGGGTCTAATAACAGTTTGAGAGGCTGTGATTCTTAAATTAGCTTTATCAGCTACTTTTATAGTAGCATTTAAACCAGGTAAGTAATCGGTAACCTTTGAATAAGTATGACGAGGATCCCACTTTTTCACTGAACCCACTAATTGGTCAAAATCTTCTACCCTTAAACCCCAAACAACTCTTAAGCCCTCAGATATTTTATTGTCGAATTGAACATAACCAGCATTTAAAATTGTGTTGGCTAAGTATCTGAAGTTTCTATTTTGTATAGAATTAAAAGCAAATTTATTATCGTACCCATTTCCATAATTTTCAGGAACAAAAGCCGATTCTGCTGGTAATAATCTTAAAGCAAGATTATCTATAGGCATGGTAATAGCAAATAATTGAGCGTCATATAAGCGGTCTTTCACTTGAATCATATAACCAGCTTTCACTGTATTTTGTTGATTTAATTTATAAGTTAAATCGCCACCTGCTGTATAAATATAATCTGATAAAGTTTTGAATACACGACTTCCCGATTGTTGAGACAAAGTATTTGAAATATTTAATACATAAGGGTCAGTACCATTAATATTCTTAGTATATAAAATTCTTCTTTGGTCAGGTGTATAGCCATCTAAAATATTAAAAGCACCATACCAGTTTAATTTTAATTTCTGAGATAAACTATGTTCACCATTTAATTGGTTAGTAAAAAATACGTTTTGATCAAACATGAATTCATTACCCTTTACCAACTGCTGTCTATCATAGATGGTACCAGCTCTTTGTGTATAATCATTAGCTGTTTTAACGTTAGCAATAGCTTTATAACTTATTTTATTCAAAGGATTTAAGTAAATAGAAAATCCTGCGATTGCACCTACATTCACTTCATTAATATACTTTTTATCATTAAGTGCCACATAAGGAGAGAAGCCTACATTTGATAATTGATTTTGATTATTCGTATTATCTTGATATTTGTATGCATTAGCATAACTAACACCAAATGTTCCACCTATTTTTTTACCCCATAATGTTCCAGCAAAACCTCCATTCATTTGTAAACTAAGGTTAGGCTTAGCAGTTGTACTTACAGGTGCCCAATTACTAGACATTGACTTACCTAATGCTGTTTTAGAAGCCATGCTAGAAGTATCAAAATTAGACTTAGTTGTATAGCCAGTAGGTAAAGATCTTGTACCATCATCGATACCATACCAGTCTGTTTTACCGCCTTTGTCTTTTAAAAACTCTTTACCTGTAATTAAACTATTGGCGCTTGTACCAATTTGCACATTGAAGAAATTCTTATTAGGTACATCCTTTGTATTTACTTGAATTAAACCCCCCGCCCACTCACCAGGAAGTTCAGGAACGAAGGCTTTATTAATAATAATGTTATCGATAATTTGAGAAGGGAATAAATCGAAAGAGAAAGTTTTACGATCAGGCTCGGTACTTGTTAATAAAATACCATTTAACATAGCTTGGTTATATCTATCAGCCAAACCTCTTACAATAATATATTTTCCTTCTTGAATTGAAGTACCCGAAGTTCTTTTTAAAATTTCTGCTGTATTTCTATCTGGACTTCTTTTAATTGTCTCTGCTGATATAACAGAAGCTACCGTATTGGTATTTTTTTGAAAAGCAATTAAAGCATTATCGGTAGCCCCTTTGTTAGATGATCTGTTAGCAGAAACTGTAACATCTGCTAATTTTGAATTCGCTTCTTCTAATAACACATCCACTACTAAATCTTCGCCAGCAGTTGTAGCTTTAATATCTTGAACTATTTTATTTTTATATCCAACATAGGTTAAAACCATTGTATAGTTTTTAGCTACATCTATGGTGAAACTATACCTTCCTTCAATATCTGTTTTTGCAATCTGTGTTTTATCAGATTTTAATGTAAGAGAAACACTAGCAAGTGCTTCATTTTTAGTACTAGTAATTTTACCAGTTAATTTAGCTTTTTGAGCTTGAGATATAGATGCAATTGCGATAAATCCAATGAGTATTAATAACCTTTTCACAGTATAAATATTTATACCGCAAATATTAGACTTCAATGTTACCGGAATGTTACCTCAGTGTAAACTTAATATTATCTCTAAGAATAATTTCAAAAACCAAAACTATCTCATAAGTTATTGTAAATCAATGGCAATAATGGTATCAGGGCCTGACACCAACAAGCCTCGTGTATCAATTAAAATTCCGTTTTGTCTCACACTAAATGGGAGGTTAGTACTTGTACCCATTAAGCTTACTTTTTTAGCCTTGATATTACCTGGAATAAATAAGCCTGATTGATTTCTTTGCTTAAATATGTGTACATAAATATGTTTAGCGTCTTGGGTAGTGACTCCCCAGTTTTGTGGTGCTAAAGGGCCCCCTCTTGTACCATAAATACTAGCTCCAAATTGCTTTACCCATTTACCTACTAAGGCTAAAGTATCTTTACATTCAACTTGAATTTCTCCATTAGCCATGGGTCCTACATTCAATAATAAATTAGAATTGCGACCAGCCGCACCCACTAAGGTTTGAATAATATTAGTAAAGGATTTATAATTGCGATCGTTAATTTTAAAACCCCAAGAATCATTCATCGTAATACAAGACTCCAAAGGCAAAGCAGAAGCTGTTTGAAAACTTAAGCCGGAAGAGTTTTGTCCTGGTAAGTCTTGCTCAAACATTTGAAAGTCTTCTCCAGCAATGGGATCTAAATGATGATTATTACCAATCATACAAGCAGGTTGTAATTTATGTATTAAACTATAAATTTCATCATACTTCCAATTAATACGAGAGCTTCTATCCTTTGAGCCTTCTGGATTGGTTTGATCCCAATGGCCATCAAACCATATGCAAGAAATATCTCCATAGTTAGTAAGTAATTCTGTTAGTTGGCCCTTCATAAACTTTAAATAAGAATCGTAATTACTTTTAATTGTTCTTCCTGATTTTTTTCCTGTTCTACCTGTTTCATAAGGATAATCGTCTCTTGTCCAATCCAATAAAGAATAATAAAAACCTAATTTAATTCCTTGCTTTTTACATTCTGCTGCTAGTAGCTTTAAAGGATCTTGTTTATAATGTGTGTTGGTAATTTTCCAATCCGATTGTTTGGTATCCCAGTTTGAAAAACCATCGTGATGCCTTGTTATAAGTACAATGTACTTCATGCCTGCGTTCTTTGCAATACTTACCCATTTAGTCGCATCAAAATCAACTGGGTTAAATACTTTAGTTAATTTTTTGTAATCGTCTTTATTAATTTCTTTATTATTCATTACCCATTCTCCATCGCTAAGTACACTGAATGCACCCCAGTGTATAAACATACCAAACTTGTTATCTTGGAAATTTGCTCTTGCAGCAATATTTGCTTTAGTAGGTGTATAGGTTTGTGCCTGAGCCGACAAAATAAATAGACATAGAAAGGACAAGAAATAATTTTTCATAGTTGAAAATTAAAGCGTGAAATGTAATATGTTTGAATCGAAAATTAATCTAAATGAAAAACGCTATGTAAATCACTGGTGCCTTTAAAATTTACATCTAAGTCTTTAATAATACCATCCTTTACATCGTAAACCCAACCATGCAAGTGTAAGGGCTGTTCTCTTTTCCATGCATTTTGTACTATAGATGTTTTACCTAAATCTTGCACCTGTTCAATTACATTTAATTCTACTAACCTGTCTGCTCTTTGTTTATTATCTTTTATGCTGTCTAATTCTTTAAAATGCAAACGATATACATCTTTAATATGTCTTAACCAGTTATCAATTAATCCAAATTGTTTGTTTTCCATAGCAGCCATAACCCCACCACAACCATAGTGACCGCAAACAATTATATGTTTTACTTTCAATACTTCAACTGCATAGGATAAAACACTTAACATATTCATATCACTATGAATAACCATATTGGCAATATTTCTATGTACAAAAATATCACCTGGTAAAGTGCCGGTAATTTGATTTGCGGGCACACGGCTATCTGAACAACCTATCCATAAATATTCAGGATTTTGACTATTCGCCAATTTTTCAAAATAAACTGGGTCGATGGCTAATTGTTCTGCTACCCACTTTTTATTATTTTCTAAAAGTTTCTTATATGATTTTTCCATGTAACCTAAAATTAGGCAATATTTTGGATTTTGTATAAAGATTAAACAGCAATTACATAGGCCTTTATGCTATTTAACTTAATTTTATTACATGAATATACTCGTTGAAATAATAGGATGGATAGCCTCAGTATTAATTGTAGGATCCTACGCTTTAAACATAACCGGCAAACTAGCTGCAACTAGTAAACTCTATGTGCTAGCCAATATTATTGGAGGTTTATTTTTTGTAGTTAATACTTACTATCACCAAGCCTACCCTTCTATGTTGGTAAATACTATTTGGGTAATTATAGCCATAGTCATGCTTAGTAAAAAAGAAAAAAAATAAAGAAGCTAGCAATAAATCATAGCTTAAATTAAATATTGAAATAGTTTGTTATTAATGACAATGAAAAAAATAAGTTCTAATTTTTTATTTATACTCAAATGGTTATTCATTAGTATTATTACGACAGGCATAATCGGTTCCTCTACCGCTTGGTTTTTGATAGCCTTGGACTTTGTTACCATATGGCGTACTAACCATATATGGATAGTTAATTTCTTACCTCTCATTGGATTAGTTATTGGTATAAATTACTATTATTATGGAGCAGACGCAGAAAAAGGAAATGACTTAATTTTAGAAACACATCAAGCTGCAGATACAATTAGTACTACAAATTCTTCTTTTAAACCTATTCCCATACTAATAGCCCCACTTGTTTTTATAAGCAGTTTACTTACACATTTAGGCGGAGGCTCTGCCGGTAGAGAAGGAACAGCGGTACAAATGGGCGGCGCTATAGCGGATCAATTCACAGCTATATTTAAATTACAGGCTACCGAAAGAAAAACCATTTTAATAATGGGTGTGAGTGCAGGTTTTGCTGCGGTATTTGGAACACCCTTTGCAGCTGCTATTTTTGCTTTAGAAATAATGAGTTTTAAAAAAATTAATATTGAAAATATAATACCCAGTTTTATAGCTGCCTTTGGCGCACACTATATTTGTTTGACATGGCAAGTAAAACATACTATTTATGCTATTGATATTATACCAAGTATTTCAATCAGTTCTTTAATCTGGACAATACTTGCAGGCATTATTTTTGGACTAGCTGCATTTTTGTTTATGTATACTGGCAAAATTTTAAAATCGGTTTTTGCAAAAATAAAATTTGAACCCATGCGTCCTTTTATAGGGGGTATCATTATTGCTTTATTTATTGTGATGGCAAATTCAACAAAGTATATTGGATTAGGTATTCCTACTATTATCGATGCTTTTAATACGCCTGCTGGTCATTTTGATTTTGCTTTAAAAATTTTATTAACCAGCCTCACTTTAAGTGCTGGTTTCAAAGGTGGTGAAGTAACACCTTTATTTTTTATAGGAGCTACACTTGGTAATATACTCATATGGTTTATTCCCCTTCCAATGGCTTTATTAGCTGGAATGGGCTTTGTGGCTGTATTTGCGGGGGCTACACATTGCGTCATTGCCTCCATTATTATGGGTATGGAGCTATTTGGAATACAGGCCGGTATATATGTGGGGCTTGCTAGTATAGTGGCTTATTTTGCTTCTGGCATGAATGGCATTTATAGTGCTAAACTTAAAATTGGCGCCAAATATGATTTATATAATTTTATCAGAAGAGCTAAAGAGCTATAAAAGAATTGAACGCAAATAAAAATAAAATAAGTAAAGATTTAAAAAAATATAATGGTTGAAATAGTACGTGTAACCAATGATGCAGAAATAGAAGGCATTCGTTTATTACAAAAAGAAAATTTAAAAAAATTAATTAGCGCTGAGGAAGCTGCAAAGGAAGGTTTTGTTACTGCAGAATATAGTTTTGCATTTTTAAAACAAATGAATGCTGCCAGCCCTTCTATTATTGCAAAAGATGGTAAAAAGGTAGTTGGCTATGCGATGGTGGCTTTAAAATCAATTTACGGAGGTCACCCTTTATTAGATAGCCTATTTGATGAGACAGATAAACTAAGTTTTAACAATAAGCCACTAAAAGAAACCAATTATGTCTTAGTAGGTCAATTATGTGTGGGTAAAAATTATAGAGGCCAAGGTCTTGTACAAAAAATGTATGGCTTTTTTAAAAAGGAATTACAAAAAGAATTTACTTATTGTATAACCGATGTAGCACAGGATAATCCAAGGTCTATTAAAGCGCATTTAAAAACAGGTTTTGAAATTATACATACTATTGGCTATGGTGGTGCGGCTTGGGATATCGTATTATGGGATTGGAATAAATAAACACATATTCTTAAGAATAAGTAATTAATTATGTTTTTTAATTAAGAGAATTTAGACACGCGTTACTGGTCTTGTTAAACAAGTAGGACCTCCGCCCCCTTTCACACTAATTTCTGCACCTTCGTATTCAATGACTTTACAGCCTGCTGCTTCTAATCTTGATTTAGTAATGGGGTTACCCTTTACCATTAAACAAATACGAGGCGCTAAAGCAAGTACATTGCAGCCCATACTATCAAATTCTGTTTCTGGTACTTCTACTAATGTGAAACCTCTTGCAATTAATTCATTTCTAAAAACAATAGGAATTAAAGGAGAATATACTACTGCTATATTATCAGCCACAGGGCTTAATACCGACATTAAATGAAATACATCGGATGGGCCTCTATAATGTGGCATCGGCACTGAAATAACTTCGACCCCTAATGGTTTTAATAAAGCGGTTATTTGTTTAATCCCTTCTTCATTGGTTCTATAAGTATGCCCTACAGCCAAAGTTTTAGCATCTAACCAGGCAACATCTCCCCCTTCAATAGTTCCAGGTGCTTTAATCACGCCTAATACTGGAATACCTTCAGCTTCATAAGCCTTTTGTTGAGCCAAGGGCTCATGCTTTCTTCCTTCCTTACCCATATTACAAATAATCATGCCCTTGTTGGTAGCAATGGCGGCATCTCTGCAATAAATAGAATCCATATTTACTGAAGCGTCTTCAGGAAAATAAAAAATTTGTGCTCCATTATCTTTTAAAATTTCTTCAAACGCATCATATTCTGCAAGTGCTTTATCAATGATAGGTTTACCTAAATAGTTCAAGGCTTCCCAATGTTTTGAAATATGTTCGTCGTTTATAAAAGCAGCAGACGCTTTTTTTATAAATAAAGAATTTAATTTTCCAGATTCCGAATGCGTTGACATGATGGTAATTTAAAACGGTAAAATAATTATAGAAATAAAGTTATAAATAAAATTATAAATACTATTATGAAGGTGTTACATATACTATTCTTCATAAAGTTAAACCTTATCTCTTTTCCAAACAGCAAATACATAAATAGGCACAGAAGACATGGTTAAGAAAAAGCCCCAGAATACAGTTTCTTCTCCCAGGCCAATAATTAACCATAAACAAAATATAAAAGTAAGTGTGGCAAGTAAAATTGCCATAGATAAATTTTTGCCTGACTTAAAAGGCAATTTAAATCGCATAATTAAATAAGAGGCAGTGCAAAAAATATAAGGAATTAAAATAGTAGAAGTAGTCATTAACATTAAAAATTTAAACTGCTCTACTAATGCTTTGGTATAATTCATACTCATTAATAATGAAACAAATACACTTGAAATAACCACGCCTAAAACAGGTACGCCTTTTGCATTTAGCTTCATAAAAACAGCAGGAAATAATTTATCCTTAGCAATAGCATACGGTAATTGGCCTTGTATTAATATATAACCATTCAAAGCCCCAAAGGCTGCAATAGCAACCCCTGCACTCACCCAATACTCAGCCCCATGGCCCCAAATGAATACTGCCGCATCGGCAAAAGGGGTTACACTATTTTTTAATTGAGCAGCTGGAATCATACCCATAATACTTACTGTACTTAATATATATACCACAGTAGCGATAAGGGTTCCAAGGGTAGTAGCCTTGGCTACAGTGGCTGCTGAATTAGCCACACTACCTGATGGAATAGTGGCGCATTCAATACCTAGAAAAGCAAAAAAAGTTAAAGTAGTAGTGGCAGTAATGGCAGCAATGCTAGAAGTTCCACTTGAATTAAAGGGTAAGAAATTTTCCCAATGTATATAAAATAAACCAGCAAGGCCAATTAAAATAATAGGTACAATTTTTAATATAGTAGTTATTAATTGTACTACACCAGAAGTAAATATGCCTAAAGAATTAATCCAGGTTAAAAACCAAATGGTAGAAAGACCTGTTAAAATAGCAAATACTGAATTAGTAGCTAAGACAGGAATAAAAGTACTAAGCGCACTGATAAAAGAAACTGTAATGGCGGCATTTGTACACCATACTGAAACTAAATAACCCCATGCTACTAAAAAACCCGCAAAATCGCCTAAGCCTTTTTGAGAATAAGCATAAGGACCTCCATTGGCTGCCGGTAATAAATTACTTAAATGTGCAAATACTTTTGAAAGTAAAAAAGCACCCATAGCCGAGCAAACCCAACCAATTAAACTAATACCTCCAAAACTAGCTAGTGTTGCAGGCATCAAAAAAACACCGGCTCCTATCATATTACCTACTACTAAAGAAGTACTAGTCCATAAACCTAATTTTTTATCGGCTACTTGCATTACTAAATATACCTATTAATAATGTTTTCTATTAATTCTTGTTGACCACTTATTGGATTAGGCTCCCCTTTCTCCACCGCATAAGCTCTTAAGTCCTCTAAACTTAATTTACCTTGTTCAAATTCCTTTCCTTTGCCTACATCAAAAGAAGCATATCTAGTAGATCGAATTTTTCTATACTCCGAATTTTGTAAAATAGTATCGGCTGTAATTAAAGCGCGTGCAAATGTATCTATGCCTCCAATATGTGCATGAAATAAATCGGCAGGGTCGGTGGAGTTTCTTCTGCGCTTTGCATCAAAATTAATACCTCCTCCTTGAAAGCCACCTGCTTCTACAATAATAAGCATAGACTCTACTAACTCATTTATATTGGTAGGAAACTGATCGGTATCCCATCCGTTTTGGTAATCGCCTCTGTTGGCGTCCATACTACCTAACATACCTGCGTCCACGGCTACTTGTAATTCATGTTGGAAGGTATGACCAGCAAGGGTGGCGTGATTCACTTCAATATTTAATTTAAAATCGCTTAATAAATCAAATTGTCTTAAAAATCCTATGACTGTTTCGCTATCATAATCGTATTGATGTTTCGTAGGCTCACAAGGCTTAGGCTCAATAAAAAAAGTACCCTTGAAACCATTTTTTCTTGCATAGTCTTTGGCAGTATGTAAAAATTTAGCCAAATGCTCTTTCTCTCTTTTCATATTTGTATTTAAAAGAGACATATAACCTTCTCTTCCACCCCAGAAAACATAATTCTCACCTCCAAGTGCAATAGTGGCATCTAAGGCCCCTTTCACTTGCGCTGCTGCATGAGATAATACATGAAAGTCGGGATTGGTAGAAGCCCCGTTCATGTAACGCTTATTGCTAAATACATTCGCCGTGCCCCATAATAATTTTACGCCACTGGCTTTTTGTTTTTCTTTTAAATAGGCAGTGAGTGCTTCTAAGCGAGTATCGTTTTCATTGACATCATTGGTATAATCAACTACATCTACATCGTGAAAGCAATAATAAGGAAGACCCAATTTGGTAATAAATTCAAAAGCAGCATCGGCTTTATCTTTTGCCCGTGCTATTGCATCTTTTTTTTCATTCCAAGGATAAATATGCGTTGGCTCTCCAAAAGGATCGCCGCCATTTCCAACAAAACTATGCCAATAGGCTACTGCAAAGCGTAACCAATCTTTCATGGGCTTGCCCGCCACTACTTTACTTTCATCATACCAACGATAGCTTAAGGGGTTATCACTTTGTAAGCCCTCATATTTAATTTGACCTATGCCTTTAAAAAATTCTTTTTCTCCAAGTAGTACTGACATAAAATAGAGTATTAAAGTTTATAAATTATTTTTCCAATTTTCATAAAGTGAATCGTATAGATTTATTTCAGTAGGCTCTATGCGGTCAATAGGCTTCGTGTCTGCAAAGGCATCCTTTATTTCTTTATAAATACCCGAGCCAATACCTGCGCCCAAAGCCGCGCCTACACTACCTTCTACATTATACAAGTCCACAGGTACGCCGGTTACATTCACAAAAGCATGGGTAAATACAGGACTTAAAAATAAATTGGCCTTTCCTGCTTTAATCACTGAGGATGCTAATTTATTTTCTCTCATAATATCTAATCCATATCTAAAAGCAAAGGCAATCCCTTCTTGCGAAGCCCTATAAATGTGTGCTGATGTGTGTTTATTTAAATCAATGCCCAACATTTGTGCGCCAATAATTTTATTATTGAAAATACGCTCTGCACCATTGCCAAAAGGTAGAATACTTAGTCCATCACTACCGGCTGGAATACTTGTAGCCATTTCATTCATGGTAGTATAATCATGACTTGCACCTATGTATTTTTTAACCCAACTATTTAAAATGCCTGTACCATTAATACATAATAGCATACCAATTCTATTTTCTGCATTTGTATGATTTACATGCGCAAAACTATTCACCCTTGATTGCTTGTCATAAGATAAAGTATTACCAACTCCATAAATAACTCCTGAAGTGCCTGCTGTGGCTGCTACTTCACCTGGCTGAACTACATTTAAAGAAAGGGCATTATTGGGTTGATCTCCTGCTTTATAACTAATAGGAATACCCGCTTTTAAGGATAAACCATTCGCAACATTTGAACTCAACAAACCATGGTTACTAAATACTTCTTGCACCTTAGGAAAAATAGAGATGTCAAAACCAAAGTAGTCTACTACTTCTTTTGAAATACAATTGTTTTTAAAATCCCAAAATATACCTTCAGATAAAGCAGCTATGCTGGTAGTAATTTCTCCTGTTAATTGCATGGCTATAAAATCGCCAGGTAGCATTATTGTATGTATTTGGGCATATACTTCGGGTTCATTTTCTTTTACCCAAGCAAGTTTAGCGCCTGTAAAATTACCGGGTGAATTTAATAAATACGATAAGCATTTTTCATGACCAATTGCATCAAAGGCTTTTTTGCCATACGGCACAGCTCTACTGTCGCACCATATTATACTATCTCTAAGGACCTTTTTATTTTTATCAACCACTACTAGCCCATGCATTTGATAAGCAATACCAATGGCTTTAATATCATTAGAATTATAAGAAGGCATTGCTAGCTTAGCTGCCTGATGTAGTTTTAAAATACCTGCTTGAACCTGATCCCACCACATTGTAGGCGATTGTTCGGCCCAGCCATTTTGGTGAGCGGTAATGGCATTTTCAGTATCCGGATAAGAAACTGTAACAATACACTGCTGACTGCTTGCTTCTACTAAAGAAACCTTAATAAAGGAAGTACCAATATCAATGCCTAATAAATACATATAGCTTCTGCTTAGTATCTAAAACTAAGAAATAGTTACCTGTTTTTGGCATCTAAACTTATAAATTAGGCATAAAAAAACTGCCCCCAATTTGGGGGCAGTTTATATCTTAATCTAAAATCTAAATTAGAAATTTGGATTTTTAATTGGAGCACTTGCTGCTGATGGAGCGTTTAATTCAAACTCATCACCAGGTACATCCCAGTAGTCCATGTAGTTGTAGTTCATTGTTGCATTTGTCCAAACAACTTCTTTTATATCGAATACAGTAGCGCCGTAACGACCACCACCGTTAGCCACTGGATAAGTCCAACCCCAACGTCTTGCATCGTAGAAAGATAATCCACGGAAAGCTAGAGCAACTCTTCTTTCTTTAGTTAATAAAGTTAAAGCGTCTGCTTTAGTAGTTGCAGTTGCGGCAGCTAAGCCAGCGCCTTGGTAAGCTCTAACAGCATCGATAAAACCTAAACCAGTAGCAATATTACCCAATTGGATATTTGCTTCTGCTTGCATCATAGCATTCTCTTCGTAGCTAGCAGCAATAATTAATTCATATTTACCAACGTTCTTAGTACCATAAGAGTAAACACCTGCGATAGTACCGCCACCTGGTAAATCGGTAGTTTGCCAGTTAGGATTTAAACTCCATCTTGTACCAAAGCTAAGACCATGCGTAAATTGATAACCTGTTTTAAAGTTACTTGCTTTACGCTTGTCTCCATCAGCAAAATCTTGAACAAAACGCTCACTAATTTTGAATGTACCGCTACTTGCTCTGTTAGTTGCTAAGGCAGCAGCTGTTCCACCATTCACAGAGAACCAGTTATTTAAATCTGAAGTGCGACCAGTTAATACATAGTCTGTGCTCTTCACACCATTAGCAGTTAAAGTTAAAATATTATTCCAATCAGCAGTTGTCATCACACCAGTGAAAGAATTTTTTGAAATAGTAACACCAGCTACTCCATTTACAAAAGTTGACATTTTATTTAATAAAATGTTACGTGCTTTTAAAGTATTGATATTTCTAGTCCACATGTCTTTAGTCATTAATTGACCATTTCCTACTTGGCTAGCCTCAGGAATTAATTTTCCTAAAGTAGCTGTATAGTCTGCAGTATTTGAAGCAGCACCTAAAGTAGTTACAGCTAAATCGTAGTAGTAGTTAGAACGAGTAATTATAGCATCGTGAGATACGTAAGTATTACTTGTTTGACCAGCAGTATCAGTAATGATACCAGCTATGTACATAGTTCCAATTTGAGCATAAGCCCATCCTTTCCAGAAATAAGCCCAAGCTTTAATAGTAGCAATTTTAGTTGCTTTATCGCCAGTGTAAGTAACCTTATCAGCTAAAGCGATAACGTTATTACAAGCTTGTTGCATTGCATACATATTCATCCACTCATACATCAAGGCATTGTTACCTTGAGCTGTAGCCGCTCTTGAATTATAAGCGCGGATAATTGCTGGGTTTGGAGAAGGATTCGTTAATGTAGTACCAGTTGGGCTTAATTTAATTGACTCAGGAGAAGGGAGAGTTGTGATTTGGTTATTAGAACCTTCACCACCACCAATAATATCTCCCATTAACTCATGGTAACCTCTTGGTAAAGAGAAGTAGCTATCACCTAGCCATCCATCACCATAGTTTAAACCATTTAAATAGATACCACCTTGAGCTAGCTTTGTTAAGCCATTCTCTTCGGTAACATTACCAACCAAGGTTGGTGCATTCGGATTACCAACTTCTAATTCTTTTTGACAGCTAGTCGAAAACATGACTAAAGCTGCGAAAAAGCCTAAGTAAAGTATTTTTATTTTATTCATGACTATTATTTTTTAATTTTTTTGGATTAGAAACCTATGTTTAAACCAATTTGATATGATTTAGTATTTGGCATAGTACTGTGGTCAATTCCTCTATCAAAAGAAGAGTTAACAGAACCAGAACTAATCTCAGGATCCATACCAGTATACTTAGTCCAAGTCATGATATTACGTCCTGTAAATACTAATTGTAGTTTTCTAAATTTCTTGAAGGCATCCGTCTTCGCTAAATCGATACTTAAAGAGATGTTTCTTAATCTTACGAAAGAAGCGTCTTCTAAGAAGTAGTCTTTAGTTACGTTGTTACCTACACCACGAGTAGAACCCCATAATGCATAGTAGAAGCTAGCATGGTAAGCTGTCCAAGCAGCTGGAGTGAAACCAGGAATTTCAACTACTTTATCGAAGTCATTGCTAATACCATCACGATACATCCACTCTTTAGTTTGGTTATATAAATGAGCACCGTTGATCCAATCAAATTGGAAATTCAAGTTGATGAAATCTTTGTAAGTAATGTTATTAATAAATGACATGTTAAACTTAGGGCTAGGATCTCCTAATGGTAATTGCTCAGAACCAATCATAGCACCTTTAGTAGCAGTATCAACTACTACATTACCGCCGTAAACTGGATCTTTAACTACTACATATCTTCCAGAAGACTTCATAGCGTCTGTGAAGTATGCAGTTCCATTTGTACGAACTTGATCTAAGCTTCTAACAACTGGGTAAGCATAAATTTGTCCAATTGGCTTTCCAGCAACTAATACAACGTTAGTTGAACCAGCAGAAGAAGTCAAAGGAATAGTTGCACCACCTTTGATAGCATCAATCATAGAAACTTGCGTTCCGTAGTTTGTAGTGAAATCCCAAGTTAAATTCTTAGAAGAGAAAATTGGCATATTTAATGAGAACTGAGTACCATGTGAACTCATATCAATTGCGTTATCTAAGATTCCACTTGCACCAGTTGATAAAGGAACTGCAATGCTATAAATAACATTCTCAGAACTTCTCTTCCAATAAGTGAATGATCCGTTGATAGACTTTAACCAATTTGAATTGGTGTTAGTATTAATAGTGAAGTCTGTACCAAATTCAGTCTCTTTAGATACCTCAACATTTAAGTTAGGGTTTCTTGAAGGATTAGAGAATGCATAAGTTACATTGTTTCCAATTGCTTGTTGATTCAATACAGGGTAACGATCGAAAGCACCTGGTTGAATACCCGCCTCACCATAAGCAGCTCTTAACTTCATGAAAGGAACGATATCTTGTAATTTACCTTTCCACCAATCCATTTGAGATGGTAAGAAGTAAAGATCGGCATGAGGGAAAGTAAATGGTTTAGAACCAGCACCGAATGTAGATGAGTAGTCAGATCTTACACCCGCTGTTAAACCTAAGTAGTTACTATAATCAAACTTTTGATTAACTAAGAAACCATAAGTAACAAAAGGTACTCTATAGTCTGTATAGATTGCTTGAGTTTGAGTAGAAGTAAAGTTAATAGGAGGCGCTACTGGTAATGAGTTACCGTACATGCCTACATAATGTTGATCTTGTTTTCTGTGGTCAAAACCTAATTGAGTATTAGTTGTCAAAGGAATTTTGAAACCAAAATCTTTTTCAAAATCAGTTTTGATGTTTACAGTACTTAAGAAGTTTTTGAAATTACTTGTGTAATCATAGCTAGTGATTTGACCAGAGTTGTCATTTCCACCACCTGCCCAATATTCCCAGAAACTTCCGTTCTCTTCTGCAGTTTGGTTAGACGCGCATCAGAATGAGTTGCTTGATAGAATGGGTTGTAACCGTTTACACTTAAGAAACGAGCATATTGGTTAGCTGGTCTTTGACCAGTTACTGGATCGATTGCTTTTAAATCAAAGAAAGGTGAAGTATTCAAGAAAGAATAAACTTGACCATTAGAACCTAAAGAGTTACCATCAGTACCACCAGAACCAAATCCAAGACCTGGAGCCATGTTATTCTTTTGGTAAACTAATTGAGTAATAGAACGAATTCTGAAATTTTTGAATAATTCAGTACCAATATTTGCTGTTAAGTTAGTACGCTCTAATCCGCCATTTACATCGGTCATGATTGACGTCTTAGTTTTATTATTTGAAATTGAAATAGCAAAATCTGATTTATCAGAACCACCAGAAATATTTAATGCATTGTTCAAAGTGCTTCCTTGTTGGAACATTTGAGCAAAGTGATCGTACCAAGGCACAGATGCTGTATAAGGAGAGTGGTTATAGTTTCTTGGATCTAAGATACCATAACGAGCAGCTCCACCATATTGGTAAGCAATACTTTTAGAAGAAGCACTACCACCCACACCCCAGATAGGGTCTACAGTAACTAATGCACCACTAGTTGAAATTAATTCACCAGAAGCGTCAGTTAAGTAAGGATGTAATTTAGATTTATTGAAGTTACCTACGTTCAACAATTCATTCACAGCATAGCTAGAAGAAACGTTAATTTGAGTAGAACCTCTTTTACCTTTTTTAGAAAAAATTTGGATAACACCATTCGCACCTTGCGCACCATAGATAGAAGCAGATGCAGCACCTTGTACTACCTCGACTCTTTCTACGTTACTTAAATCTAATGATTGGATATCTGTAGAACGAATCTCGATACCATCTAATAAAATCATTGGTTTAGTACCACCTTGTACAGTGTTAATACCTCTTAAGATAATGTTTACTGGGTCACCTGGGTTACCAGAGATAGAAGAAATAGAAGCACCTGGAATCTTACCTACCAAAGCTTGGTCGATAGAAGCTGAAGGAGCAGCAGGTAACTTGTCTGCAGTCACAGACTCAACAGAGATACCTAATTTTCTTTTACTTGTTGCTACACCAGAACCTGTTACAACTACCTCTGATAATGATTTCACATCAGCAGCTAATTTTACAGTTACGTTTGCAGCAGCAGCTACAGTTTTTGATTCATATCCAAGAGCAGATACGACTAATGAAGCGCCATTGGCAGCTTTCACTGTGAACGATCCATCAGGGTTAACTGTTGCACCAGTTCTTGTACCTTTTACTTGAACAGAAGCTCCAGAAATTGGATCTCCTTTTTCATCAGTTGTTTTGGGCTAATGCAGTTCCTAAAAATAGGCACGATGCAAGTAGACTCCATAAGATTTTTTTTCTCATACTTTATTTGATTTTTGTTAAACTGAACTTGTCTAGTATATAACTCGAATGACAAATTTAATATAAAATTAACAATTGGCAAAGATTTTCACCAACTTTTCCCCATAATTGTCTATTTTTTTTATAGACTAATATCTAATTATGATATAAACACTTGATATTCTGTTATTTATAAAATAAAAAAAACGAAAAAAAATATAAAAAAATTTAAAAATTAAGATTAGTTATTTTAGGGCTGGATCGTTCTCTTTTTTAAGAAAATCAGCTGCAGAAAGTGAGCTTGATTCCCAATTTAAAAGTGCCTCATTGGGTACTTTTTCGATAGGTGTATGCCAGGATGTTGAAGTTTCATTGTAAGCCAAAATTGGACTGTGCGCTATAGCAAGAAATAATGGACCATCTTGGACTATTGGATAGGTTGGCTTCCGAGCGGTGTAGAATATTGCTATGAAAGAAAAGGGCATCCCCTGGTTCAATTTCAACATAAACTAATTCCATGGTTTTCAAAGCATTATCTACCATGGTTTGGTCTGCACCCACTTGTTCTCCTGCAAAACCATGGTTCACCCTGCCCAATTTATGGGAGCCTTTTATGACTTGAATACAGCCATTTTCTTTGTTGGCAGGAGTAAGTGCTATCATTACACTTACCAGTTGGTCGGGAAACATAAACTGGTTTTTATACCAGTAACCATAATCTTGATGCCATTCCCAAGCCCCACCTACTTTAGGTTCTTTTTGCATGAGTTTAGAATGAAAATGACAGACAGGCGCCTCGCTATCTAATAAATTGGCCACTGAATCCACCATTTTTTCACTTCTAGTTAAATAACCGAAAACATCGTTGCCTGGTGTGAACCACAAAGAGAGCCTTGTTTTCTTACCTGTTTGATCGTTTAAATCCAAAGCATTCTTCTCCATAGCCTTATCCTCCAATGCAGTGGAATACATTTTATCTACTTCTTGTTTTGAACAAAAATTTTTAACAATGATATAGCCATCTCTGTGGTAAGC
>RFVO01000027.1 GCA_009928005.1 Chitinophagia bacterium | reverse complement strand
CATAAATCTTGCACCTACATCTTTAAAAGCTAAAGTAGGGCCATGAAATAATTCAAGGGATGAAATATTTTCTGTAATAGGCACTAAAGGAAAATTGAAATTAATAGTCTGGGCACAAATTTCTTTTAATGAGGCATCGTCAATAGTACCGCCTACATATGGTTTCATGACTTCAAATGCAAGTGTAGCTTTATCTAATGTTTTAAACCTTTCAATTTGCGCCTCGGTAAATTTGGGAATAGTGCTAGGAAAGTACAATCCCTTATCAGGCGCCTGCCCTGTAATGGCAGCCGTTCTAAAATCTACATTGGGGGAATTTTTTCCTAAACTATAATATTGCATTCGAAGATTTATTATTAATATTTGTTTTATTAGTGTTACTATTAAAATTCTACTTGCTTATTATTTATAATTTTATCACAATAACTATAACCTATTCGATTATCTCAACGCCTGTTTGGTTTATACTTGTTACATAAGTATGATGCGGAAGTCCAATGCCATCATACAATTGCTTCATTTCTTTTTCAACGGCAATGGCTATTTCTTTGGTTTTACTTAACATAAATATGGAAGGGCCTGAACCAGAGATTCCTCCTCCTAAAGCGCCAGCTTTTTTACAAGCTAATTTTAAATCGTCAAAACCTGGTATTAATATAGAACGAACTGGTTCAATAATAACATCTTCTAAAGACCTGCCAATTAAATCATAGTCGGACTTCATTAAGCCCGCAACTAGTCCTGCTATATTGCCCCATTGTTTAATGGCATCTTTTAAAAGTACTTGTTGTCTTAATATACTTCTTGCATCCGAGGTTCTTACTTCAATTTGTGGATGCACAATTGTTACATGCAAAGTGGGAGAAGGCAGTGCAATAATTTCTAAAGGAAAAATAGATCTAACCAAGGTAACTCCTCCAAAAATGCAAGGTGCAATATTATCGGCATGCTTTACACCCGAGGCTAATTTTTCTCCATTCATAGCGAAACGCACTAAATCATCTTTAGAAAAAATATTGCCCACTAAATAATTGGCTCCTACCACGGCACCCGCAGAACTAGCGGCGCTAGAACCCACACCACTACCGGGTTTTATAAGCTTATTAATTTTTACTTCAAATTTTATTTTAGGGCTGCTGCTTTTTTGTTTTTCTTCATACTCTTCTAAAAAAGCGATTAATGCAGCACCTGCAACATTCTTTTCGGGGTCGGTAGGTAAATTGTAATTATCAATATTAATTATAGTAATTCTAGCTTCGTTTTCAGCACGAGTCGTCCATTTCATTTCCATTTCATCATATGGACTATTCACAGCAAAGCCTAAAATATCAAAACCACATACCATATTTGCAACGGTTGCCGGGGCTTTAATTTTTATCCATTGATTTTCAGAAAACATCTTGTATATCTATTTTATATAAAAGTACTTTAATAAAAAAATAACATCTTTAATTATCTATTTTAAATTATAGTATCTTTTAGTATATATAATTTATTAAACCCTTGCAGCTCTTATAATATCGGCAAATACACCCGAAGCTGTTACATCGGCACCTGCACCTGCACCCTTTACCACTAAAGGAAGTTCTGGATAACGCATTGAATAAAATAAGACTAAATTATCCTTACCATATAAATGATAAAAATCGGAACTTGGTTCTATATGTTGTAGGCCAACTTTGGCTGTTCCTTTTCCATCTTCCGAAATATTAAAACTTGCTACAAATTTTAACTTACAATTTTTAGCAGCAGCTGCTTCATATAATTTTTTGAAATGCGCTTCTTGTTTTTCCATCTCTGTATAAAAATCTTCTACAGAACCATTAAAACAACTAGCAGGTAAAAAACTTTCATTAGCAATATCGGTCATCTCTATCTTATGTCCTGCCTCTCTGGCTAGTATCATTATTTTACGCATAACATCGGTGCCACCTAAATCTAATCTTGGATCAGGTTCGGTATAACCTTCTGCCTGTGCTTGTCGAACTACTTTTGAAAAAGAAGTACTGCCATCGTAATTATTAAATACATAATTTAAGGTACCTGATAAAACTGCCTCTATTCTATTGATATTATCTCCACTTCTAATTAAATCGTTTAAAGTGCCAATAATGGGCAAACTCGCTCCCACATTGGTTTCAAATAAGAAGGCTGCATTGAATTCTCTAGCGAGTGACTTTAGTTTTGCATAATGCTCATAAGGAGAAGAGCAGGCAATTTTATTACATGCCACCACAGATACTGCCTTGCCTAACAACTGCATATACACATCAGATACGGTTTGATGTGCAGTAACGTCTACAAATACACTATTACGTAAATTATTTTCAAGTATAGTATTTACATATTTAGTAGTATCGCCTGCAGGAGCTTCAGCTAATTGCTGACGCCAATTAGTTAAATCTATTCCTTCTGCATTTATTAATTGCTTTTTGCTATTGGCAATACCTACAATATTTATTTGCAAACGAAGTGTTGCTTGTAAATAAGGTACTTGTTTTTTTATTTGATCTATTAATTTACTACCTACATTTCCTGCACCTGCTACATAAACATTCACCTGCTTATAAGAGGTTTCAAAAAATTCTTCATGCAGTACATTAATGGCCTTGCGTACATCCTGTGAAGCAATCACCGCTGAAATATTTTTCTCTGAAGAACCTTGTGCAATAGCTCTAACATTAATACCATTTCTTCCAAGTACCCCAAACATTTTTCCACTTACCCCAGGATGGCTTTTCATTTGTTCACCCACAAGCGCTAAAATAGAGACCTTTTTTTCAATGATTAAAGGTTCTACCTTATGCGTTTTTATTTCTTCTTCAAACTCATCGTCTACTGCTATCTTAGCCAAATGTGCATCTTGCATATTCACCCCAACACAAATAGAATGCTCCGAAGAACTTTGTGTTATTAATATAATATTGATTTGCTTTTTAGCAAGTGCGTCAAATAGTCTTTTAGAAAAACCTGGAATACCTACCATACCACTTCCTTCCAAGCTTAATAAACAAATATCTTTTATACTTGAAATACCCCTGATAAAACTTTTATCAGAAGGGGATTCATTTTTAATAATGGTACCTGCATGATTAGGATCAAAAGTATTTTTTATCCATACGGGTATGTTCTTTTGCATCACCGGCTGTATTGTAGGAGGATAAATAACCTTTGCTCCAAAATGTGATAGCTCCATCGCTTCTTGATAAGAAATTTCTGGAATTTCTTTAGCGTTTTGTACCATACGCGGATCCGCTGTCATCATACCACTTACATCCGTCCATATTTCTAAAGCAGTTACTTGTAAAGCTGCTGCATAAATTGCGCCTGTATAATCGGAGCCACCTCTACCAAGAGTAGTAGTGTTTCCATTCGCATCTGATGCTACAAAGCCAGGTGCTATATATAAATCAAATGCATTTTCAGGAGCTGTAAAATAATTGGCTATTGTTGAATAAGTAAGTGGTTTATCTACCACAGCATTAAAATAATTAGAATTGGTTTTGATTAAATTTCTTGAATCAATCCACTGTTGTTTAATACCCTTCGACTCAAAACTGGCTGAAATAATTTTACTAGATAAAAGTTCTCCATAGCTAATAATTTTATCCTGCATGCGCATAGATAATTCCTTCAACATAAATAAACCTTCACAATTCGTTTCTAACTCATTAATAAGTTGTTTCACCAAACTTAAAGTACCACTTTGTTGTTGAATAGGAAGTAATGCACGAACGGCATCCAAATGCTTTTGTTCAATGTTTTGAATAATGGTTTTATAAGCTTCATTCCCTTGTGCCGCTGTTTGTGCTAACATTAATAATTGATCCGTGACACCACTCATCGCAGAAACCACCACAATAGTTTTCTCTTTTTGAATTCGCGCACTTACAATTGCCACCATTTGATTGATTGCCTCTGCACTACCTACCGAACTTCCTCCAAACTTTAAAACCTGCATAACCCAATTTATTTTTCTATATTAAATAACCGTAAATATTATCGTCTTTATTTATTTCATCATAATTAATATGATACTTCTTCATATTCTCAATAAGTGTTGCATGATCGGCCTTGGTTCTTAATTCTATTCCCAGTAGAGCCGGACCTGCTTCCTTATTGTGTTTTTGTATGTATTCAAACCTTGTGATATCATCATAAGGACCAAGTACTTTATTGACAAACTCTTTCAATGAACCTGGCCTTTGTGCAAAGCGAATTAAAAAATAATGCTTTAACCCTTCATAGGTTAAAGAGCGTTCTTTAATTTCTTGCATGCGTGCAATATCGTTATTGCCACCACTTACAATACATACAATGGTCTTGCCTTTGATTTGATCGGCGTAATGGTCCAAAGCCGCTACAGACATGGCTCCTGCAGGTTCCACTACTATGGCTTCTTCATTATACATTTGTAAAATTGAAGTGCAAATTTTTCCTTCCGGCACTAAATGCATATCATCTAAAGCATCTTTACAAAAAGAAAAAGTGACATCACCTACTCTTTTTACAGAAGCCCCATCGACAAACTTATCTATGTTTTCTAATTCAACTGGCTCTCCCGATTTTAATGCCCAAAACATACTAGGTGCCCCTTCTGGTTCTAATCCAATAATTTTTGTACTTGGCGACTTCTCTTTAAAATAAGTTCCCACACCTGCGCTTAATCCGCCACCACCCACGGGTACAAATAAATAATCAATAGGGTCCTTAGTAAATGTTTTAATGTCATCTAAAATTTCTACGCCCACTGTGGCTTGTCCTTCAATAATAGAAACATGATCAAAAGGAGGAATAAAAGTCATTCCGTGTTCTAAAGTATAAGCTTTTGCAGCAATAGCTGTATCGTCAAAAGTATCACCTACTAAAATCACTTCCACAAAATCTTCACCAAACATTTTTGTTTGATTAACTTTTTGTTGTGGTGATGGAATAGGCATAAAAACAACACCTTTCACACCTAGTTTTTTACAACTATAAGAAAAGCCTTGTGCATGGTTACCCGCACTTGCGCAGACCACCCCTTTTGCCAATACTTCTTTAGAGAGCTGACTCATCATATTATACGCACCTCTTAATTTATAAGAACGTACAATTTGTAAGTCTTCTCTTTTAAAATAAACATTACACTCATACTTACGAGACAAGTTTGCATTGAACTGAAGCGGGGTATGTGTTACCACCGACTTCAATCTTTTGACAGCTGCCTCGATATTAAGTGTAGGTTTATTTATTTTCTTTGCTTCACTCATACTTTATCACTTTTCTATTTTGTCCTAGCTAAATAATTCTAAAGAACTATTTACCTGGTTGATTCTCTGGTCTTAAACTTCTTACAGTTCTTCCTGCTTGCCACATTTCACTATTGTGTAATTCAGCTAACTCTACTTCTAATTTCTCACGGTAATCGGCCTTACTATTTAAGTCAATAGAACGAGCCGATTCTTTTCCTGTAGCAACACTATTGTATAAATCTGTAAATACTGGCATAGTCGCATCGCGGAATTTTTTCCACCAATCCAAAGCACCTCTTTGAGCAGTAGTAGAACAGTTAGCATACATCCAATCCATTCCGTTTTCTGCAACAAGTGGCATTAATGATTGTGTTAATTCTTCCACTGTTTCATTAAATGACTCAGAAGGGCTATGTCCGTTTTTACGCAATACTTCATATTGGGCTGCAAATATACCTTGAATTGCGCCCATTAATGTACCTCTCTCACCAGTTAAATCTGAATAAACCTCTTTTTTAAAGTTGGTCTCGAATAAATAACCTGACCCAATAGCAATACCTAGAGCAATAACTCTGTCCCAAGCCTTTCCTGTAGCGTCTTGGAAGATGGCATAACTAGAATTTAAGCCACGGCCTTGCAAGAACATTCTTCTTAAAGAAGTTCCAGAACCTTTAGGGGCTACTAAGAATACATCTACATCGGCTGGAGGTACAATACCCGTTTGCTCGTTAAAAGTAATTCCAAAGCCATGAGAGAAATACAATGCTTTTCCTTTAGTTAAATGTTTTTTAACGGTTGGCCACATAGCTATTTGTGCAGCATCACTTAATAAATAACAAATAATAGTTCCTTTTTCTAAGGCTTCTTCTATTTCAAATAAGCTAGTGCCTGGTACAAAACCATCTGCAATTGCTTTATCCCAACTTTTTGAATTTTTTCTTTGTCCAATAATAACATTCACCCCATTTTCTTTTTGGTTCAATGCTTGTCCAGGACCTTGAACACCATAGCCAATAACTGCGATAGTTTCATTTTTTAATACTTCCTGTGCTTTTGCTAATGGAAACTCTTCGCGAGTTACTACATTTTCTTCTGTTCCGCCGAAATTTAACTTTGCCATTTTAATGATTGTTTAGATTTTTTATTTAATTAATTAATTTTTAATATTTATGTTACTTGTTTTTATTTGATCTTTATTTTTTATACCTTTTTAATAATTCTTGACGGTAATTTTTAATGATAATTTTTGATGATAATAGTTGATGAAGATTTACATGGTAAATACTGCCTCTCTTTTCCCTAAGTATTCATTTTCTATAACATCTTCACTAGGTTGCTTTTTTTCAAAGTCTTTTAGTTTTTCATGAAAACCGCTACTTTCTTTTATGATAGCCACTCTTGCGCTACGAACGAACTCCACTAAGCCAAAAGGTTCTAAGGCTTTCATAAGTTTATTGGTCTCTTCTCTATGGCCTGTTGTTTCAAAAACAATAAAATCTTTTCTAATGGCCACCGCACGCGCACCGTATTCTCTTAACAATCTTTCTACTTTTACTTTCTCAGTAATTTCTTCTGACAATACTTTATAAAGTGCAAGTTCCTGCCAAACAATTTCATCATTGGTATTGAAATAAGCTTTTAATACTTCTACTTGCTTTTCAATTTGTCTTACAATTTTCATCACCACATCACGAGACTCCATTACAACAATGGTAAAACGGTGTATGCCCGCAATTTCAGAAGGAGATGTATTTAAACTTTCTACATTAATTTTTCTTCTAGAAAAAATAATGGCAATACGATTCAAGAGCCCTACTTGGTTTTCGGTATACACAGTTATTGTGTATTCTTGTTTTTCGGTATTTGTATCCATATTATTCTTTATTTATCAGTTCTTAATTTATATCTAATTTATTTTTTATAATCTATTTTAATCTAATTTCAGATACACTACAACCCTGAGGTACCATTGGAAATACATTGTTTTCTTTACCCACCATTACTTCTAATAAATAAGAACCCTTATGCGCTAGCATCGTTTCAATGGCTGTTTGTAAATCCTTGCGGTGCTCCACTTTTGCACCTTCAATTCCATAAGCCTTGGCTACCATTACATAGTCGGGGCTTTGAATATCTACGAATGAATAACGCTTGTCGTTAAATAGTTGCTGCCACTGACGCACCATACCCAAGAATTCATTATTTAATATCATTATTTTAACATCCACACCTGTTTGCATAATAGTACCTAATTCTTGAATAGTCATTTGCACACCACCATCTCCAATGACTGCTATCACTGTTCTATCTAGTGCACCAAACTTAGCTCCAATAGCTGCAGGTAAAGCAAAGCCCATGGTACCTAGTCCACCTGATGTTACATTGGACCTTGTTTCATTAAACTTAGCGTATCTGCAAGCCACCATTTGATGTTGACCTACATCCGTTACTACCACTGCATTTCCTTTCGTGGTCTCATTTACAATGCGTATCACTTCACCCATTGTCATTTCATCTGTGCTAGGATAAATTTCCTCTTTTATACATTGGTTATATTCTTTTTGCGTATAGTCTGCAAAAACTTTTAACCATTCTGATCTATCTTTTTCTTGAATACCTAAAGTAAGTAGTGGAAGTGTTTCTTTACAATCACCCCAAACACCAACATGAGCTTTTACATTTTTATCAATTTCTGAAGGATCAATATCTAAGTGTATTACTTTCGCTTGCTTTGCATATTTATCTAATCTTCCAGTAACGCGGTCATCGAAACGCATACCTACTGCTATTAAAACATCACATTCATTCGTTAGTACATTCGGGCCATAGTTTCCGTGCATACCTAACATACCTACATTCTGTGGATGATCTGTAGGAAGTGCGCTCAAACCCAAGATGGTCCAGGCTGCTGGCATACCCGACTTTTCTATAAACTTTTTAAATTCTTTTTCTGCCTTACCTAAAATAACACCTTGTCCAAAAATGACTAAAGGTTTTTTAGCATTATTAATTAAGGCCACTGCTTCGTCAATAAAGTTTTTACGAATGACCGGCTTTGGTCTATAACTTCTTATATGATTACAAGGCGTATAACCTTCATAATCGAAAGATTGTATTTGTGCATTCTTAGTAATATCAATTAATACAGGACCTGGTCTTCCACTTCTTGCTAAATAAAATGCTTTAGCTAATATGCCAGGAATTTCTGTTGCATCAGTTACTTGATAATTCCATTTAGTAACCGGCATGGTAATATTAATAATATCTGTTTCTTGAAAAGCGTCGGTGCCTAATAAATGGGCGAACACTTGTCCTGTAATACAAACAAGGGGTGTGCTATCTATCATGGCGTCGGCTAAACCTGTCACTAAATTCGTAGCCCCTGGTCCACTGGTTGCAAATACGACACCTACTTTTCCTGAGGTACGCGCATAACCTTGTCCAGCATGGATTCCGCCTTGTTCATGTCTTACTAAAATATGTTTTAGTTTGTCGTTGTAATCATAAAGAGCGTCATAGATAGGCATAATAGCGCCACCTGGATAACCAAATATAGTTTCGGCTCCCTCTGCAATACAAGCTTCTAAAACTGCTTGCGCTCCTGTTAATTTTTTCGTTGCCATAGTCTTTTTTTTATAACTGATCGGTCACACAACCTTCACTTGCATCTTTTACTAATTGTGCATATTTCCATAAAACTCCATTGGTTGCTTTTAAAGCAGGCTGTACATAGGCAGCTCTTCTTTTAGCAATAGTTGCTTCATCTACTTTCAATGTTATTTTACGATTAGGTACATTTAATTCAATAATATCATTGTCTTCCACTAGTCCGATGAGTCCTCCTTTATAAGACTCAGGTGTAATATGTCCTACCACAAAACCATGCGTGCCTCCACTAAAACGACCATCGGTAATTAAGGCTACCGACTTGCCCAAACCCGCGCCAATAATAGCGGAAGTGGGTTTTAACATTTCAGGCATACCAGGAGCACCTACTGGACCTACATTTTTTATTACCACAACATCACCCTTTTTTATTTTTCCTGAATTGATACCCTCTATCAAAGATTGCTCTCCATCAAACACACGGGCCGGTCCTTCAAATACATCTCCTTCTTTTCCAGAAATTTTTGCAACACTTCCACCCGTTGCTAAATTGCCGTACAATATTACCATACTGATGTAAGTCTTGCATTAAATATTTACCTGATGGTTTGAAGTCGGCCAAGACTGGAATTTTATCGCTAATGGCTTGAAAGTCGTCTTGGGTAAAAGATACACCCACACTCTTCGCCATGGCAATCATATGTAGTACTGCATTAGTGCTTCCGCCTAATACCATAATAACCGCGACTGCATTTTCAAATGCTTTACGCGTCATAATATCTCGAGGTTTTATATCGCGTTCTAATAATAAACGAATTGCTTTTCCTGCATCCGCACATTCTTTTTGTTTCTCTTCACTGAGTGCAGGATTAGAAGATGAATAAGGTAAACTCATTCCCAATGCTTCAATGGCAGATGCCATGGTATTGGCTGTATACATGCCGCCACATGCACCAGCACCTGGGCAGGCATGTTGTATAATTCCTTTGAAATCGGCTTCAGTTAATTCACCTGCCATTTTTTGTCCTAATGCTTCAAAGGCAGATACAATATTTAAATCCTGCCCATTGTAATGACCCGGTGCAATAGTTCCACCATAGATCATAATAGAAGGACGGTTTAATCTTCCCATGGCAATTAATGAACCCGGCATATTTTTATCACAACCTGGTACTGCTATTAAGGCGTCATAATATTGAGCACCACAAACTGTTTCAATACTATCTGCAATCACATCTCTACTTACTAATGAATAGCGCATACCAGGTGTACCATTACTCATTCCATCACTCACGCCAATGGTATGAAAAGTAAGTCCCACTAAATCATTTGCCCAAATACTTTTTTTAATATCATCAGCTAATGCATTTAAATGCATATTGCAAGTATTGCCATCATAGCCCATACTCACCACACCCACTTGCGCTTTTTGTAAATCGGCATCGGTTAATCCAATACCATAAAACATGGCTTGCGCCGCTGGTTGTGTTGGATCAAGTGTGATTGTTTTTGAATATTTATTTAGTTCCATATTTTTTCTTTAAAAAACCATTTATAAAATTACGCCTCTTTTATCGTCTAACCTTAAGACGAATGTTTGTTAAATGATGGTGGATTTATGTAATCTCTCATGATGCACATGTCCCTCTCCGGTTACTTGTTTTTCGATATACTCACAAATTAAATCGCCAATAGCTGAAGTACTATAACTATTTAAGGCGTCAATATCTTTTGAAACAAACTTATTACTCAAACACCAGTCTACGGCTTCTCTTACTATGCTAGCTTCTTTTTGCATGCCTACATGATCGAGCAACATGGCTGCAGATAAAATAGAACCCATTGGATTAGCAATATCTTTCCCTTTGGCTTGCGGATAAGAACCATGAATAGGTTCAAACAATGCTACCGTATTTCCTACAGAGGCTGAAGGAAGCATGCCTAATGATCCTGCTAATACAGAAGCTTCATCGCTAATAATATCTCCAAATAAATTCTCTGTTAATATGACATCGAATTGTGCTGGATTTAAAATAATTTGCATCGCTGCATTATCTACAAATAAATAATCAACTGTTACTTCTTTATATTCACCCGCAATTTTTTGTACTACTTTACGCCATAGTCTTGAAGTTTCTAAAACATTGGCTTTATCAACTAAGGTTAATTTCTTTTTTCTTTTTTGTGCATATTGAAAAGCTAAATGCGCTATACGTTCAATTTCTGCTACTGAATAAGAACAGTTATCGGTGGCCACTGTACCATCGGCACTTAAGGTTTTGTCGCCGAAATAAATACCTCCAGTTAATTCTCTAAAAATAATAAAGTCTACATTTTCTAATATTCTTGGTTTTAAAGGAGTTAGATGTTGTAAGGTCTCATAAGTTTTTACCGGACGAATATTGGCAAATAATTGTAATTCTTTTCTAAGTTTTAATAAACCTTGCTCGGGACGCACTTTAGCCGTTGGGTCGTTATCATATTTAGGATCGCCAATGGCTCCAAATAAAATAGCATCGCTGGCTAAACATATTTTAATAGTATCATCAGGTAAAGGATTGCCTGTTTTATCAATGGCAATAGCGCCCATTAATGCATGCTCATAACTAAACTCATGTTTAAATTGTTTAGCAATGATATTTAATACCTTAATGGACTGCTCTGTAACTTCTGGACCAATGCCATCGCCAAGGATGACTGCAATTTTCTTTTTCATAATGATAAAAGTTTATCTCTTATTATTTCTTCTTATTTATCTACTATTTTTTTATACTATTATTTTTCTTCTATTATTTATTATGGTTTAATTCAAACTGTTCTATCTCTTCTTTCATGCTTAATAAATAATCAATATCGTCGTAGCCATTTAACATGCAGGTTTTTTTATAAGCATTAATTTCAAAGCTTTCTGAAGCCCCAGTGCTATCAATGGTAATGATTTGCTTTTCTAAATCAATACTTAGTGTGGCATCGGCGCCTTCAGCAAAAATGGCTTGTAAAAAAGCATCAGATACGGTTACAGGTAATACCCCATTATTTAAAGCATTGTTTTTAAAGATGTCTGCAAAAAAACTAGACACCACAACTTTAAAACCATAATCTTGTATAGACCATGCAGCGTGTTCGCGAGAAGAACCACATCCAAAATTTTTAGCAGCTACTAATATCTCTCCGCTAAATTGTTTTTGATTTAAAACAAAATCGGCTTTTGGTTTTGTTTCATCATCGTTTTCATATCTCCAATCACGAAATAAGTTTTTACCAAAGCCTTCCTTCGTAGTGGCTTTCAAAAAACGAGCAGGTATGATTTGATCCGTGTCTACGTTTTCAATGCGTAGCGGAATAAACCTGCTTTTTATTTTTTGTAATGATTGCATACTATAATTTTATTTATAACTATTTTATATAGTCAGACTTTATTTTTTAGTTTAACATAGTTCTAATATCAGTAATCTTTCCAGTTAAAAGGGCTGCTGCAGCTGTCAGAGGGCTCACTAACATAGTTCTAGCCCCTGCACCTTGACGACCTTCAAAGTTCCTATTGCTAGTACTTATACAATATTCACCTGCTGGTATTTTATCTTCATTCATACCTAAACAAGCGCTACATCCTGCTTGTCTTATTTCAATACCTGCTTCAGTAAATACTTTATCTAAGCCTTCTGCTTTAATTTGTTTGGCTACTGCTTGTGAACCTGGTACAATTAAAGTTTTTACAGAAGGATTTTTTTGTTTTCCCTTAATAATATTTGCAACTAATCTAAAATCTTCAATGCGTGAATTGGTGCAAGATCCTATAAATACATTTTGTACCGGCATACCTAATAAACTTTGGCCCGCTTCTAAACCCATATAGGCTAATGCTTTTTCAAAGTTTTGTTTTTCTGTAGGATCGCTAATACTATCCATAGTAGGCACTTTTCCGGTAACAGATAATCCCATACCTGGATTGGTTCCATAAGTAATCATCGGATCGATATCGCTTGCATTAATATTTATTTCAAAATCAAATTTTGCATCGGCATCGGAATAAAGTTCTTTCCAGTCTGTTAATTTCTTATTCCAATTTTCACCCTGCGGTGCAAAAGGTCTTCCTTTCATATATGCATAAGTAGTTTCATCGGGTGCAATAATGCCGCCGCGCGCGCCCATTTCAATACTCATATTACAAATAGTCATTCTTGCTTCCATGCTTAATGCACGAATAGCAGAACCTGCATATTCAACAAAGTAACCTGTGGCTCCACTTGCAGATATTTTAGCAATGATGTATAAAATAATATCTTTTGAAACTACTCCATTTTGTAAACTGCCTTCTATATTAATACGCATAACCTTAGGCTTGGTTTGCATAACGCATTGGGAAGCAAAAACCATTTCTACTTCACTCGTTCCAATTCCAAATGCGATAGATCCAAAAGCGCCATGAGTAGAAGTATGACTATCTCCACAAACAATGGTCATGCCTGGTTGTGTAATACCTAACTCAGGGCCTATAACATGCACAATACCTTGGTTAGGATGTCCTAGCCCGTATAATTCCACGCCGTGCTTTTTACAATTCTCAATTAAAGTATCTACTTGAAATTTTGATAATTGATCGCTAATAGGTAAATGCTGATTAATAGTAGGCACGTTGTGATCTGCTGTGGCTACAATTTGTTTTGGTCTAAATAATTTAGCGCCTCTTTTTTCTATTCCACTAAATGCTTGTGGACTTGTGACTTCATGTATTAAATGCTTATCGATATACAATACCGAAGGACCCCCTTCAATAATTTTGACAACATGCTTGTCCCAAATTTTATCAAATATTGTTTTTCCCATTTCTATAATTTCTTTTATTTCGAATATGCATTAGCTATTTCTACTAAATCGTCATGTGTTACTTCTTTCTTCTTATCTGCTAATTGTAAAAAGCTAGGATATAAAACATCGATATCATTTCTTGTAAACTGATAACCTAGTTTTTGTAAACGATGCGCGAGTGCACTACGTCCACTTCTTGCAGTTAATACAATTTTACTAGCTTCTGCTCCAACTAATTCAGGATCGATGATCTCATAAGTTTGTGCTTCTTTCAAAAATCCGTCTTGGTGTATGCCCGATGAATGTGAAAAAGCATTACCACCTACAATAGCTTTATTTGGTTGTACGCTCATTCGCATAATCTCTGCAACCTCATGGCTAATGGGGTTTAGAAGTCTTGTATTAATATTGGTATAATACCCTAAGTCTTTGTGTTGATTTAAAACCATTACTACTTCTTCAAGTGCTGTATTACCTGCACGCTCTCCTAATCCATTAATAGTACACTCAATTTGTCTGGCACCACCCATTACACCAGCTACTGAATTGGCTGTAGCTAAACCTAAATCGTTATGACAATGACAAGACAAAATAGCTTTATCAATATTAGGAACATTGTTCACTAAGTATTCCATTTTAGCTTGGTATTGATAGGGTAAACAATAACCTGTTGTATCGGGAATATTTAAAGTAGTAGCACCTGCTTTTACTACTGCTTCTATCACTCTAGCCAAATATTCATTTTCTGTACGACCCGCATCTTCTGCATAAAATTCTACATCGTCTGTAAAGTTGCGCGCTAACTTAACTGCGTTTATAGCACGTTCAATAATTTCTTCACGCGTTGCATTGAATTTGTATTTGATATGTAAATCAGAAGTACCAATACCAGTATGAATTCTAAAACGCTTAGCTGGCTTTAAAGCAGCAGCAGCTACTTCAATATCGTTTTGCACTGCACGAGATAACCCGCAAACCACCGTATTTTTTAAAGTCTTTGCAATTTGATTTACTGATTCAAAATCGCCTGGGCTGGAAACAGGGAAACCTGCTTCTAAAATATCTACACCTAATTCTTCTAGCCTTACCGCTAAAGCCAATTTCTCTTTTGTGTTTAATTTACAACCAGGAACCTGCTCGCCGTCTCTTAGTGTGGTATCAAATATGTACACTTTTTGACTCATCGTTAATTCGTTTATTTAGTTATATAACAAATGGCTTTTTTGACTGAATTTTGAGGGCATCAATCGCAAGCATCTTATTGATTATGAATATGTTATAGATAAAAAACGGGCTTTTGGCCCGTTTATTGTATAAATTTACCACCTATTCACAAGTAATTCACATCATATTTATGGCTAATTTACAATGTGTAAGAAGGTTAAAATTTGATTAATTAATTGATTTTCAATAACTTGAACTAAAATTAGCTACGATGCCCAACCTAAGTACTGAGGCAATATTTATTTTGGTTAAATCCTTGGAAAGGGCTGAAAAGCGCAATTTCAAACTTTATGTGAAACGAAATTCTGCTTCTGCCGATTTAAAGGTAATTCAGTTATTTGATGCCCTTGATAAAATGAAGGTCTATGACGAAGAAGAACTGCTGCGTAAAAACGAGTCAATTTCAAAACAACAACTTTCTAATTTAAAGGCCCATTTATATGATCAAGTTTTAGCTAGCCTAAGAGTGGTGAAGCAAAATGAAAATATTGATTTACAAATTCACGAACAATTAGACCACGCAAAAATATTATACAACAAAGGTTTATATATACAAAGTTTGCGTGTACTTGAAAAAATAAAAACTTTAACTAAACAAAATAATCAGGTTACTTATTTGTTACAGGTTTTATTTTTAGAAAAGAAAATTGAAGCATTGCATATTACTAGAAGTATGCAAGATCGCGCAAAACAATTAAGTGAAGAGATAGATCAAGTAAATACCCGCTTAGATGATATTGCAAAAATTTCAAATCTTTCTTTACAATTATATGGTTGGTATATTCAACATGGTCATGCACGTAATAATGAGGATAGGCAAGCATTAGACAGTTTAATGCAGAATCCTATTATGGAAAAAATAAAGTCCTCTGAAGGGTTTTATGAAAAAATGTATCGATACCAATGTTATTGCTGGTATGGTTTTATTACACAGGATTTTCTAATGCATTATAGATACGCTCAAAAATGGGTAGACTTATTTGAGGTAACAGAAAATATGAAATTAATTGAAACGGCACAATATATTAAGGGGCTTCATAATTTAATTACCTCACATTTTGATTTAAAAAGTTTTGATAAATTAAATGAAACCATTGTTATTTTAGAAAATTATAGCAACACACCCATTGTATTAAATAATAAAAATAATTTAATTCAAAGCTTCATATACTTATACATCGCTAAGATAAATAAGCATTTTTTAGAGGGTAGTTTTAGTGAGGGCTTAGCCATGATACCCGCTATGGAAGCGAAGTTGAAGGAAATTGAACTCTATTTAGATAGCCACCGCGTACTAGTATTTTACTATAAAATTGCTTGTTTATACTTTGGTGCGGGCAAGCCTGCCAAGGCCATTGACTACTTGAATAGAATAATTAATTGGAAATTAAATTTAAGAGACGACTTACAATGTTATGCACGCTTACTACATTTAATTGCACACTATGAAATGGGTAATACGGAAGTGGTGAATTATTTATCAAAATCGGTTTACAGGTTTATGTATAAAATGAAAAACCTAAGTACGGTAGAAGAAGTTTTATTTAATTTCTTAAGAAAATCAATTCAAAATGGGGGTGAAGAAAATAGTTTATTAAATAACAAAGCTGCTATTAAAAAGTCTTTCACTATATTATTAGAAACCTTACAACCCCTTACTACCAATAAATTAGAAAGTAGGGCCTTTATGTACTTAGATATTATTTCTTGGTTAGAAAGCAAAATTCAAGGTAAACAAGTACAAGCGATAATTAAAGAAAAGTTTTTAGCCTCAAAGATTTAAAAAAGCTTTTTAAACATACATCGCTTCTATCTCTTTTTCAAAATTAGCTAATACCACTTTTCTTCTCAGACTTAGCTTAGGTGTCATTTCACCATTATCAATATTCCACTCTCTTGGTATTAAAGCAAACTTTTTAACCTGCTCCACTTGATTGAATAATTTATTATACTCATCTACCGTGTCTTGTAACATGGTAAGTACCATTGTATTTTTAATAATTTCAGCATTGCTTACATATTCAATGCCATGCTGTTTAGTCCACTCTTTTAATTTAGCAAAAGAAGGCACAATTAAAGCACTTACAAAACGTCTATTGTCACCTATGAGCATTATTTGTTCTATGAATGGGCTTTCCTTCATTTTATTTTCAATAGGTTGAGGTGCCACATACTTGCCCCCACTGGTTTTAAATAATTCTTTTTTACGATCGGTTATTTTTAAAAATTTACCGTCTTCTACCACTCCAATATCTCCAGTATGTAACCAACCATTGATTATGGTTTCAGCTGTTAAATCGGGACGCTTATAATAACCTAACATTACACTTGGGCCTGCTACGCAAATTTCTCCATCTGCTTCTATTTTATACTGTACCCCTTCAATGACAGGACCCACTGTTCCGTATTTAGAGCCGCCTGGATTTCTTTGATTCACACTTATAATTGGACTGTTCTCAGTTGGACCATAGCCTTCATAGATAGGTATTTGAGCTGCATTAAAAATGCGAAGTAGTTTAACTTGACATGCAGCACCACCTGTAACAATAAACTTTACATTGCCTCCCAACGCTTCACGCCATTTTACAAAAATTAATTTATTCGCAAGTTTTAATTGTGTGCGGTACCACCAAGATCCTTGATTTAAATTATCATATTTTTCGGCCAAGGCAACTGCCCAGAAAAATAATTTTCTTTTTATACCCGTTAACTCCTCACCCTTCATCATAATTTTTTCAAACATCTTTTCTAAAAGTCTGGGCACGGTAGAAAATCCGTCTGGAGATATTTCTTTTAAATTATCGCCAATGGTGTCTAAACTTTCAGCATAATAGATACTCATGCCACTATACAAATAAATATAGGAAGCGAGTTTTTCAAAAATATGATTTAATGGTAGAAAACTAAGTACTCTTTGGTCAGGTGCATCATTGAAAGGGAAGGATTTTTTTCCCATCATTAAATTAAAATAAATACTATTATGCGTTAACATTACACCCTTGGGAGTACCTGTGGTTCCAGAGGTATAAATAAAAGTAGCTACTTGTTCAACGGGTATAGTTTTTTTAATTTGATTAACTTGTGCCAATAATGTAGTATCATTTTTTCTTAATTCAGTCCAATGTTTTGCGCCGGAAATACGATCGAAAGTGTATACTTCTTTTAAACATTCTACTTTGCCTTTAATAGACATGACTTTATCATATAGCTCTTGATTGCTCGCGAACATATATTGAACAGAAGCATCATTTAATATAAAAGCAAGTTCAATTGGATTGGTGGTTGGATAAACTGGCACCCAAATAATGCCTAATTGTTGCGCGGCTAAATCGCCAAATATCCATTCAGGGCGGTTGGTACTTATAACCGCAATTTTATCGCTGCCTTCTGGTGAAAAGTTATTGGCAGATAAGCCAAGGCTTAGTAATCCTGCACTTAATTCATTCGTTATTTGAGCCACTTCCTTAGTGGAATATTTACGCCATTGTCCATTTTCTTTGGCAGCCAACATATCCTCTTGAGGAAAATGTGCTAATTGATGTTCGATGCAATCGAAGAGTCTTTTAGATTCCATAAGGCAAGCAATATTGTGTAACAAAATACTAAAATAGGGGCAGAAAAAAAAGAAAATAGCCTATGAAATAGAAAGAAAAAGATGATAATCTCTAGGTAGATTTAATAGTAGACATAATTATATTAATAAACTACCTTCTATTATATTATATAAATACTAGTAAATCAAATGAGTAAGTAAGCCATCTCTTAATTTGGGCTCAAACCAAGTACTTTTAGGTGGCATGACTTCACTGGCGTCCGCTATATTAAATAATTGTTCGATGGTCACAGGATATAAACTAAAAGCAACCGCCATTTCTCCGCTGTTGACTCTTTTTTCAAGTTCCACCAAACCTCTTATGCCACCTATAAAATCAATTCTTTTATCAGTTCTTTGATCGTGTATACCTAAAACTTTTGATAAAATAGAATTAGATAAAATAGTTACATCTAGCACACCAATAGGATCAGAAGAATAGATACCTGGCTTCGCTGTTAATTGATACCAAGTATTTTCTAGATACATTCCAAAACTATGCTGTGATGTTGGCTTGAAAGCAGATTCTTCTTTTTGGATAGTAAATTCTTTTTCAAGCGCTTCTATAAAATTAGCAGTAGATAATCCATTTAAATCTTTTACCACACGGTTGTAATCTAAGATGGCTAATTGATTAGCGGGGAATAAAGTAGTTAAAAAATAATCAGATACTTTTTTGGCTTCAGCACCTGGCTTCACCGCTTCTTCACTAATAGCTAACTTTACTTTAGCAGCAGAGGCTGCTCTATGATGACCATCGGCTATATAAGTACAAGGTACTTCTGTTGCAAATAAATTTGTGATTTGATCAATAATTGTTTCATCACTTATAGCCCATATAGTATGTTGAATACCATCTTCTGCCGTAAAATCGTAAACTGGGTTTTTAGTAGTTTTCCATTTTTCTAAAATAGCATCTATACTTGCTTGATTGCGATAGGCTAAAAATACATTACCCGTTTGAGCGCCAGAAGTCTTGATATGATTGATTCTATCTAATTCTTTTTCAGGACGCGTAAATTCATGCTTTTTGATAATGCCATTATTATAATCGTCAATACTACTCACACAAACTAAACCTGTTTGTGCACGGCCATCCATAATGAGTTGATAAATATAATAGCAAGGCTTTGATTCTTTAAATAAAACATCTCTTTGTATAAATGCATTTAAATTTTCTAAAGCTAATTGATATACTTCTTGACTATGTACATCTGTATTTTCTGGCAAGCCAATTTCACTTTTTGTGATATGCAAGAAGGAATACGCATTACCTTCAGCTTCTATTTTTGCTTCTGCACTATTTAATACATCGTATGGTTTGCTAGCAACTTGTTTTGCTAATTGAGGCTGAGGACGCAAAGCTTCAAAGGGACTTATTTTTGCCATGGGCGCGAAGTTCGTTCTTTTTTTTGAGAATTAAATTTTTTAAGCGAATGATTTCATCAAGTCGCAGAATGCTTCTACACTTGAATAGGGCAAAGCATTGTACATGCTCACTCGAATACCTCCTACTGTTCTGTATCCTTTCACACCAATCATTCCTTCTTTTTTACATAAGGCTAAAAAAGATTCTTCTTTGGAAGCATCTGTTAAAAAGAAAACAGCATTCATAATACTTCTATCTTCTTTGGCAATAGGACAATGAAAAGCTGGTAAACTATCAATGGTATTGTATAATAAATTTGCTTTTGCTAAGTTTAATTTTTCCATCGCAGCTAAACCACCTTGGGCTTCTATCCAACGCAGGGTTAATAAACTTACATAGATAGAAAAAACAGGAGGTGTATTTAATAAGGAACCTGCTTCAATATGTTTTCTATAATCTAAGATGGCTGGAATTTTTCTATTGACCTTACCTAAAATTTCTTTTTTAACCACCACCATTGTAACTCCAGCTGCACCCATATTTTTTTGTGCGCCCGCATAAATTAAATCGAATTGTTTAAAATTAGTGGGCCTACAAAATATATCTGAACTCATATCGCCTATAAGTAAGGCAGAAGTCTGAGGATAGCTATGCCATTGGGTTCCCTCCACTGTATTGTTTGTGGTTATATGTAAATAAGTAGCGTTAGAAGGTATATCTAATGCCTTATTAATATAAGTATGTTTTTTATCGGCAGTATCTGATACCACTTTCACAGGTCCAAATAAACTAGCTTCTTTCACTGCTTTATTTCCCCATACTCCATTATCACAAATTGCAGCTAATCCGTTTTCGTCTAATAAATTCATGGGCACTTGCATAAACTGCATAGTAGCACCTCCTTGTAAAAATAAAACTTCATAAGCATCGTCTAAACTCATTAATTTTTTGACAATAGTTTGTGCTTCTGTAACCACTTCTACAAAATGAGAAGTACGATGCCCTATTTCTAAAATAGATAAACCTGTTTTATTAAAATTATGAATAGCTGTTGCTGCTTGTTCTAAAACTTCTTGAGGTAAAATTGAAGGGCCTGAATTAAAATTGTGCAATTGCATTATAGTGGTGTAAATTAAATATTATTATTTTTCGAAGTAGAAGATGCAGAAGACAGTGTTACTCCTGCATCAGAAGATGTTTTAGCGTCTTCTTCATCATCAACAGTTGTCACACCGCCAGAAACTACATATTTCATTGCTTCAGCGGCACTCACACCTTTAGGGAATTTTTTAATTCTAGTAAAAGGTACAATATAAGTAATGCCAGAAATGGCATACGAATGAGGAACATATACAGTAACAAACTGATCCATTCCAAAATGTGCTGTATTTTGTTGAGTAATAAACCCTATTCTCCAAACATCTGTTGAATCAACATTTACTAATACGGGTTCATCAAATTTTTTCTTATTACCAGCAAATGCTTCTAAAAAATCTTTCACTGAAGAATAAATAATTTTTACACCCGGTGTTTTTTCTAAAATTTTATCGAAAATGGACATTAGCCTTTCTACAAAAAATAAAGAAGACAACCAACCTACTACTAATACTAATGCAATTGCTACTAAAAAACCAAGTCCCGTAACTTTGGGTATTTGTCCATTGACTTCGGCGAATTGTTGAGGAAATATAAAATTGAGCAGATTGGGTAAGAAATTATCGACCCAATTAAATAAACTTACCACTACCCAAATAGTGACCCCAATAGGTGCAAGCACAATGACCCCTTGAAAAAAACGCTGCGCTAAGGCTGTTACTATTTTCTGTTTGATGAATTGACGCCTGATATTGGGCATTTATACTCTTATTTAGGTCCAAATTTCAAACAATTTTACCATTCGACATAAATAATAAAAAAATAAGCCTGGAAACTTTGAAAACGAATTTAGTTTCCATAGTTTTGCGCCTCCAAATCCAGCTATGCAAGATAGAATACTCAATAAAGCCCGTGAATTGATGTTCCAAACGGGGGTCAAACATGTAACTATGGATGACCTGGCTACACAATTGGGCATAAGCAAAAAGACAATATACCAGTATTATAAGGATAAAGATGCCTTAGTAAGCTCAGTGGTTGAACATGAACTAGACAACCACGCTTTAATATGCAATCAAAGTATGGAAGCTGCAGATAATGCAGTGCATGAAATTTTCTTATTAATGTCAGTAATTCAAGAGATGTTTAATAGAATGAACCCGCTTGCTTTATTCGAAATAGAAAAATATTATCCTTTAGCCTTTGAGAAAATTAAAAACCATAAAGACAATTTTATTTTTTCAATGATTAGCGCTAATCTGGAAAAAGGAATTGCAGAAGGTTTATACAGAAAAGATGTTGATGTTACCATTCTTTCTAAATACAGATTAGAGACAAGTTTAATTCCATTTAATATATATGTTTTTCACCCTTCCAAATTTGATATGCTAAAAGTAAACTTACAAATTATAGAACACTTTGTATATGGTGTGGCCACTTTAGAAGGACATAAATTAATGGATGAATATAA
>RFVO01000026.1 GCA_009928005.1 Chitinophagia bacterium | reverse complement strand
TCGTAAGATTGTAATTTTATTCTAATTCTTTGAGACATAGCTATTTTTCCCAAATTATCTTGGGGTTGCAAAGGTAATGGGTTGTGGGGTAACATTCAAGAAATATTGCCCTTTTTTTAAATTATTTTTAAAAAAAGCCAAATCCACCTCATTTTAGCTCTAAATAATTGATTACCAACAATATAATTAGCTAGAAACCAAAAACCCTGCTCGATGTATTGAGCAGGGTTTAAAATTATTAGAGAGATCTTTTTAAAGCCTTTAAATTTCAATAAAAGGCTTTAAAAAGCAAAATCCTGCTCGATGAATCGAGCAGGATTTTTATATCATTAGAGAGTTTTTTCGATGCCTTTATATTTCATGAAAGGCTTTAAAAAGCAAAACCCTGCTCGATGAATCGAGCAGGATTTTTATATCATTAGAGAGTTTTTTCGATGCCTTTATATTTCATGAAAGGCTGAGAAAAAACTATTCGTCGTCTTTTACTTTTCCTTTGTTCTTCGCCATCACCTCTTCAGCGATATTGTTCGGCGCTGGGTTGTAGTGGCTAAACTCCATTGTTGAAGTTGCACGACCAGAACTTAAAGAACGAAGTTGAGTTACATATCCAAACATTTCACTCAAAGGTACTTTTGCTTTGATAACTTGTAAGTTACCACGGCTATCCATACCTTCTAACATTCCACGACGACGATTTAAGTCACCAGTAACATCTCCCATGTATTGGTCTGGTGTAACTACTTCCACCTTCATAATAGGTTCTAATAAAGTAGGCTTCGCTTTTCTACCTGCTGCTCTGAAAGCCGCTTTAGCACATAATTCAAATGACATTGAATCAGAATCTACATCGTGGTAAGAACCATCGGTAATACGCACTTTCATGTTGTTTACTGGGTAACCAGCTAAAACACCTTGTGTCATTGAAGTTTCAAAACCTTTGTTAATTGCAGGAATAAATTCTTTTGGAATAGATCCTCCGAAAATATCATTCACAAATTGGAAATGCTTGTCTTTATTTTCTGCTAACCATGCTTCATCTGCTGGTCCAATCTCAAATTCGATATCGGCAAATTTACCACGACCACCTGATTGCTTTTTCAATACTTCACGGTGCTCGATCATTTTACCAAATGCTTCTTTGTAAGCTACCTGAGGATTACCTTGGTTAATCTCTACTTTAAATTCACGACGCATACGATCTACAATAATCTCTAAGTGTAATTCACCCATTCCAGATAAAATTGTTTGACCAGTATCTTCATCTGTCTTCACACGTAAAGTAGGATCTTCCTCTACTAGTTTTGCAATGGCCATACCCATTTTATCAACGTCAGCTTGAGTCTTAGGCTCTACTGCTACAGAGATAACGGGTTCTGGAATAAACATATTCTCAAGTACAATTGGATGGTTCTCATCACATAAAGTATCTCCTGTCTTAATTTCTTTGAATCCTACTGCAGCTGCGATATCACCTGCTTCGATAAAATCAATTGGGTTTTGTTTGTTCGCAAACATTTTCATGATACGAGAAATACGCTCGTTCTTTCCACTACGCATATTCTTAACATAAGAACCTGCATCCAAATGACCCGAGTAACATCTGAAGAAAGCTAAACGTCCCACGAAAGGATCGGTCATGATTTTAAATGCTAATGCAGCAAATGGTTCTTTTGCATTGGGTTTACGGAAAACTTTTTCTCCTGTATCAGGGTTCGTTCCTTCTGTATCATCTACATCTACTGGAGAAGGTAAGTAACGACAAACTGCATCTAGTGCTGTTTGAACACCTTTATTTTTGAAAGAAGATCCGCACATCATTGGAACGATACTTAAATCGATACAAGCTTTACGAATGGCTTCATGCACTTCATCTTCAGAGATAGAATCTGGATTTTCAAAAAACTTCTCCATTAATTTGTCGTCATATTCTGCAACAGCTTCAATTAATTGAGCTCTCCAATAATCCACATCTTCTTTCATGTCATCAGGAATAGGATTTTCTACATAAGTCATACCTTCTGTAGCATCGTCCCAAATAATTGCTTTCATTCTAATTAAGTCCACTACACCAGTGAAATTATCTTCAGCGCCAATTGGTAATTGCAATGGTACCGCCTTCGCACCTAACATTTCTCTTACTTGGTTTACTACCATTAAAAAATCGGCACCTGCACGGTCCATTTTGTTTACGAAACCAATACGAGGAACTTTATAACGATTCGCTTGACGCCATACAGTTTCTGATTGAGGTTCTACGCCATCCACTGCAGAAAATAGTGCGATCAAACCATCTAATACACGCATAGAACGTTCTACCTCTACGGTAAAATCCACGTGACCTGGAGTATCGATGATATTGAAATAATAGTCTTTTGTTCTAGCATCTTTCTTACCCAATGTGGTTGGGAACTGCCATTGGCAACTAACTGCTGCAGAAGTAATGGTAATACCTCTTTCTTTTTCTTGTTCCATCCAGTCAGTAGTAGCTGCACCATCATGCACCTCACCTATTTTGTGGATCATACCAGTATAACGTAAGATACGTTCTGTTGTAGTTGTTTTACCCGCATCAATGTGCGCAGCAATTCCAAAGTTTCTTTGTAGTTTCAAATCAGCCATAAAAGGGTTATTTTTTATTTTAAATGGACCTATTTTCCGAGGCGCAAAGTTAATGATATTAGTAATCGAAAGGCTGATTCTTGACTTTTTTTTCCAACAAAAAAACCTCCCTGTTGATACAGAGAGGTTTAGTCTATTCTTAAAGGCTAAAAAGCCAGTATTATATTTTGAAATTACATCTTGAAGTGAGAGAAGGCTTTGTTTGCCTCAGCCATACGGTGTGTATCTTCTTTTTTCTTGAAAGCACCACCTTCACCCTTTGTAGCTGCAATGATTTCGTTCGCTAACTTGTCAGCCATTGTTTTACCATTTCTTTCACGACTATAACGTACTAACCATTTCATGCTTAAAGAAATTTTGCGGTCAGCACGAACTTCAGCAGGAATTTGAAAAGTGGCACCACCAATACGACGACTGCGCACTTCTACAGAAGGTGTTATATTCGCCACTGCTTTTTTCCACATTTCATATCCATCTTCTCCTGTGAACTTGCTTACTTTATCTAATGCATCATAAAATATTTTGTAGGCAGTTGTTTTTTTACCATCTAACATTACGTTGTTGATGAAACGAGTCACCTGCACATCGTTGAAACGAGGATCTGGTGCTAGAGGAATTTTTTTAGGTTGTGCTTTACGCATGTCGAATATGAGTTAGTGGTTACTTATTTATTTAATTAAATCTTTAAATTATTTTTTTGCTTTTTCTTTCTTCGTACCGTATTTACTACGAGACTGTTTACGATCTTTAACTCCAGCAGTGTCAAGACTTCCACGTACAATATGATAACGTACCCCTGGTAAATCCTTTACACGACCACCACGTATTAAAACAATACTGTGCTCTTGTAAGTTGTGCCCTTCACCTGGAATGTACGCGATTACTTCAATTTTATTTGTCAAACGCACTTTAGCCACTTTACGTAAGGCAGAGTTTGGTTTTTTTGGTGTAGTTGTATACACTCTAGTACAAACGCCACGACGCTGAGGACATGCGTCCAATGCTCTTGATTTACTTTTAGCCCTGATGATCTCACGGCCTTTTCTCACTAATTGTTGAATAGTAGGCATTTATTATGCTGTTTTTTTCACTTTCTGTTTATAAAAAATTCGGACGGCAAAGGTAATGGCTGTAACCCAATTACCAAAATGTTTATTCGCTATTTTTAAAAAAATACCCTAAAAGACTCCTTTTGGTAATAAATAAGCCAAGAATTATATGAAAATTGATTGATTTTCAATTATTTAACCACTAAGAAGCTACTTTCACTAACCAGTTATGCTTATCTGGAACATTCCCCACCCTAATATCGTTTAAATGTTGCTTCAATGCTGGAGCGACTTTTAATTGATCTACATCGAAATTCATGTCATAGTCTTTGTAAGTTAATTTACTGATGTAAGAAACTACAGCAGCAGTGCCCACTCCAAAAACTTCTTGAAACAAACCTTTTTTATGCGCTTCCACAATTTCATCCACTGATAAATTTCTTTCTTCAACTTCATAACCCATATCTCTTAATAATACAATCGCACTATCTCTTGTAACACCTTTTAATACGGTGCCTCTTTCTAAACTTGGGGTAATTACTTTTCCATCTATTACAAACATCACATTCATCATACCCACTTCTTCAACATATTTATGTTCAATAGCATCGGTCCATAAAACTTGGTCATACCCATTTTTTTGCGCTAAATCAACAGGATATAAACTACCACCATAATTTCCACCATTCTTCGCAAAGCCAACACCCCCTGGTGTTGCACGCGTATACTTTTGTTCAATAACTATTTTCATAGGTGTAGAAAAATAAGGACCACTTGGACCTAAAATAATCATGAACTTATAAGTATTGGATGGACGTACACCTAAGAATGGATCGGTGGCGATTATGAATGGTCTAATATATAAAGAGTGTTCTGGTAAACTTGGTATCCAACCTTTATCTAAACTTATTAATTGTTTCATGCCATCTATAAATAACCATTCAGGTACTTGGGGCATTTGCATTCTAGCTGCCGATACATTAAAACGAATGAAATTTTGATCAGGTCTAAAAATAACTACTTCGTCTTTACTATTCTTGTATGCTTTAATACCTTCAAAAATAGTTTGACCATAATGAAGCATAGCAGAAGCAGGATCGACTTCAAAAGGTGCATATGGTTTTATGACTGCATTTTTCCATTCACCGTTTTCATAATCGGCCATTAACATATGGTCGGTGAAGTGTTTCCCAAACTGTAAAGTCTCAAATTTAAATTGAGGCAAACGAGACTGATTAGTTTTGGTAACAGAAATGATTGGTTGCGTCATGGTAGTTAATTGTAAAGATGATAAAGCTATAGGTTGAATGAATTACAAAGAAACAAAAAAAGTAGAAAACTTACAACTGTTATTTTTCAATCTGCGCCTTTTAAATTAATTTTCCAACTTAATGAAAGTAGAAAAAACAATATTACCTCCTGCTGTCTTGGTTTCTTTATACAAAGATAGTTTGGTCTTAGCTGAAAAGGAAATAAAGCCTGTAAAAATTGCTGAAAATAAATTGCCTGGAAGGGAAAAAGAAACTATTTCAGAAGCATCGGAGATGGCAAGTCCCATTAAATACTTAGGAGACCATCATAAAAAAATATTAGTAGTAGTGAATGATCCAGCTTCGGTCTATTTAAATGAAACCGATTTTATTTTACTAACTTCTATTTTAAATGCTTGCCGACTTACCATTGCAGATATTGCTTTAATTAATGTAGGTAACCAAAAAGCAAGCTTGCATGAAATGCTTACTAAATTACCTTCTCTATTAGTAATTGCATTTGATTTAGATAGTAAGGCACTTAAAATTAAATTACCTACAACCTTATATAAAACTACACCCTTAGGAGAAACAAATTTATTATTTAGTGCAGCATTATCTTCCATGCAAGGAAGCAGTACTGATGCTAAAAAAGAAAAAGGAAAATTATGGTCCGTGCTAAAACAAATATTTCAATTATAATATTTTACTATGCACACAATAATTTTCGCTACCAATAACGAACATAAAATAAAAGAAATTCAATCCTTAGTAGGTAGCGACTTTTCCATTATTACTTTAAAAGAGGCAGGTATAGACATTGATATTCCTGAACCTCACAACACACTTCAAGAAAACGCCTACGAGAAAGCCATCACCATTGAAAGCATTACTCAGCAAAATTGTTTTAGCGAGGATACAGGACTGGAAATTGAATCTTTAAATGGGGAGCCTGGCGTAAAAAGTGCAAGGTATGCTGGAGAGAACAGAAATTTTCAAGCCAATATTAATAAGGTTCTAGAAAAATTAGAAGGCCATAAAAATCGCAAGGCACAATTTAGAACTGTGATTTGTTTAGTATGGAATAAAGAAGTTTTTTATTTCGAAGGAATATGCAAAGGCAATATATCAGAAACAATGCATGGTGCTGAAGGTTTTGGTTATGATCCTATTTTTATTCCAGATGGAGCTAGTAAAAGTTTTGCAGAAATGACGATAGAAGAGAAAAATAAATTTAGTCATAGACAAAAAGCAGTCACAAAACTTTTTACATTTTTGCATTCCAAATAGTCCAAGATTCTTCTGCTTGTATATGCAGCATGGCTAAGCCATTTTGAATAGTGGCTCCTTTTTCCAAACCTTTTTTCATAAACAAAGTTTCAGTAGGATTATACACTAAATCATATAAATGATGCTGAGCAGTAATTGCGTCGTATGGAATGGGTGGAGCTTCATTTACATTAGGAAACATACCCAACGGACTTGTATTAATAATAAGTGTATGCGATTCTACCATTGACTTTGTCAACTGCTCATAGCTTAAACTCGCTTTTAATTCAGTATTTACTTCTCTTGTTTTCAATTCAAGATTATTACCCTTTCTTGAAACAACTTGATACTGAATATTTAATTGCTGAAGTACCCACTTTACTGCTGCAGCCGCGCCGCCTGTTCCAAGAATAAGTGCATGCTTATGATGGGCTTGCAAAAAGGGAAGTAAAGATTTTTCAAAACCAATCACATCTGTATTGTAGCCATATAATTCATTGTTAAATTTTCGAATACAATTACAAGCATGAATTTCTTGCACCACAGGACTACTATGTTTTAAAAAAGAAATGACTTCTTTTTTATACGGAATGGTCACATTCAACCCTTCTAAACTTGGATGTTGCTCCCATAATGCTGTAAAAGATTGAATAGATTCAATTGGAAAATTATCATATTGTGCATTCAAAATATTTTCCTGCAGAAACTTTTCAGTAAAAAATTTCTGTGAAAAAGAATGGGATAAAGGATATCCAATTAATCCAAACTGGCGCAATATTATTTATTTAAGTATAAGTCAAAAGTATCGCCACGAAGTCCAATACGCATTGTTTCTAAAGGTATAACTTCAGTGGGGGCAATATTACCTAAGTTCACATTACAACCTACTAATTCTAAGAAATAAAGTTGTTGAGCTTTTTGAGGCGCTTCCCATAATATTTTTTCGGTAGGAATTTTAGTAAGAATTTCTTGTACTAATCCTTCACGCACTTCCCCGCTACCTCTGTATATACCCACATTACCTGCTTCTCTTGCTTCGGCAATCACATAAGAAGAGCCTGCTTTTAATTCAGCACTCATTAGTTCAATCCATTGATAAGGTGGAATAATATGTGCAGCATCCTTGCTACCTACTTCACTTAATACTGTGGCGAATTTTGAAATTTTTTCAATGTAACCACATTTTTCAGCGTGCGGAATTGTAATAGAACCATCACTTACTTCAATCATATCTATTTTATAATCCTTGCACATAGCAATATAATCTTCGAACTGATTTCTAATTACAAAGGCCTCAAATAAAGTGCCTCCAAAATAAACAGGTATTCCATGCGCTTGATATAATTCTATTTTTTTTCTTAGATTAGGTGTTACAAAAGAAGTGCCAAAACCCAATTTAATTAAATCGGTATGCCCCCCTGCTATACTTAGAAAATTTTCAGCTTCTCCATAACTTAAGCCTTTATCCATCACCATTGTTAGTCCACTTTTTCTTGGTTTGGATGTTCTTTCAGGAATTTGAGTAAGATGATAATTCATTTTTATATTTTTTCATTTATAATTACCGCAAAGGTAAATTAAATTGATTAAGATTTTTTCCCCTTCTTAAATTGACCAATTAATTCTGCCACTTTGGGATCATGAACAATCTCAGGATAAAATTTAGTGAATTTTTTTAATAGTTTAGAAGATTTGGAAAGGGCCATTTCTAATTGCAATAAACCTTCTGCAGTCTTGCCCATCATAAACAAAATGGCACTTCGATAAAAAATAAAAATTACTTTTCCTTGCGTAGAAATATAGGCAAGTTCGGTTTGCTCCAAGGCACTGTCCAACTGCTCATTGGCCACTAAACATTTAATTAAGTATTCCCAACCGGCTATTTGCTTTGGTTTATTTTTTACCACCGTTCCAAAAAACTGTGCTGCTTCTTTGAACTGTAAAAGATGCATGTAGCACTCCCCTAGTAAAATATAGTATTCATTAATGTGCTTATGTATTCTTAAAGCATGCTCTAATTGTTTAATGGCTAATTCCCATTGCTCTTCTTGCATATAAGTGCCAGCAATTTTTTGATAGAGCCTGCTATCGTCCGGGTTTAAGTGAGCTGCTTTTTTATAATGAAATCTTGCTTGTGCAAAATTTTTCATTCTATGGTAACAGTGTCCAATGGCTTCGTAGATAACATCTTCTGGTCTTGATAATTCTAAGACTTTCTCTAAAGCTTCTATAGCCTCTCTATATTTTCTAATGCGTAAAAAAGCATCACCCATATTACGATAAGCATAATCAAATTTTTCATCAATAACTATTGCATACTGATAAGCATCGATAGCTTTCTCATGTAATTTAATACCTTGATAGGCTGCTGCTAAATTAAACCATGCCAATGCATTATACGGCTGTTCATCAATGATTCGTTGATGCAAACGAATACTCTCTTCGTTTCGTCCTGTGAAATCTGTCCAAAAACAAATTTTATATAAAGCTTCTTCATTGGTTGGATCTTCTTCCAAGACCAATTGTAAACAATCAAATACTTTATCAAATGCTTCATGATCATCATAAACATCGGCTAGTTCAAATAATAACTCAGTTCGATCTGGCCCTTCAAATAAATGCAAGGCTTCTTGCAATAATACAATGGCTTTTTCGGGTTGATCTAGGGCTAAGTAGGCATCAGTTTTTAAAATGAATAAATTCATATCCTTATGATCATATAAGGCAGCAGTATCTAATAATTGTAAAGCTTCTTTATATTTTCTAGTGGCCAATAATAAATCGGCTTTCTTAATCATAAGTAAAGCAGAAGAAGGATATTGATCAAGGGCAATATTAGCCGCTTCGATTGCCTCCATTATTTCATCCTTTTCATCAAGGTGTTCAATGATTCTTTCAAAATCATCTTCTTCAATATAGGAGTTGGTACGACCTAGTTTTAGGTTCTGATACCTTTGCATCAATTCATGAATATCTCCGCCCTCTTCGTCACGATGGTTATCGAACATGGCTTTAAAATTAATGGGTTAGGAATTAAGCATTGATTATCAATATTTTATAAAATAAACAAAGACTATCATTGCTTTAAATAAATATACAATTAACATATTAATTATCAATAATTTGTTCTTCACATCCCCCTTAAAATAGGTTAAAAATAAATTTGTGGCCGAAATTGTAAAATACTTACCTTTGAATTGATCATGCGTACTATAAAAAACATATTAATAATCACTTGTTTAACAATTGTATCACTCATTTCGGAGAGCAGTTATGCATCTACTATTATAAATGGTAGCACTGAATCAAAGAAAATGGTGGAAAAATACACTTTGAAAAACATCGGGAACCTTACACATAAAACAGCTACTTTTTATACTTTGAAATCTAGTTTAGAATTTAAAGGTATTGCGTCTGTTAATATGAATGGCTCAGTTAACAATAGCAATTATTTAAAGTACAATAAGGGTAATATTTCATATGTCATTCCTTATCGCTATAATGTGGTTTTGTCTAAATTCAAAACACCTACTGCAGTTCAACCCTAATATTAAATTTTTACGTTAAAATTTTCCTTTGAAATTTAATTTTTCCACTCAGTAGTTTTATAATTTCTTAACACTTACTTTTCTTCTATTGCTTGATACAATTCATTATTAATTGTAAATATGCTTAACGACAAGGGACTTAAATCCAATTTAGTCGCTTGATATTGAAACCGCATACCTTTTGCACTCGTAATAGTATATGACAATACCAAACCTGGAATATTTTTAAAACCTAATTCAAATTGATTTACTGTTAAGCTTAGCTCATTGGTGTATAAAATATCATAGATAGTTCCGTCACTCCATTTTAATTTCATTGCCTTACAATTGTAACCTAAAATATGGGAAGTAGAATCAGTTGCCATTGTGTCTTTTGAAATCAAACTAATTTTTGAGTCAGGGGGATATTTAATTGTTTGTAAAAAATGACTTTGTCCAATGTCCTTTATAATAGTGGCCTTTTCTAATTGTGTATTAAACAAAAAAGTTTGAACTAGCTGAGGCGTGGTTAAAGTGGTTTTGCACTGATTACCTTTAACCCATACTTCTTTTATGCCAATGGGTAAGATTACACCATTTGGTTTTAGTTCGTTAATTTGAAAATGTAGAGCACACTCTCCCACTTGCTTAGTTTGAGCAAAAAGCGAAGCCGAAATAAAGAAGAGGCTTATAATTAGGGGGGTAATTCTAAACTTCAGGGGGTTGTGGGGGATTTAAATTATTTTTTTGTCTTGTCTTTTAAAGCTTGTACTTTTTTCTGTGCTTCTAACATTTGTTCATACTTACTTTGCCAATTACTTTTCTTTTTAGGTGTTTTGCGTTTTACTTCAATGCCTGCTAAAATTTTATCATGGTTAATTATAAATTTCTGAATTACTAATTGCATAAGTAAAGTAATCACGTTAGAAACTGTGTAGTACCAAGTTAATGCTGAAGGCAATCCATTAAATATAAACAATAAAATGAATGGGAAAATATAAGGCATATACTTTAAGGCAGGATTATCCTGTGTAGGCGTCATGGCCATATTGTATATAGACATTAGTAAACTAGTAATAACTGCCGTAAGGGTAAATAAACTAATATGGTTACCAAAACTAGGTATGGTAAAAGGAAGTGTTGCAATAGAGTCATAGCTGGATAAATCATGGCTCCATAAAAACGATTGACCTCTTAATGTTATATTGGAATTAAAGAAGCTATACAAAGCAAAGAAGATAGGAATTTGCAGTAAAGCGGGAATACAACCGCCTAGTGGGTTTACACCTGCCTCTCTAAATAATTTCATTTGCTCCATGGCAAAACCTTGTTGATCGTCACCTAATTTTTTCTTAATCTCATCTAATTCAGGCTTTAATACCTTCATTTTAGCGCTGCTTAAATAACTTGAATAAGTAAGCGGAGAAGTAACCACTCTAATAAAAATAGTTAACAAGAAAATTACCCAACCAAAATTCTTTATAAAGCCTGCAAAGAAATCAAATACAGGCATTAAAATATATTTATTAATAGGACGTACAAAAGAGTATAAATCCCTTCCTAAGTTTACAATTTTTTCCATCTCAGGTGCCTGTGCTTTCAAAATTTTAAAATCATTAGGACCATAATAAAGAGACAAACCTATTGTAGAATTGGTACCCCCAAGCTTTTTTTGTAATTGAGACTGAAGTGCTGCTAAACCATTACTACTATCTATTTTTCTTTGCCAATTTAGATTACCAGTAGTAAAACTTTCTTTAGCAATTAAAGTAGTTGTAAAAAATTGTTGCACTAAACCTACCCATTGAATTGGTTTTTCAAATGCTTTAGTGGTCTTACTTGAAATATAATCAAATTCACCACCTTCTGAAAAACAGATATTTGACATTTGACGCTCATAAACAGAAGTACGCTCTTGTTGATAAGAATGTACATCCCAAACAAGATTTAATTGATTATTTGTTAATAATTGATCTGTTCCTTCTAATTGAATATTCCAATCAACATTATATTTATTCGCTTCTAATGTAAACTGATGACGAATGGTTTTACCTGCAGGAGTGGTATAAGCGTACTCAATTTTTTGTGCACCCTTTTCGCCCGCCGAAATGGTCTTTGTTGGAAATAAAATATGATTTACTTGTAGCGTTTTATTTTCACCAATATTAATAGGATAATTTAGAGAACTACTATCTCCAAGTTTAACTAATTCATTTTTATAATTTGTATATTTCTTAAGCGTTACTTCAGCTACCTGCCCCCCTTTGTTGCTAAACTTCACCTTTACTAGTTCATTCTCTAAATATGTAAACTCTTCTTTTACGGTATCAATATTGTTTAGAATTGCACCAGAAGTTGAATCTAATTTTGCAGGATTTTGCAAAGTAATTATTTTATCCGCTGTAGCTTTTACCATGGCTACAGAATCATCAAAATGCTTTTTATAAGTAGCTAATTCTGTTTGTTGTTTATTTGTGTACCAGAAGTACATAAAAAACAAACCGGCTAGTAATACAAAACCAATGACTGTATTTTTATCAGTGTTCATACGTGAAATTTAATCGTAATTAACGAGGGCCAAAGGTATCGTTTTTTTACAAATTTCGGCTGTATTTACCCCCTACCTGGTAAAGGGTATTGGAAATTTCCCCTAAACTGCAATATTTGACCGCTTCCATTAAAACTGTAAATATATTTTCATTTAGTAAAGCCGTATTTTGAAGCTTTTTTAAATACGAAGCACTTAATTTCTTATTTCTTTTTTGGAAGCTAGCAAGGTTACTAATTTGGGTATTTTGTTCTGTAGATGAGGATCTGAATATGGCTTGTTGGTCTGCATTATTTTTTGCTTGGGGTTGTACAAAACTATTTACCCCAATAATGGGGATTTCACCTGTATGTTTTTTAGTTTCATAATGTAAGCTTTCTTCCTGAATTTTTGTACGCTGATACATTCTTTCCATTGCACCTAATACACCTCCTCTATTATTAATTCTTTCAAATTCTTGCATTACTGCTTCTTCCACTAAATCGGTTAACTCTGTAATTAAGAAACTTCCTTGTTGAAAATTTTCCACTTTGGTGGTTCCTAATTCTTTATTAATAATTAATTGTATAGCTAATGCCCTTCTAACACTTTCTTCAGTAGGTGTTGTTATGGCTTCATCATATGCGTTTGTATGCAAACTATTACATTGGTCATAAATAGCATACAAGGCTTGAAGTGTTGTTCTTATATCATTAAAGTCTATTTCTTGCGCATGCAAACTTCTTCCACTTGTTTGAATATGATATTTTAATTTTTGGGAACGCTCATTGGCATGATATTTATACTTCATGGTATTGGCCCAAATTCGTCTAGCCACTCTGCCAATGACTGCATATTCAGGGTCCATGCCATTACTAAAGAAAAAGCTTAGATTGGGTAAAAAATCATCAATAGCTAAACCTCTATTCATAAAATATTCAACATAGGTAAAACCATTTGCTAAAGTAAAAGCCAACTGAGTAATAGGATTGGCTCCTGCTTCTGCAATATGATAACCAGAAATAGAAATACTATAAAAATGTTTGACTTTATTTTCAGCAAAATAAGCTTGCACATCGCCCATCATTTTTAAAGCAAAATCGGTAGAAAAAATACAAGTGTTTTGCGCTTGGTCTTCTTTTAATATATCCGCTTGTAAAGTTCCTCTTACATTGTTTAAAACCTCCTGTTTTATTTTGTTGTAGACTGTAGGCTCCAAAACTTGGTCTCCTGAAACACCTAATAATTGAAGCCCTAAACCGTTATGCCAATCCTTAAAATTTAATGATTTGTTTACATTGAAATATTCAGGTGGTGTGGCTCCTTTAAATAAAAGCTTCATTTTTTTACGAACTGATGGCCATAATTTATTAGCTGTAATATATTTTTCACAAGCTTGATCAATGGCAGTATTAAAAAACTGCGCCATTAGTATAGGTGCTGGCCCATTAATGGTCATACTTACTGAAGTACTTGGACTATTTAAATCAATGCCACTATATAATTTTTTTGCATCATCAATAGTTGCCACATTGACACCTGCATTACCAATTTTACCATAAACATCTAATCTTTTTTCAGGATCATGCCCATATAAAGTAACGCTATCAAAGGCGGTAGAAAGACGAATAGCATCTTGCCCCTTACTTAAAAAATGAAACCTAGCATTAGTTCTTTCAGGGCAACCTTCGCCTGCAAACATTCTCGTTGGATCTTCATTGCCTTTTTTAAATTTAAATACGCCAGCAGTATAAGGAAAGTAACCAGGTAAATTTTCTTTCAAATGCCATTGCACAATATCTCCCCAGTCTTTAAAACTAGGTACTTGTATTTTTTGAATGACAGTCCCTGATGGAGTTTCAAAGCTTAATGCTTGTTTTAATTTCTTACCTTTTTGATCTATTTCCAAAAAAGGTTTTTTATATGCAGCAGACTTAGCAGGCCAATCTATTATTAACTGTTTTACCTCTTTATCAATACTTTGTTCAATGAGCTGATTGGCTTTCAGAATTTTTTTATCTTCTTTTAAGCTAGGTTCTTTTAATACTTCTTGAAAGCAATACCATTTTGAAGCAATATTTTTTTGCTCCTCTATCCATTGATTATTTTTTTGAATAGTAGCAACAATCTCTGCCAAATAATTATTTCTTTTATTTGGAATTGTAGGTGCTGTAACTTCATTTTCATGATATTTTGGCTCCCATGGAAGCAGGTTCCAATTTATTTTATGAGTTTGATAAACAATATCTGCTAGTGCATTGTACATGGCTTGCATTCCTGGGTCGCTGAAATGAGAAGCAATTGTTCCAAAAACTGGGAGTGATTTTTTTTGATTTTCCCAAATATGATGCGAACGGCGATATTGTTTGCACACATCTCTGACTGCATCTAGACCTCCTGCTCTATCAAACTTATTTATGGCTATTATTTTTGCATAATCAATCATATTAATTTTTTCCAATTGGGTAGGTGCACCAAATTCAGGTGTCATTACATAAATTGGAATACTTACATAATCTATAATAGTGGCGTCATTCTGCCCCACTCCTGATGTTTCAATAATAATAGCATTATATCCTGCCTCAATTAATAATTCAATAACGGCATCCATTGAATGAGCAATCGTATTATTATCTGATCTAGTGGCCAAAGAACGCATAAAAACATTTGGATGATCAATGGCATTCATTCGAATTCGATCACCTAGTAATGCACCACCTGTTTTTCTTTTACTAGGATCAACAGAAATGATTGCAATGGTTTTACTAGGGTTGGCTAATAAAAAATACTGAATAAGTCTATCACAGAGGGTAGACTTCCCAGCCCCTCCAGTTCCTGTCAACCCAATAATGGGAATATTTTTCTTTGTTTTTTGAGTGCTCTTTTTTGTAGTTGATTTATTTTGCAAAAGTGTAATTGCTCTACTTATTTGTCGTGGATCAATTTTTTTTGAGAAAGATAATTTAGGTAATTTTTTTTGAGAAAAATCCTTCAATGTATAATCACAGAATTGAATTACTTGATCAATCATTCCTTCAATACCTAATTTCAATCCATCTTCAGGCAAATAAATTTTAGAAATACCTATTTTTTCTAAATAAGCTGCTTCTTTAGGTAAAATAGTTCCTCCACCACCGCCTACTATTTTAATATGTTGGTAGCCTGCCTCATTTAATAATTTTCTTACGTAAGTAAAAAATTCAATATGCCCACCCTGATAAGAAGTAATGGCAATACCTTGCACATCTTCTTCAATTGCAGCTGCAACAATTTCTTTAGCCGAACGATTATGTCCAAAATGAATAATCTCTACGCCTTTTTCTTGTAGCACGCGACGCATGATATTGATGGAGGCATCATGTCCATCGAATAAACTTGTGGAAGTAAGGATACGTATATTATTCATGCTATAAAGCTAACAAATGTTAGCAACATGACAAACTAAAACCAACAAAAACAAACTAGCCTTTTTTAGCAGCTTGCGCTTTGGCTGCAGCAATAAAATGAACAAACAGAGGCGCTGGTTGTTCTACCGTACTTTTTAATTCAGGATGATATTGAACGCCAATAAAAAAAGGATGATTAGGTAATTCTACAATTTCCACAAGACCTAATTCCGGGTTTACCCCACTTGTGACCATTCCTTTTTCTTGAAATAATTTTAAGAAGGTATTATTAAATTCATAGCGATGTCTATGTCTTTCATGTATACTTGTACTTCCATAAATTTTATAAGCAAGTGTATCTTTTGTAATGGTGCAAGGATAAGAACCTAAACGCATGGTACCACCCTTCATCGTAATTCTTTTTTGATCTTCCATCATATCAATAACAGGGTGTTCTGTATTTGGATCCATTTCAACCGAGTGTGCCCCTTTTAAATGCAAAATATTACGGGCATATTCAATCACAGCCATTTGCATACCCAAACAAATTCCAAAGAAAGGTAAATTGTTTTCTCTTGCATATTTCACCGCTACAATTTTTCCTTCAATACCTCTATTACCAAAACCAGGTGCCACTAATAAACCATGCAATCCTGCTAATTGTTCATTGACATTCTCATCAGTAATCTTTTCACTATGAACATTTACCACATTAACTTTCACTTCATTCATAGCACCAGCATGTATAAAGCTTTCAAGGATTGATTTATAAGCATCTTGTAGTTCAATGTACTTTCCAATAAGTCCAATATTTACGGTGCTTTTAGGATTTCTTAATTTGTCTAAAAAAACATTCCACTTTACTAAATCTGGCTGTTTATAATTTTGGATATTTAATTTCTTAAGTACAATTAAGTCTAATTGTTCTTTTTGCATTAACAAAGGCACTTCATAAATAGTTTTAGCATCTAATGATTCTATAACGTTGCCTGCTTTTACATTACAGAATAAAGCAATTTTTCTTTTAATTTCATCATTCAACGGATGTTCTGTTCTACAAACGATTACATCTGGATGCACTCCTGTTTCACTTAACATTCTTACACTATGTTGTGTAGGTTTTGTTTTTAACTCTTTTGCGGCATTTAAATAAGGAATTAAAGTTAAATGCACCACCATTACATCTTCTTCTGGCAATTCCCATTGAATTTGACGCACGGTTTCAATAAAAGGAGTACTCTCAATGTCACCCACAGTTCCACCTATTTCAGTAATGACAATATCAAACTTACCATCAGTACCCAATAATAGCATACGACGCTTAATCTCATCTGTAATATGCGGTACCACTTGTACTGTCTTACCTAAAAATTCGCCGGCCCTTTCTTTATTAATAACTGTTTGATAAATTCTTCCTGTAGTTACATTATTCGCTTGTGAAGTGGGCGTGCTTAAAAAACGTTCGTAGTGACCTAAATCTAAATCGGTTTCTGCTCCATCTTCAGTTACATAACACTCTCCATGCTCATAGGGATTCAAAGTACCTGGATCCACATTTATATAGGGATCAAATTTTTGTATCGTAGTGGTGAAACCTCTTGCTTGCAATAATTTTGCCAAAGAAGCGGCAATAATGCCCTTACCTAAACTACTCGTTACACCCCCCGTTACAAATACATACTTTGCCATATAATTATTAGTTCATTTTTTGAAAATAGAATTTACCCAATAGGAATATTCTATTGTGTAGAAACCAATTTCAAAATGGTTAATTTACTTTTTTGGACCTATCTTTATTTGGAAAAATTCTTAGAGGTCATACAAACCTACGCCAAAAAAGGGGGGTAGCAAAATCGTAGCTAAGACTCAACAAAAAATGTTTATAACTGTTATATAAAAGTGAACATCTTCAATTAAAATAAATAAAAATCAATGAAAAAAGCCATTTATGCCCTTTTAAGCGTCCTTTTGACAGCCAGTTTAATTAGCTGGAATTGGACAAAAAGCCAACACCCTATCGTAGAAAAAGCGGAAGTAATTGAGTGTTTGAATATGGAAACACAACAAGCTTACAAGTTAGAGGCAGGCACTCCTGCTTTTGCTGCTTTACACCCTACTCCAATGGTTGTGCATCCAGAAAATTTATTAGGAAAAATGATGTCTTTTGAAGCTGCCGATGGTAAGCAAGCCAATGCTTATTTTATTGCTGCTAAAAAGAAAACTAATAAATATTTAATTGTAATTCAAGAATGGTGGGGCTTAAACGATAATGTGAAAATGGAATCAGATAAATATTTTACTGATTTAGGAGATGTGAATGTAATTGCAGTGGATATGTATGATGGTAAAGTAGCTGCTACACCAGACAGCGCTATGAAATTAATGCGCGGTGCAGATATGGGAAGAATGACATCTATTATACAAGGCGCTATTAAATACGCAGGAAGTAAAGCGTCTATATATAGTGTAGGTTGGTGCTTTGGAGGTATGTGGAGTTTACAAACAGCCATCCTTGCTGGACCACAAGCAAAAGGCACAGTGATGTATTATGGTAGACCAGAAACCAATATGGATAAATTAAAATCTATTCAATGTGATATCATAGGATTTTTTGGCAACTTAGATCAAAGTCCTTCTCCAACCATTGTGAATGATTTTGAAAAAAATATGAAAGAAGCAGGTAAGAATTTAACTGTGAATAGATATGAAGCAGGGCATGGTTTTGCAAATCCAAGCAATCCTAGTTATAATGCTGCAGCTAAAGAAGATGCTTATACTAAAGCGATTGCATTTTTTAAAGCACACTAATTGTTTGTAAGAGTAAACTAAATAAATTTTCAACGCCTCCCTGGCAGGAAGCCAAAGTACCGCTTTTGAAAATTTATTTATTTAGTTTTCTTTTTAAAGTTCGTTATTACATATCTTTTTTAATCTTCTGAAAGCTGGTGGTTAAGCCTCTTATTAATGATGAGCTAAATCCCTGATGTTCCATTTCATTTAAACCAGCAATGGTGCAACCCATTGGAGTGGTTACTTTATCTATCTCTTGTTCAGGATGGGTATTTTTAGTAAGTAATAAATCGGCAGCACCTTTTACGGTTTGTGCAGCAATCAACGATGCTTGTGCAGCATTAAATCCAATTTCAATTCCCCCTTGAATATTCGCTCTAATATATCTTAAAGCATAGGCAGTCCCACAAGCCCCTAAGACAGTGGCTGCATCCATTAATTTTTCTTCTATCAGAATTGTTTTGCCTAATTGATTAAATAAATCAGTTACAAAACCTACTTGTTTAGTAGCTGCTGCATTGGCGCAAATACAAGTCATACTTTGCTGAATAGCAATTGCTGTATTGGGCATGGCTCTTACTATTGCAAAACTACTATCAAGAATTTCTTCTACATCCTTTATCCAAACACCTGTGGCTACATTTATAATAGTATGTTGACTTGCTTGTAAAGAAGGTTTTATTTCTTTGAGTATATCTTTAATTTGAAAAGGTTTCACTGCTAAAATAACATATTGCGCTTCTTTAACGGCTGCCATATTATTACTTGTAACCGTTACTCCTTTATCTGCTAACTGTTGAATGGTCTGAAGATTTCTTTTAGTAAGGGTAATTTGATTGACCTTTACAAAACCACTTTGTATTAAACCTTCTGCAATAGAAGATCCTAAATTTCCGCCACCGATGATGGCTATTTTATTATTTGACATTTGATAGAATTATGTTTTTAAAAATTGGTTGAAAGTTTTATGATTATTCCATGAAGCCTACTTCGATTCTTGCCGCGGAGGCAAATGGATGCTATCATAATATAACAACAAGAAAGTTTGAAAAAATTGAAGAAGAATTAGTAACCCCTTGAGGGAAGCAAATAATTTTTAACATAATCATTAACGCCTTCCTCAAGTGTTGAAAATGGCTTATCATATCCTGCACTATTAAGCTTTTTCATATTGGCTTCTGTAAAATATTGATACTTATCCCTAATATCCAAAGGCATATCAATAAATTCAATATTAGGTTTAAGACCTTGCGCTTTAAAAGTGTTAGCAGCTAAATCATAAAAGCTTCTAGCCTTTCCAGTGCCTAAATTATATAAACCATTTTTGGCTTTAGTCCAATTTGATGCAAACATTTCATGCATCATCCATCCTATTACATTCACTAAGTCTTTCACATAAATAAAATCTCTTAGTTGTTCTCCGTCTTTAAAATCGGGGCGGTGACTTTTAAATAATTTTACTTTACCAGTTTGTTTGATTTGATTAAAAGCATGGAAAATAACACTGGCCATTCTAGCTTTATGTCCTTCATTAGGGCCATAAACATTAAAGAACTTTAAACCTGTCCAAAGTGGTGGCTGCTCAGTTTGTGCGATAGCCCATTTATCAAATTCATTTTTAGATACTCCATAGGGATTGAGTGGCACTAATTTATCTAAGATAGTATGGCTATCCTCATAGCCTTGTTCACCACTTCCATAGGTTGCAGCAGATGAAGCATAAATAAGTGGAATTTGTTTTTTAGACGCATATTGCCAAATAGATTTTGAGTATTCCACATTCAGTTCTTCATGAATGGCATAATTAAATTCTGTGGTATCGGTTCTAGCGCCTAAGTGTATAATGATATCAATTTCATGCTCATCATTTATAAGTTGGTCTAAAAAAGCCTGACGCTCTATAACCTTAGTAAACTTTTTTTGTTCCCAATTTTTTCTTTTTCCTTCTACACCAAAATCATCTACCAATAATAAATTAGTAAAGCCCTTTTCATTTAAATACTGCACCATCACAGATCCAATAAAGCCTGCAGTACCTGTAATAACGATGGTAGGTTGTTTATTCATTAAGAAGCTAATTTATTTTCAATAGCAGTATCATAGCTGTTTTTCCAATTAGTAATGCTTCCCCAATTTTCACCCTCTACAGTAATATTTCCATCTGTAACTTTACCTATTATTGAAAAATCAATACTAAATTTCTTTGCAGCCGTTTCAATTTTAGTAAGTTGCGCACTTGAACAAGAAACCACCACTCTAGACTGCGCCTCTCCCATCCAATAGGCATCTTTTCTTAAACTACTTCCATTAGCACTTACTTCAAAACCTTTATTATTAAAGAAAGCCGATTCTAATAAAGTAATAATTAATCCACCTTCACTAATATCGTGTGCACTTATGATGGCATGGTCTTTAATTATTGAACTTACTAATTGTTGTAAAGCAAACTCTTCTTCCAAGTTGAAATGAGGTACTTGAGAGTGCGAAACGCCTATTAATTTATTTAAATATTCAGAGGATCCAATATCATTTCTTTGTGTACCTAATAAAACTATTGTATCTCCACTATTTTTAAAATCTAAAGTCATTCTGTTTTTCATATCTTCTACAATACCCACCATACCAATAGTAGGCGTAGGATATACAGGACCATCTGGGTTTTGATTATAAAAACTTACATTACCTCCTGTTACTGGTGTATTGAACTTTCTACAAGCAGCGCCCATGCCTTCTACCGATTTTACAAACTGATAATATACTTCAGGATCATAAGGATTACCAAAATTCAAACAGTTAGTCACTCCAATAGGCTCGCCACCAGAACAAACAATATTTCTTGCAGCTTCAGCCACTGCAATCATAGCACCTACTTCTGGATTTGCATAAACATATTTACTGTTACAATCGACTGTCATAGCCAACGCCTTACCAGTTCCTTTGGCAATAACCACTGATGCATCACTTGGTGCATTAGTAGATGCATTTGCAGCACCCACCATGCTATCGTATTGTGTATATATCCAACGCTTCGAAGCAATGTTTGGAATTTGCACTAACTGCTTCACCGATTCTTGTAAGTTCGTGGTATCTGCTACCGAACTCATATCAAATGCATTCACTTTTGCTAAATAAGTAGGCGCTGTATATTCACGCGTGTATTGAGGAGCGCCTCCACCTAATACTAATTCATAAGCAGGGAGCGAAGCTTCCAATACGCCATTCATGTAAAAGTTCAATAAGCCATCATCGGTTACTTCTCCAATATTAGAACATGACAAATCCCATTTTTCAAACACAGCTAAAACTTGTGCTTCTTTTCCTTTTTCTACCACCATCAACATTCTTTCTTGACTCTCACTTAATAATAATTCCCATGCTTTCATATTTTGTTGACGCGTAGGAACTTTATCTAAATCAATGCGCATTCCCACTTGTCCTTTGGCACTCATTTCTGCAGTAGAACAAATAATACCTGCTGCACCCATATCTTGCATTCCTATTACGCCACCAGTTTCGATTACTTCTAAACAAGCTTCTAATAATTTTTTCTCTTGGAAGGGATCACCCACTTGCACTGCTGGTAATTCTTCTACGCTATCGGCAGTAATTTCTGCTGATGCAAAACTTGCACCACCAATACCATCTTTTCCTGTTGCACTACCTACAAAAAAAACTGGATTGCCTTTACCTAATGCAATTGCACTAACTGTTTTACCAGCTTTTACAATGCCCACGCTCATCGCGTTCACTAAAGGATTAGTATGATAACACTCTTCAAAATACAATTCACCTCCTACTGTAGGCACACCAAAACAGTTTCCATAATGCCCAATACCATGCACAACACCAGCAAGTAAACGTTGTGTTTTTTTATCTTCTAGTTTTCCAAATCGTAAACTATTAAGAGATGCGATTGGCCTGGCACCCATTGTAAATATATCTCTTTGAATGCCGCCTACTCCTGTTGCTGCACCTTGAAAAGGTTCCAATGCACTTGGATGATTATGTGATTCAATTTTAAAAACCACACCATAATCATTACCAATATCCATAAGACCCGCATTTTCTTCACCAGCAGCTACCAACATTCTTCCTCCATCACGAGGTAAAGTTTTTAACCACTTAATTGAATTTTTATAACTACAATGTTCAGACCACATTCCACTAAAAGCACATAGCTCTGTGAAATTAGGCGTGCGACCTAGTTTCGTTTTTATATTTTCAAATTCTTCGGGTGTTAATCTTAGTTGCTGAGCTGTTTTGACGGTAATTTCCATTAGTATTTTCTTATTCTTTATAGATTACGCGAAGGTACAAAAGGGATACTGAAGCAAATGCTTCATTTACCAACATCATTCATTTTAAAATGTGTAACAAAAATT
>RFVO01000025.1 GCA_009928005.1 Chitinophagia bacterium | reverse complement strand
AGGCAGGATGGTAGCGGCTTTAATGAAGCTACTTAGCGCTTCTGTCGTACATAAATAATCGATACGCCATCCTTTATTTTGAAGTCTTACACTAGGAAATCTTTGGGTCCACCAGGAATAACCACCGGTGGTGGTAGGATTTATTTTTCTATAACTATCTACCCATCCATTTTTTAAAAAGTTATCCATCCAAGCTCTTTCTTCCGGTAAAAAACCAGAAGAATTTTTATTTCCTTTAGGATCATGAATATCTATTTCTTGATGTGCAATATTATAGTCGCCTGCAAGCACAATTTTGGGGTGCTTCTTTGCTAGCTTTTTTAAATAGATTTCAAATTCTTTTAACCATTGGTATTTATAGTTCTGTCTCTCCACTCCGCTGCTTCCAGAGGGGAAATAGGCATTCACAATAGTTAAATCTCCTATATCAACTCTAATGACCCTGCCCTCAAAATCACTCATTTCATATCCATTGCCTTTTTGGACTTTGTTGGGTTTTATTTTGCTAAAAATTGCAACGCCGCTATAGCCTTTTTTTTGAGCAGCAAACCAGTAGACATGATAGCCAAGGTTTGTAAATAATGAAAGGTCGATATCATTTTCAGTAGCCTTGGTTTCTTGAACACAGAAAATATCTACAGGATATTCGCTTAGCCATTCTATAAGCCCTTTTTTAATAGCGGCTCTAATTCCATTGATATTATAACTTACAATACGCATGCAATAATTTTTTATCCAGGTTGTTGAAATATCTCTGCATATGCAATTAACAATAATAAATTTTCTAATGCTGGAAGGGTAGTTCTTTTTTCAACCATTTGAACGGGTTTTTTATGACCACTGATAACCATTACTATTTGTTTATCAATAAGCACTGTGGTAATATTATTTTCATAATTCAGTTGAATGACAAAATCATGTTGCATAGCGCTACCACTAATGACTCTTGATTGCGTGATGGGTTGTTTTGCAAAAAATGTACCCAGGTTAGCAGTTTGGGTAGAGTCATACCCATTATAAACAATATCAGGGTAATAAAATTTATTTTCTTCTTTAACGAAGTCTTTAACGGAAAAATAACCAATACTATCCTTGTCTTGAAAAATAATTTGTGTGACTTCAGTTAAAAATTGAATAGCTAATTTAGGTGTATTATTTTCGCTGAATGTTGGTTCGCTATTAAATTCAATATAGGATTCTAAAGTATAGTCGATATTATTTTGAATATCTCTTAATGGCTGTATGACTTGATAGTACTCATTTCTATTGAAATAAGGTCTTGTTTTTTTAATGAGCTCTACTATGTTTTTATAGGGGTTGGTTACAGATTTATCTTTGTTATTTATTTTTTTCAAAACAGCAGGTGGTATTCTTAAAGCATGTACTCCTACATTGTCTATAAAAGATATAAATTGCTTTGTAGTATCAAATAGTATTCTTGGCTTATTGTGTACAAAAGGCATCCAGTAATTGTCTGTCGCATAGGCTGCTGGAACTTTGACTTCGATAAAATCTATTTCGTCGCCTTCTGCATCCAAATAGTTCATAGCCTTAGAAATCGCATTATAAACTAGACCAGGCATACTCGCTGTAGACTTAATTGTATAGCCTATCCCTAAAGATTCAACGGGGGTAAAACCCAACATAATTGTTTTCTGAAAAATACGCTCTTGTTTTAAATTAAAAATAGAACAAGCAATAAACCATACTGAATGAATACTGTCCTTTTTGCCCGCAGATAATTTTACTAAATCATTCTGAAAAGCAAATTCTGGGTACATCTCGTAAATTTCAATATAAGCATGATAAGGTATTTGACTACTATTAGACCAATCAATTTTTATTTTACCCGCCTGCGTTAACTTAGTAAGTGTTTTGGTGCTAGTGATATAGCTTTTATCTCTTTGCATTTTTAAACTAACAAAAAGACTACTATCTAAGCTTTCTAAAATAGGATTGATATTTGCAGGAACTTTCCAATAACTAGCAGTAGGGTTTAAGTAAGAGTAGGCTTGTATTTGTTCTACCACAACTAAGGGGATAGATGTATTTTGAGACCAACCTTGCAAGGAAAAAAGCAAGGAAAAAAGCAAGGGGAAAAGTAAAAATCTAAGGCCAATCAATGACTTCATAATTGTTATTAAATGATAGGCCAAATTTAGCTTATTTAGTGTACTATGCTTTAATATTTATTCTAACTTCAACAAGAAGATTTGTTAAAATATTTAAAGTAGCCATGAAACCAATAGAAAAGCAAAGAATTATTCCAGCTTTTAAGCAATATGACTTAGAAGGGCCTAAACCTAGGGTAAATGAATTTTTATTTGCCCTTCAAATTTTTATTCAATTTATTAAAGGCTTTAGAACTTTACATTTTGTGGGGCCTAGTATTACTGTTTTTGGTTCAGCAAGATTTGATGAAAATCATCAGTACTATAAAATGGCTAGAGAGATTGGTAAAAAAATTGCCGAATTAGGTTTTACAACTATGACCGGAGGTGGGCCGGGTATTATGGAAGCTGCCAATAGAGGGGCTTTTGAAAATGGAGGAGCATCGATTGGTTGTAATATTAAACTGCCTTTTGAACAAGCACCGAACCCTTATACACAAACGTCCATTACGTTTAATTATTTTTTTATTAGAAAAGTACTACTCGTAAAGTATTCTTACGCTTTTATTATTATGCCAGGAGGTTTTGGTACACAAGATGAATTTTTTGAAACCTTAACCTTAGCACAAACCAAGGTCATCAATGATTTTCCAATTGTTGTGATGGGTAAAGAGTATTACAAACCCTTTCATCATTGGATGGATCATATGATTGCAGAAGGAACAATTGCAGCAGAGGATAGAAAATTTATGCTATTCACAGATAGTGTAGACGAAGCCATGGAACATATACGTAAATATGTAAAAAAGAATTACAAAGTAAAACCACGTAAACGTTTATGGTGGTTGTTTGAAAAAAATTAATCAATCACCGGTTGTAACCATCTTGTGATATATTCTAAAGGCTTATTCTTTCTTTTTGTATAATCTAATACTTGGTCCTGACTAATTTTACCTAGTCCAAAATATTGACTTTGTGGATTTGCAAAGTACCAACCACAAACACTAGAGGCTGGGTACATGGCTAAACTTTCAGTTAAACTAATACCCGTATTTTTTTCAGCATCCAATAAATTAAACAAAGTATATTTTTCGGTATGGTCGGGACAAGCAGGATAACCTGGTGCAGGACGAATGCCCACATATTGCTCACTAATTAAAGACTCATTGTTTAAAGTTTCATCTGCCGCATAGCCCCAATATTCTTTTCTAGTTTTAGCGTGTAAGTATTCTGCAAAGGCTTCTGCGAGCCTGTCGGCTAAGGCTTGTAAAATTATTTTATTATAGTCATCTAAGTTTTCTTCGAACTGTTTAATATATTTTTCAATACCATGAATAGTGACTGCAAAGGCACCTATAAAATCTTTTTTATTTTCAGTAGCTGGACAAATAAAATCGGCTAAAGAATAATTCGGTTGACCCACGGTTTTTTTAGCTTGCTGTCTTAAAAAATGTAAGGCTATTTTTTCTTTACCATTTTCTACCATTACATCATCGTTATGAGAACTAGCAGGCCAGAAGCCTATGGCCCCTTTGGCGGTCAACCATTTTTCTTCAACAATTTGCTTTAATAATTTTTGCGCATCGGCATATAATTTTGTAGCAACTTCACCTACTACCGAATCTGTTAAAATAGCAGGAAAATTACCATGCAATTCCCAAGCAATGAAAAAGGGTTTCCAGTCAATATAGTCAATTAGTAAAGATAAGTCGTTTATTTCAATGGCTTTATTTCCTGTAAAGCTAGGTGCAACTACTTTAAAATTTTCCCAATCAATGATGGCTTTATTTTTCAAAGCATCTTCATAGCTGAGTGATTGCTTGGTTGTTTTTTTATTATCAAAATCAGATTTTAAACCTGCATAGGATTTTTCCAATTCTAATAAAAAAGATGCTTTCTGATCTTTATTTAATAAAGAACCTGCCACCGTTACACTTCTGGAGGCATCTAATACATGAATCACACCCTCTCCATATTCTGGCGCAATTTTTACGGCAGTATGCATACGAGAAGTAGTAGCACCACCAATCATAAGTGGCATCGTCATTCCCTTACGTTTCATTTCTTTAGCAATATGTACCATCTCATCTAAAGAAGGCGTAATTAATCCACTGAGTCCAATAATATCTACATCGTGTTTTTGTGCTTCAGCTAAAATTTTATCGGCAGGCACCATTACCCCTAAGTCAATAATTTCATATCCATTACAACCAAGTACAACACCCACAATATTCTTACCAATATCATGCACATCACCTTTTACAGTGGCTAATAATATTTTAGCAGGCCCCTTGCTCGCGCCATTCGGATTAATAGAGGCTAATTTTTTTCTTTCTTTCTCCGCTTCAATATAAGGTGTTAAAACTGCGACACTTTTTTTCATCACTCTAGCACTTTTTACCACCTGCGGTAAAAACATTTTGCCAGAACCAAATAAATCACCCACTTGATTCATTCCTGCCATTAAAGGGCCTTCAATTACTTCTAAAGGTTCGCTGTATTGTAATCTGGCTTCTTCTGTATCTGCGTCAATAAAATCGGTAATACCATTAATTAATGAATGCGCTAATCTTTCTTCTACGGTGCCTTCTCTCCAAGCAGCACTCTTTACTTCCACTTTGCCTTTTGCTTTAACCGTATCTGCATATTGAATTAAGGCTTCAGTGGCTTCGTTGTTGTCGTTATTTCTATTTAAGATAACATCTTCGCATAAGTTTCTTAAAGTAGGTTCAATTTCATCATAGACTTCTAATTGACCTGCATTCACAATACCCATATCCATACCCGCTTTAACAGCGTGGAATAAAAACACAGCATGAATGGCTTCACGAACTGCATCATTCCCTCTAAAGGAAAAAGATACATTTGATACACCACCACTTACTTTAGCAAGGGGCATTTTTTCTTTGATCACACGGGTAGCTTCAATAAAATCTACGGCATAATTATTATGTTCTTCAATACCGGTGGCTACTGCAAAAATATTTGGATCGAAAATTATGTCTTGAGGATCAAATCCTACTTGATCTACTAAAATTTTATAAGCACGGGAACAAATTTCAATTTTACGGTCCTTGGTATCGGCTTGTCCTTTTTCATCAAAGGCCATTACAATTACAGCGGCACCAAAGGCTTTACAAATATGGGCTTGTTCAATAAACTTCGCTTCTCCTTCCTTCATGGAAATAGAATTCACAATACATTTTCCTTGTACACATTTTAAACCCGCTTCAATAATTTCAAATTTAGAACTATCAATCATGATAGGTATCTTGGCAATATCTGGTTCGCTTTGTATTAAGTTTAAGAAAGTGGTCATGGCAGTTACCCCTTCTAAAAGGGCGTCATCCATGTTTACATCAATAATTTGCGCACCACTTTCTACCTGACTTCTTGCTACAGATAAAGCCTCTTCATATTTATTTTCTTTAATGAGCCTTGCAAATTTCTTTGAACCAGTTACATTGGTTCTTTCACCCACATTGACAAAATTAGTTTCAGGACGAATCACTAAGGGTTCTAATCCGGCTAATCTTAAATATGGTTTAATATGTAATATTTCTTCACTCATAATTTAAATAGTTGGGTCTAAAATAGGAAGCGCACGGGGCGTAATATTTTTTACATTATCCGCCATATGTTTAATATGGTCTGGAGTGGTACCGCAACAGCCCCCTACAATATTTACAAATTTATTTTTAGCCCACTCTTCAATAAAGTGTGCTGTTTGATGTGGTTCTTCGTCATACTCACCCATTGCATTCGGTAGCCCTGCATTGGGATAGGCCGATGTATAACAGGTGGCTATTTGTGAAAGTTCTTCTATATGACTTCTCATTTCTTGTGCCCCTAAGGCGCAGTTTAAGCCAACACTTAATGGTTTAGCATGTTCAATTGAAGTATAAAATGCTTCTAAGGTTTGACCACTTAAAGTTCTACCTGATGCATCGGTGATGGTTCCACTAATCATCATAGGTAATTCAGGTTTACCTTCTTTTCTAAAAAATTCTTTCACTGCAAAAATGGCCGCCTTCGCATTTAAAGTATCAAAAATAGTTTCAATTAAAATCACATCTACGCCTCCATCAACAAGACCTCTTATTTGTTCTGTATAAGCCACCACTACTTCATCAAATGTAACGGCACGAAAACCTGGATTATTTACATCCGGTGATAAACTTAAAGTTTTATTTAAAGGTCCAATAGAACCTGCAATATATTTCTCTGTTGTGTTAGGATGTTTTGATTTGTATTGGTTAATGGCTTCTTTTACACATTTAGCAGCAGCCACATTTAATTCATAAGCCAATGACTGCATATCATAATCGGCCATGGCAATAGAAGTACTACTGAAAGTATTGGTTTCAATAATATCGGCACCGGCTTCTAAATATTGTAAATGAATTCCTGTAATAATAGCAGGCTGGGTAATACATAGTAAGTCGTTATTGCCTTTAAGGTCTGAAGGCCAATTGGCAAATCGAGTACCGCGGTAATCGGCCTCCGTTAATTTATGGCGCTGTATCATGGTACCCATGGCACCATCAATAACTAAAATTCTTTTTTTGAGTGTCTCTTGAATTGACATAAATAAGTTTTTATGCATATATCCAAAAGAAAAGTAGAGTAACTAATTAATACTATTGATAAGTGGGGAGTGAAAATAGTATCGTTTATTAGTTCTTTTTTCCCTTTCGGAAGGCAGGTTGAACAATAAACAAATCCGCCTGCAATGCGGGGCAAAGTTAATACACTATTGCTTTGCAGCCAAATAAAGCCCCTTTATACTATATTGCTAACTTACTTTTACTGTAAAGCAGCTTTAATATCGACATTGATTTTATCGGCTACCATCTTAATTAATATACCTCCAATTTTAAAGTCTTTTAAGGTAACAGTGAATTTAGCAGTGGCAATAGGTAGCCCGTTTTTAATTTCTATCATTCCACTGGTTTGGATGGATTTATTGACTCCATGTACCTGCATGGTGCCTGAAACAGTGACTGGGTAATTACCATCCTTGGAAAAATTAATACTAGAAAAATTAGTGATTTTGCCATTAAAAAAGGCACGAGGGAATTGATCACTTTCTAAATATTCTTCATTAAAATGTTTTTGCATGCCTTCCATTTCAAATGTAAAATCTTTGATAAGCATGATGAAACTCAAATCACCATTGGATTGTAGACGGCAGACTGCATTTTTATTAACTGCATCAATATCATTGTCGTCCACTGCAATAAAATGTACTTCTGCCTTCGTGGTGCTATAATTTTTTTGTGCCACTAAGGGGCTACTTACTATCATAGCAAATAATAAAATGAATAGAATTCTCATACTTAATGTTTGAACATCAAAATTATACAATTCGGTTGAATTTGCCTATTTAATATACTGGTGTATAGGTTGGCGGTTGGATATACTCTTACCAAGTGTCATTTCATCGGCGTATTCTAATTCACCCCCAAAGGCAATACCTCTTGCAATGGTAGTAATCATGCAAGTGCTAGTGCCTAGCTTTTTTTGAATATAATATATAGTGGTATCGCCTTGAATATTGGGATTTAAGGCAAAAACTAACTCGGTTACTTTGTCTTTTTTAACTCTATCAATAAGTGGGTCAATGGTCAATTGCTCGGGACCAATTCCGTCTAATGGAGAGATAATGCCCCCTAGTACATGATAGGTGCCATTGAATTGTTGAGTATTTTCAATAGCAATTACGTCTCTGATATTTTCGACCACGCAAATAGTATTTTTTTGTCTGCCTGAATTGGCACAAATAGAACAAATAGTTCCATCGCTTATGTTATAACATTTTTGACAAAATTGAATTTCCTTGCGCATTTTTTTTAATACCTCACTAAAACTATTGGTGACGTCCTGCTCTTGTTTTAATAAATGCAAAACCAATCGCAGTGCAGTTTTTTTACCAATGCCTGGAAGCTTGGCAAATTCAGCCACCGCGTTTTCTAATAAAGTAGAAGGTAATTGCATATTGTTATACTAGCTGTAAAACTACTTATTTAAAATTAAATTTATTTCATTCTCCCAATTGGCCCTAATATTCAATGGGGTAGTAAACCATTTTACCATTTCTGGCTGTCTTTTTTGCTTTCCATAATAAGCACCTGTATCCCATTTGCCGTTATTATTATTATCAATTAACAGTGTAAGGGTATATTCCCCAAGAGGCAATTGTTGAATAGTAAGGAGCGATGAAACAATAGGGTAACTAAATTTAACTTTATCGTCCTGGCTTAGTTGTAGTATTGGATTTTTTAAATTTTCAAAACCCTTCATTTTTATGGTAGCGCTATTATAAGCCTCTTCTTTTTTTGTAATAAAAGCAAGGGTATCTGTTTTGAGTAGAATATTGTTTAAAGAATCTTTAATGGAGGCTTGTGGAATTATTAATCGATACTTGGTGGAAAATTTCCAAGGATAAGAAACAATAATAGTTTCAGGATGAGCTGTATCAATGCTAATGTTAGCGCCGGCTAGTTTTTTATTAAATGTATCGCATAAAGCTATAGGGAAACTATCGTTAAAATGTATTGGCGTTTCAAATGTTAAGTGTAAGGGATGTAAAATATCTTGTTCACTTCCATCAAAATCTTTGCTGTATTTCAAAGTAGCACCCTTTTTATTAGATTTTAAAGTACTGCTTGACTTTAATTTAATTGGCTTTTTAGCTCCTTGAAAAGCATATAGTTGGATAGAGTCCTTTGTAGTTTCAATACTAATAGTACTATCTAAAAAAGCAAAAAACTTAGTGCTATCATCGTACTTTTTAGTGTAATCGTTAGGGAGTACAAAAATTTGGTAGCTGCCCTTAGGTAAATAATTAAAACTAAACTGTCCTTTACCATTTAGCTTGGTATAATAATTAGGACGCTCTTTGAAAATAGCAGAGTCTTTATTTGCAGGATGTAAGATAACTACAAAACTACTATCCACTCTACCGCTTTCAGCAAGTACAACTTTACCCTTTATTTTTCCAGTATCTAAACGAGTGCCGGTACTAAAAACATAAGTAAAATTTTTTAAGATATTACCTTCGTTCACATCCTTAATGGCGTTACCAAATTGAATGCTATAAGTGGTATTGTCTAATAAGGTATCGGTAATTCTTATTCTAATACTATTTAAGCGCGCGTCAATGAGCGGCATATTTTTTAATGTAGGAGAAATAATTAAATTTTCTTGAATTGAAGTAGTGGTAATATATTCGTTAAAACCTACTAAAATTTCTTTAGGGTGTACATTAGTGGCAGAATCAATAGGTCTTGCTGCAATTAAGTAAGGAGGCAAACTATCCTTAGGTCCTCCACTGGGAGGAACAATATTGGCGCAGCCTTCTAATTGTATAATGCTTGAAAGGGCCCAAATAGCCAAGACCAATAATTTCAGTAATGAAAGCTTCCTCATAGAATGCAAACTTAATTGATTTATTCTTCGTCTGATTCAGCGCTTGCTTTTATTTCATGCAGTGCCACCGCTAATTCGTTTGTTTTGACAAAATTACACCAATGGCAATCCTCCTTGCCACACCCTGTATAAAAATCCTTGGATTGAATTTTGCCCCAAACCAATTGAATTTGTTGACTCACGGTAGTTATATCAGCATCTGTAATTGGCACTATAATTTTTTCAAACTCCTTTTTCTTATTGGGTTCTATAAAATCAAATTCGGCTGTAGTCACTTCCCAGTTTTTAGGATGGTGGTTTAAAAGTATTTTATAAAATACGGCCTGCCTCCAATAATCGCCTCCTAAAGGATTTTTTTCATTCGGCCCTTTTAATTTTTCTCTTGCGTTTTCTATATTACCAGTTTTGTAATCAACTACTACTACTTGCTTTCCATTAAATTCAATTTTATCAATGGTTCCTTTTAAAGGAATTTCTTTTACGACTATATTGTTGATACGAAATTCAGTAGACACTACTTTATTCCACTCATTTATATATCTATCATAATATTTTATAAGTACCGTTTCGCCTAATTCTGTTTTATCCTTAAACTCTTGTTGTGTGAAGGCTTCTCGATGCCTATTCATATAGTAGTTAAAGTCTTGAATGAGGGTTTGTGTATCGGGAAAACTATTATTACCCGCTTCTTGCATTTTCTTAAATAACTTATTCAAAGCATCGTGAATGGCTGAGCCAAAAGTAGTGGCCTCCGATTTACCCGCAGGTACTCTAATTAAACTATTGTAGTAAAAATGTAATGGACATTTTAAATAATTATTCAATGCAGTTACATTCATAGAAAATTTTTCTAGTTTAGGATTTATAAAATCATCTTCTAGTTGTTGAATTTCTGGCATGGGTGCTGTTTGCAAACGAAGTAACTTATAAGATGTTTTGATATCCTGCGGTAATTCTATTTTTTGAATACTAGCTTCTTTGCCTTCTAATACTTCAATAATAAATTGACTAGGTTCGGCCTCTTTGCCATCTGCTTTATACTGACTATAAGAAATAGTTAAAAATTGTTTTGCCCTTGTAATGGCTACATAAAATAATCTTCTTAGTTCTTCTTTATCATCTGCATGTTCTAAACTACTTAAAACAGTATCGGGTAGGGTATAACCTGCACTGGCAGTTCTTCTTTTCTTTTCCCAATACTGCGCATTGGTGCCGGCTAAAAATACATATTGAAATTCCAAGCCCTTACTGCCATGGGTAGTTAATAAATTCACGCCTGCATCGCTGCCTGTAGTAATAGGTAAAGGCAAGCGAATATCTTCTCTACGCATCATTTTTAACATATCTACCAAGCTATTTAAATGTAAGGTTGGATGACGATGTGTTTCTTCTTTAATAAAATCAAAAAATGTACTTACTATGTTTAACTCATGGTTTTTATTAGGCCCCGTTAATACATTTTGAATAATACCTGTCTTTTGTAATACTTGTTCTATTAAGTTAATCAAGGTTACATTGGCCACCTGACTAATGAGGTCTTCTAATACTTGCATGGCTTTAGCCACTTCACTCATCCCCCCTTCGTTAAACAATTCAGTTTGCACTTCCTTTGTTTTATCAATTAATACTTTTCTAAAAGTATTTTCTGAATGCGCATACTTTAATTGATTCGCTTCTTCGGTTAATGTTGCAATAGTGATAGGAGAAATTTTCCACCAGGAAAAATGTAAAATTTCAAATAATAAATTAGCCCCTTCATTGGGTTGATCCCATTCGCAAGCGAGGTAGTCTAATATTCTTATAATTTGTTGAATAAGTACTTGATCAAACAAATTAGCTGTTCTTTTGCTAAATAACGGAATATTTTTTTGTTGTAAAAAATGCGCAATCTCTTCTCCGTATTTATTTTCTTTATACAATACCGCTATATCCTTGGGAGAAGTTCCTGCTAGAATGAGTTGATTAATTTTTTCAGCAATACCTATCATTTCTTCTTGCGGATCGTTGTAAGCATAAATAGAAGGAAGGACTTCAATATTTTTATTTTCAGGTAAGGCAGCTATTAAAATTTTAGTAAGGCCCTCTATTTTATTGATAAGCCTTTCTTGGTTATTATTTATTACTAAAGTAGATGCATTTAAAATAGGCTGGGTAGACCTATAATTGTTTTCAAGCACAATAGTGGTAATGGCTTCATGGTACTGCTTTTGATAATGCAACATGTTTTCTACATTGGCACCTTGGAACCTGAATATACTTTGATCGTCATCACCTACCACAAATAAATTGGGTTGGTCCCAATAATTCACTAATAATTGTACCAGTTCATTTTGTGTTCCGCTCGTGTCTTGGTATTCGTCTACTAATAGGTATAAATACTTTTCCTGATACTGTGCTAGTAAGTTTTTATTTTCTTTGAAAGCTGCAATTACCCAATTAATCATATCGTCAAAATCATACCTGCTATGCGATTTCATCAGTGATTGGTAGTTATCAAAAGCAAGTACGGCTGCTTTTAATTTTTCCATTTTTTCAAGTGCTGCATCTACTAGTCCTTGTTTTAATGCACCTGCTTCAAACTGTTTGTATTTTTTCTTGTATACGAATTCATCTCTAGTAGGTATTTCAGAAATGTAAAGATCAATTTGCTGCACTAAATAAGTACTGGTCCAACCTTCTTTTTTCATGGCACTAAATAATTTGCTTAGATTATTCATTTCATAATATACATCGCCTCGGTATCTTTTTAAAGGGTTGTTTTTATCAAATTGGTCGATGAGTTTTTTTAAGAGCTCAATTTTTTCTAATTCAGAAATAGGATCTAGGCTAGACTTTTCAAATAAGTATAAATTATCTTGAATGATATCGTTACAAAAAGAATGAAAAGTAGCAATATTTACTTTGTAAGCACTAGCCCCAATAAAACCTACTAATCGCTTGCGCATGGCAATGGCACCGGCATCGGTGTAGGTAAGGCATAATATATTTTCGGGAGCAGTATCGGTTTCTAAAAGTATTTTTCCAATACGTGCACCAAGTATTTGGGTCTTGCCTGTTCCAGGTCCTGCAATGACCATGACGGGACCTTCAATCGTATCCACGGCCAATTTTTGTTGTGCATTTAAGTTCTCGTATATTGTTTCAAATGCCTTTAATTGGGCGGCCTTAGTTATCATAGGTTAAAATTAATGGCTTTAGGGTGAATTATTACAACAAAAACAAGACTTAGTTGTTATTATAGTATGTCAAAAGTATATAGCCTGCATACAGAGCAATTTATTCCAATCTCCCTGCAAGAAGCTTGGGATTTTTTTAGCAGCCCAGCGAATCTTGCTAAAATTACCCCTGAAAAAATGGGTTTTAATATTATTAGTAAGTACCATGGTGCTAAAATGTACCCGGGCCAAATTATAGAATATACTGTAAAGCCTCTCTTAGGCATACCACTTTATTGGATGACAGAGATTACCCATGTAAAGGAAGGCGCCTATTTTGTAGATGAACAGCGCTTTGGTCCTTATACAATGTGGCATCATCAGCACCACTTTACCGAAGTAAAGGGCGGCGTCAAAATGGAAGATATAGTTCATTATAAAATTCCTTTGGGCTTTTTAGGCGATATCGCCCAGGTAATTTTGGTTAAAAAGCAGCTTCAAGGAATTTTTGACTTTCGTTTCAAAGCGGTGGAAGCCAAATGGGGTAATTACAAGCTTTAGTAAAATACTTAGAGAAATTTTTAAAATACTTAGCATAATAAGCTGTTTCTAATTATTATTTTTATAAACTTTGTCCTCAATTTACTTTGATCCATGGGACAATCAGCTGGCGCCAATCACGCACACAAACTTTCGGTAGCAGGTTTAATAGTTACACTTGGTATTATTTATGGTGATATTGGAACCTCTCCTTTGTATGTTTTTGGAGCCATTATCCATCATAAAGTTATTACTGAACAATTAGTTTACGGATCCATTTCTTGTGTTTTTTGGACTTTAACTTTACAAACTACTTTCAAATATGTTTTTTTAACACTTCGTGCAGATAATCGTGGTGAAGGAGGAATTTTTTCTTTGTTTGCTTTAATTCGTCGATACGTAAAATGGATATATGTGCCTGCAATCATTGGTGCTGCTATGTTGCTTGCCGATGGAATGATTACACCACCTATTTCTGTTTCATCTGCTATTGAAGGTTTAGCAGGTGTACATGGGTTAGAAAAAGTTTTTGTACCGGGTAATAATTTAACGGTAGGAATTGTATTAGCCATCATTTCATTGTTGTTTTTCTTTCAACGTTTTGGAACTAAAATTATTGGATTTGCTTTTGGACCTATTATGCTTATTTGGTTCTCCATGATTTTAATTTTAGGACTTTCTCAAGTCTTACATCATGTAGGTATTTTAAGCGCATTGAACCCTTATTATGCTTATGATTTATTAGTACATTACCCAAATGGATTTTGGCTTTTAGGTGCGGTTTTTCTCTGCACCACTGGGGCCGAGGCTTTATACAGCGATCTAGGCCATTGTGGTCGTCAAAACATTCAAGTTAGTTGGATGTTTGTAAAAGTGGCCTTGGTAATGAGTTATATGGGTCAAGGTGCATATTTGTTAGACTTTATTGGTCAAAGCGACAATGGAATGAACCCTTTCTTTAATATTATGCCGCATTGGTTCTTAATTATTGGTATTGGTATTGCTACCATGGCAACTATTATTGCAAGTCAAGCCTTAATTAGCGGCTCATTTACTTTAATTTCTGAAGCTATAAGTTTAAATTTTTGGCCACGTGTTACTATTAAATTTCCGACCGACCAAAAAGGACAAATTTATATACCTAGTTTGAATTTTATTTTATGGGTGGGCTGTGTGACTATGCTTTTGTATTTTAAGAAAAGTGAAAGTATGCAATCGGCATACGGCTTTTCTATTATTATTTGTATGATGATGACTACTATGCTAATGAATTTTTATATGTTGAATGTAAAAAGGTGGAGCCAATCATTAGTAGCACTTATTATTTTAATTTTTACCATTGTTGAAATTTCATTCTTTGTTGCCAATTTTGTAAAAATAAAAGAAGCTGCAATTACTTTCATCTTTTCTTTAAGCATGATATTTGTGATGATGATTTGGCATCGTGCTAGGAAAATTGCAAATCGTTATTTAGACTTTGTAAAGTTGAAAGATTATTTAGAACCACTTTCTGAGTTAAGTGTTGATAAAGATGTGCCTAAATATGCAACCCATTTAGTGTATTTAACAAAGGCAAATAACCATAGAGAAATTGAGCATCGTATTATTGATTCTATATTGAATAGAAAACCAAAACGTGCCGACATTTATTGGTTCTTACATATAGACAGAACCGATTCGCCATATGGAATGGAATATACTATTAAAGAATTAGTGGACGATAAAGTTATGCGTGTCGATTTTAAATTAGGTTTTAGAATTCAACCCCGTGTGAATTTGTGCTTTAAAAAAGTGATGCAAGAATTAAATGAGTCTCAAGAATTGGGTATTTATAGCAAGTATGAATCTTTAAAAAGTAAGGACTTCCACACCGATATCACGTATGTTATTATAGAAAGCTTTTTCTCTATTGAAAATGAATTATCTATTAGAGAAGACTTTATTATGGATGTCTACTTTAATATTAAGCATTTATCTCAAAGTGATCAAAAAGCCTTTGGACTAGACAATGATATGACTATTGTTGAGCATGTGCCTCTAATTATTAAAGCGAATGAAAATATTTCTTTAAAAAGGTCCTTTGATTAATAAAAAATTTATTCTTAATTAAGCGCTACTAAACTACTTAATTGATTTTGTTTCCCAATTGCAACTAACCAGTATTGTGTATTGGACTTTTTCTGAATACCTAAGGCATTTAGATTAATTGTTTTAGTATCGGGCATAAGAATGGCAGCTACAGAAAACTGGTTGTTCGTACTTTCTAATACTGCATACTGTTTAATAGTGCTGATAGCCTTTACTTGAATTTGATAACTACTAATACTTTGCTTGTTTACTAAAGGTGCTTCTACTTTATATTGAACCAGCCAAGGCATAGTAGGTAATAAGGCCGGTTTTTGATAATAGTTTTGTTGCAAGCTATCATTCCAATTATTTATATTATTATTAAAGCTACTACTACTAAAATAAGCGCTACCATTCGTGTGCTTCAAATTTCGCAATTTTTTTATTTGATAAGGAAGTTCATTTTTATCTCTCCAAGGAGTATTGCTGCCCGCTTTATACATGCCATGGCCGACGTATAAATTTTTCCCATAACTATTTTGGTCCCACCAATCAATAATGGTATCGTAATTCGCAAGTGGATGCCCATGCTCCCAATAAATTTGAGGCGCAATATAATCTACCCAACCTTTTTCAAGCCATAATAATATATCGGCATATAAATCATCGTAGTTGGTTTGACCCGCCTTGGTGTCACTGCCTCTAGGATCTTTTGATTTATTACGCCAAATACCAAAGGGGCTAATACCAAATTGTACACCTGGTTTTATTTGGTGAATGCTAGCATATAATTGTTTGACAATGGTATCACAATTACTTCTTCTCCAATCCTCTTTTGATAATCCTCTACTATCTTGTTGATAGGTTTTCTCATCCGGAAATTCTTTACCAGCAATACGGTAAGGATAAAAATAATCGTCCATATGAATTGCGTCAATATCATATCTGATGACTAAATCTCTCACAATTCTATTCGTATGTTGCCATACTTGAGGAAGACCTGGATTAAAATATTTTTTATCTCCATAGGTTAAAAACCATTCAGGATGTAGTCTAGAAATATGACTAGGCGCTACACTTGATTTTTTTACATTGAAAACTGCGCGGTAAGGGTTAATCCAAGCATGAAATTCCATGCCTCTTTTATGCGTTTCGTTAATCATAAATTCTAAGGGGTCATAAAAGGGGCTAGGAGGTAGGCCCTGCGTACCCATTAGATATTCGCTCCAAGGTTCTAAAGTAGAAGGGTACATAGCATCACCAGAAGGACGCACTTGCATAATAATAGCGTTCATGCCGTTTTTCCGATGCCTATCTAGTAGTGTAATAAATTCTTCTTTCTGCGCTTGATTGGATAAACCTCTTTTACTTGGCCAGTCTATATTTTCAACAGTGGCCACCCATACGCCTCTAAATTCAAAAACATTTTTATCGTTGAATGCAGGTTGTGCTTTTGTAAAAAGAAAAAATCCTATAAATAGGATACTCATTAATAAACGCATCGGTACTTATTTAAATTTATAAATGCTGGGTATCTTCTCTAAGCTTATCTAAAATTTGATTTATGGTATTTGCTTCTTTTTCACTCACTCCTTTTAAGATGGAATCAATGTGTTCATTTAGTGCATCTAATTTTTCTAATAATTGGAGTCCCTTTTTGGTAACAGTGATATCTACCAGTCTTTTATCTTTTATGCAGGCTGTTTTTTCAACAAGACCCTTTACAATTAAGCGGTCTACAATTCTACTGGTATCACTCATCTTATCTAACATACGCTCTCTAATTTTTAAAGTACTTAAAGGCACATCGCTCCCGCGTAAAATTCTTAAAATATTGTACTGTTGTTGGGTAATATCTTCAGTAGACAAAATTTGACCTATTTTCTCATTTAACCAATTCGCGGTATAAATAATATTAATACCCATTTTTTGAAATTCATTTCTGAAATTCGTTTGTTGTATGTCTTTTTCAATACCCATTTACAATTTTTTCGATTTGGGTTGAATAAAATGTTTTACCATATTAAAAAAAGGCAGTCCTAGTAAGGCTCCTGTGGCATCTGCTAACATATCACCTACTTCAAATCCTCGAGAGGGGACAAAATATTTTTGATAAAATTCCATTCCAATTCCATATAAAATACAAACAATTAAACTAACTGCCTTTGTTCTTGTTGATCTAATAGAAATATTTGAATACTGTTCAAAATGAGAAAATATAGATAAGGCTAAACTTCCAAAAAGTATCATATGTATTACTTTATCAGCAAAAGGTAATGATAAAATAAAAGATACTAAGCCTGTACCTTGCTCACCACTACTTGGCATACTTAATAAAATAAATATGAGTACAAATTCAAAAATGACCCAAACTAAAGTTTTAAATGAATTTGTCATAGTGGATTAATGAACCAACTGACTATACGCTTCACTTGTTAGTAAAGCTGTAACATCAGCTGCATTAACAACATTTACTTTTACCATCCAACCTGCACCATAGGGATCGGTGTTGACTAATTCTGGTTGAGATGTTAATGCTGGGTTAACTTCTAATATAGTACCTGCTACTGGTAAAAATAAATCACTTACAGTTTTTACAGCTTCAACAGTTCCGAATACTGCTTCAGCTGAAAGCATTTTTCCTACTGTATTAATATCAATGTATACAATATCCCCAAGTTCGCCTTGTGCGAAATCGGTAATACCAATAGTGGCAGTGTTGCCTTCTAATTTAATCCATTCGTGGTCCTTAGTGTAACGTAAATCGGCTGGGAATTGCATAGTTTATTTTTTATTGATGCAAAGATTCATAAAAAACACTAAAAAACCAATGAGCTAGAAGCTATTGTTATCAAAATAGAGTAAAATATGGTCTTTTAAAAATCCCTCCTGTTCTATTAAGTCCATCGTAGGTAGGCTCTTTAATTGTTTGAAATGTGGCCAGCCCTCTTCATCTAGGCCTTCAAGTATATAATAACCGCTGCTAGAAAGGATCTTGCAAATAGCCACATGCATGAGATCCTGCTTTTGTTCCTTGCTTATTTTTTCTATTAAAAAGCCTGTTTCTTGAAGCCCAATGAGAAATAAGATAGATTCTACATCGGGTTTTTTACCAAAGCGGTCCATCAGTCTTTTCTCTAAATCCCACCACCTGGTCTGAAAGTCGTCGTTTATAGAGGCCATAACTCATTTTCAATTTATGGGGCAAAGGTAGGGGATATCTAGGCGTAGTACAATGCTTTGATTATCTTTGCTAAAATTTGATCCGATGTTACAAGTGAGTTTTTTACGCCAAAACAAAGAAATAGCTAAGCAGAAATTGGCTATTAAGCAATTTGCAAATTTGGATTTGGTGGATACCGTTATAGCCATGGATGATGAAAGAAAGCAATTACAAGCTTCTTTTGATGAGATGCAAGCCAGGGTGAATGCGGCTTCCAAAGAAATTGGAGGGCTAATGGCCAAAGGCGAAAAGCAGCAGGCAGAAAATTTGAAAAACGAAGTAGCAGGCTTAAAAACACAATTAGATCCACTTAAAATAAAGATGGCCGAGGTAGAATTACAATTGCAAAATACCATTGTTCAATTTCCTAATCTGCCACATGATTTAGTGCCCAAAGGAAAAACACCTGAAGAAAATGAAATTATCAAGCAAGGGGGTGAAACACCTATACTCCATGCAGGTGCTCAGGCGCATTGGGATTTAATTAGCCAATATAATTTAGTTGATTTTGAAACCGGTTCTAAAATTACAGGTAGTGGTTTTCCTTTATATATTGGAAAGGGTGCAAAATTTCAAAGAGCCTTGGTGCAATATTTTCTAGATTTTAATATTGCAGCGGGTTATACAGAATATTTACCTCCTTTTATGGTAAATGAAGCTTCTGCTTTTGCCACAGGTCAACTACCCGATAAAGAAGGACAGATGTACCATGCCGCTGCAGATAATTTTTATTTAATTCCTACAGCGGAAGTTCCTGTTACTAATATTTATAGAGATGTGGTTTTGAAAGAGACAGATTTGCCATTACAAATGACCGCTTATTCTCCTTGCTTTAGAAGAGAGGCAGGAAGTTTTGGAAAAGAGGTGCGTGGATTAAATAGAGTGCATCAATTTGAGAAAGTAGAGATTATACAAATTGTACATCCCGATAAAAGTGATGAAGTATTAAATGAAATGGTAGCCCACGTTGAAAAACTATTAGTAAGTCTGGGTTTACAATACCGTATTCTAAGATTATGTGGAGGAGATATGGGATTTGCTTCTGCCATTACTTATGATTTTGAAGTGTATAGTGCAGCACAAAAGAGATGGCTTGAAGTAAGTAGTGTTTCTAATTTCCAAGCTTATCAAACCTATAGAATGAAATGTCGTTTCAAGGATTCGGCTGGTAAAATTCAGTTTGCGCATTCATTAAATGGTAGTTCATTGGCCCTTCCAAGAATTTTTGCAGCTATAGTAGAAAACTACCAAACCGAAGTTGGTATTGCTCTTCCGAAAGTATTGCAGCCTTATTTTGGCGCAGAAAATTTAGTATAAATTTTATATTATAAGCTTTAGCTAATTATCTTATATAACTAAAAAGCCCCTCAATAGTTTGAGGGGCTTTTTTTCACCAAAATTCAACAAAACCAAATCAAATTTTTTTATAGGAGTTTATTTTTTAAAAATTACTAAATCTTAAACCAATTGCGTAAGGAAATAAAGAAAAGTTACTTTGATTTTTATCAAATAAGTTAATTGAACCATAAGAGCCATATAATCTAATACCACCTATTCCTAATTCACCAATGGTGGCAAACCTAAAATTATTTAATTCAAAATTGCCATCATATTTTTGTTTACCTCTTTCAGCACTAATTTGTTTGTTTCTGGCATCTACTAAATATCCCGCACTTAAACCTATACTTGCATAAAAACCTTTAGGGCTATTGGGGTTGGCTTTAAAATTTAATTGAACAGGTACTGTTAAGTATTTAACGAATAATTTATTTTTTGTAAAATTCACATCGTCCATGAATATCGTTTTACCCGGTTCGTTTCTAAAACTTACAGGTTGTTCAAATCTAAAATTGAACATTTCAAAACCTACTCCGTATTTTAAATTTATTTTATGTTGGTAGAGATTTAATTTTTGTTGTACAATCCAAATATTAAAGTTACTTGACTTTCGATTATCTAATTTTAAGTTACTTGAATTGACCCAATATTTATTATAGGGAAGGCCGGGGTAGAGCATTATATAAGCCATTTGTGCCGACTCGTCACTATAATTTGCGTAACCTAAATCAAAAGACATCCAGTTGGTGGTTACATTTTTTAATTTTTTAGGTAAACGCTCTATGCTAATATGTGTATTGTCAAAATCGCCATCCTCTATTATGGACTGCCAATCTTTTTTATGACCGTCACTCTGCGATTTAATTACATTAATTCTACCAATTTTTACTGTATCCTCATTTACCGATAAGAATGTATCTTTTTTTATTTTGCCATTAGTGATATTTAAAGTGGTACCATAAAGTCTATTTCTTTTTCTATCATAATAACTTTTATTATCATATTCGTTATTGCGATCGCCTTGCTTTTTGATAATAAGCATATCGCCAATTCTAATAGTATCATTTGCACTAAAGCTGCTATCAGTTACTAACTTAAAAGTAGGTTTGGTTCTTGAACTATCGTTTTGTGCAAAACCTTGAAGGTTTAATAGCACTAATAAACTTAATATTAGCGGGGCAATTATTGTTAAACAAGCAATAGGTTTTTTCATAATTATTTTTCTTTTTCTATTTTATTTCTTTTTAATAAAGCTGAAAGTCTTCTGGTGATACCTCTGAAAGCAGCACCATCAATTTCAAGCATACCAATATTAATAGTTCTGTCTTCTTCTGTGTCAATTTCTTTATAAGTAGTGGGTATGACAGTAATATTTTTAGTCTCTTCATTAGAGGCTGTTTCCGTAGAGTTTGCAACTATCTGGGTTTCATGAAATTTTCCTAATGAAGGTGTCTGGTTTTCAACTAAACTAATTGTATTGGAGTTTATATAGGTTGAAGCGCTATGCATTTCTATATCTTTTTTGCTATTGGTAGATGATTCATTCACACTATTATTGATAGCATTTATTTTTTTATTCAAAGGATGGGTACTTACTATTACAGCATTATTACCATAATTAAAAGAGGTATTTACTTCATTGCTTTGTACAATTATATTTTCTATTTGCTTTGAATTAGAAGAATTGATATTGGTAGAGGCAACTAAATTTTTTTCTTTTATTATTGTGTTTGTTTTAAACAGTTGAATGCTAATAAATAAAATTAATAAAGCTGCAATGGCAAAGGAAGCTCTTATAATATTAGGTGTAAAAATAATTTTACGTTGGTGTGTTTCTTTTTTATATAATGATTTTTTAAAATCGGGGTCTAAGCTAGCCTCCATTTCCGGAAAACGGTATAAAAATATTTTATCCTCCATCTCAACACTTGGAGCCTGTAATTTTGTTTTTTCAAAAACAGTTAAAGCGGCTGCATATTTGGGTTCAGTTAAGACAAAAGCTTCTACGGCTGCTCTTTCGGTAGCATTTAACTCATTGTCAATGTATGACATGAAATATGTTTCGTAGTTGTTTTCGTTAATCATTATTAAGCACTCATTTTTTCAAGATGAGTTAATTTATTTTTTAAAATTAATCGAGCTCTATGCAAATACACTTTTACCTGGGATTCTGATAACTGCATAATCTCCCCAATTTCTTGGTAAGAATAACCTTCGTAATCTTTTAATAGAATGAGTGATTTCTGCGTGGGGTTCAAATTATTAATAGCTGCAAGTAATAATTGCTTTAATTCCGAACTGCCCTGGGTAATTGCATTGGCATTTTCATCAAAGCTATCCGTCATCACTATTTTATTTTCTTTTCTAATTTGGTCAATCATTAAATGATAGGACACTGTAAATAAATAGGACTTGGCTTTCAAGGTCTCTACCTTTTCTCTATTCACCCATAATTTTTCAAAAGCAGTTTGCACAATATCTTTGGCATCCTCCTTGTTTTTACTAATTTTTAGTATAAAGCGGTATACTCCGTCGGAGTAATCATCTACACAAATATTGAATTCTAAGTCAGTCATGTTAAGTTGCTCATGTATAAAAGAAGGTTCTATTAGCATTAAACGAGCCCTTGACCTAAATGTTACAGTCAAGGGCTTGTTTATAGTAAAAATATTTTCTGCTAAAGGGCTTCTAAGCGCTTACTAACTAGTAGTTTATGATTTGCTCTTGGATAGCCGTTGGCAAGGTTCTCCATTCGTATTGTTGGTCTCTTAACTGAGGCTCAAAACCTGCTTCTTTAATCGCTTCCTGAATAGTCTTATAAGTAAAGCGGTGAGGCGCTCCAGCAGCACTTACCACATTTTCTTCTAGCATAATACTTCCAAAATCATTTGCACCTGCTTCCAAACAAACCTGTGCAGTGGCTTTTCCTACGGTTAACCAACTAGCTTGAATATTTTTAATATTTGGTAGCATAATTCTACTTATGGCTATCATTCTTATATATTCTTCGGTAGTCGTTAAATTATGCACACCTCTAATTTTAGTAAGTAAGGTATCTACATCTTGGAA